>SYOX01000043.1 GCA_005804885.1 Pseudomonadota bacterium
CTGGTCAACATGAAGGGCGAGCTGGTCGGCATCAACACCGCCATCATGTCGCGCTCGGGCGGCTACCAGGGCATCGGCTTCGCCATCCCGACCAACATGGCCGAGCCGATCATGAAGGCGCTCATCAAGGACGGCAAGGTGCGACGGGGCTGGCTCGGGGTCAGCATCGAGGACGTCACCCCGGAGCTGGCCAGGTCCATCGGCCTCAAGGAGGCCACCGGCGTCCGCATCCGGGGCATCCAGCCCGGCAGCCCCGCCGCCAAGGCCGGCCTGCGCGTCGGCGACGTCATCCTGAGCGTCAAGGGCACCTCGGTCGACACCTCAAGCCGCCTGCGAAACCTCGTCGCGCTCATCGGCGCCGACAAGTCCACCTCCTTCAGCGTCTTCCGCGACGGCCAGACCACCAACGTCGACGCCAAACTCGGCGAGCTGCCCGACTGATTCGGCGAGCTGACCGGCTGATCCCTCAGCGCCCCGACGCCAGGCTCGGCGATCCATCCGGCCGATCCCTCAACGCCCCGACGCCTTCTGACGGCGAGCGTCCATGAAGAGCACGCCGAGGGCCGCCGACACCATCACGATCGCCACCGCGCTCCACGCCATCGCCCAGATAAGCGGCGGCAGCCCGTAGGCCTTGGCCATGTTGACCGCGTCGGTGTGGGCGCTGCTGAAGGCCGACAGGCCGATGAGCCCGAAGACGTCGCGCAGCGCGTCCAGGCTGACCTGGACGCCGAGGAAGGCCACGATGAACTTTGAAAAATCGCCGCCCGTGTAGCGCGCCGCCGCCAGCAGCAGGCCCGCGCTGCCCAGCCCCAGCACCCACGTCAAGAGGCCCCCGCTCGTCCACAGGTAACCCACCGTGCCAAAGAGGGCGCAGGCCGCCAGCGACCCCAGCACCAGCCGCAGCGCCACGTGCAGCCCCTGGCGCGTCGCCACCGTCATCATCCCCAGCGCCAGCAGCGCCCCGCCGAAGACCGGCAGGGAGCCCCCCTGCCCGGCGTAGAGCGCCGTCAAGAGCAACACCATCGCGCCCGTGATCCCCATCGCCCACCGCGCCGTGGTCGTCTTGCGCGCGCTCAAGATCATCCACACCCCGAAGAGCGTCGTGCCCAGGTAGCCCGCCGACGAGATCAAGAAGCGCCAGCCCCCGCTGGTCCACGTCACGCCGCTGCCGTTGGGGTAGACCACGAGCGAGTCCACCGACCCGAACGAGAGCAAGGCCGCCAGCGCGTGGCTGGACTCGTGGATGAAGGTCGAGAAGAGCCTCAGCGGCCAGGTCACCAGCCCCGCGAAGGGGACAAAGGAGAGCACGAAGGTCAGCGCCGCCGCGCCCAGCACCACCATCAAGGTCACGGAAGGGTTGTTCCTGTCGTCGAGATGCACGTCCTGTCCCACGGTCAACCTCCATCGATCCCGCGCTGGCGGGGTTGCCAGACGCAAGGAAGGTGAGGACCGCCGACAGGGCTGTCAAGGCGAGCGGCCCGATCTCAGCGCGCCGCCAGCGCCTCGATGGGCACCTCCCGGATGGCGCCGAGGCCCTCGGGGCCGACGTTGATCTGCCAGTAGAAGGGCGGCTGCCCGGACTGGCAGCCCATCGTCGTCGAGGGCGCGCTCAAGAAGAGCGGCCCGCCGGCGGGCTGGTAGCGGTAGCCCAGGTGCCGGTGGCCGTTCATGATCACCGAGACGCCCGCGCCCGACAGCGCCTCCAGCACCGACCGGGCATTGCGCAGCCGCATCCCCGGCTGGAAGGGCGAAGAGCCCAGGGCCGTCCTGGGCGGGTTCGTGATGTGGTGGTGGAGGCAGGCCAGCCGCAGGCCCTCGGCCCCGGCCAACGTGTCCAGCGCCCCGACCACCTGCGGCAGCTCGTGGAGCTGGACCAGCCCCGAGGCGCTGGCCGGGATCCTCGGCGGGTGGCAGCTGTCCAGGCAGGCCAGCGCCACCGACGGCCCCAGCATCGCGACGTGGCTGCCTCCGGCCGGCATCCCGACCCGCGCGGCGAAGGTCCCCCACAGGCGCCGCTTCCCGGCCTCGGTCTTGCGCGCCGAGGGGCTCGTCACCAGCGGCGGCGAGGGGTAGATGTCGTGGTTGCCGGGGATGCACACGAGGCGCCTGGCCTCGATGAAGGGCGCAAAGCCCGCCTCGATCAGCTCGAAGCCCTCCGCGTCGTCCGTCAGATCGCCCGTCACCAGCAGCCAGTCCGGGGCGTCTCGCCGCAGCTGGTGGGCCACCGCGCAGAAGCGCAGGTTCCCGTTGTCCCAGTCCTCGGCCAGGAGCGCCGCGAGCTCCTGCGCGCTCGGGAAGCTGGCCGCCAGCGCCCCCGCCGACACCCGCTGGCGGCGCTCCATCAGCGCAACCAGGCCCGCAACCGATTGTTCCTCCTCACCTTTCTTGATTTTGATCGCGTCGTGGATGATCCCCGAGGGATCGACGAGGCGCAGGCGATCCTTCCAGCGCAGGCGGCTCTGGGTCGCTCTGAGGGCCTGGATCCGCCACCCGCCGGCCTCCTCCCGGATCGTCTCCCAGGGGTCGCCCTCGGTGGCCGCCCGGCTCAGGGCGCGGGTCTGGGTCAGGCTCGTCCCGAAGCGGGAGATGTGCAGGTCCGAGAGGTGGGCGATGATCATGGGCTGTCCTGTGGGTCGGGCTCGGCGAGCGCCGGGGCGGCGCTGGGGCCTCTCCGGTCAGAGAGGCCCTCAAGCCCAAGCTCGGTTTCGAGGAAGCGGCGCAGCAACGTGGCGCTCTCGGGGCTGGGGTGGACCTGCCCGCGCGCCCTGGCCCTGGCGGCCTCGATCGTCTCGCCCTCCTGGCGGTAATGCTCGACGTAGCGCATCCAGCGCTCGAGCTGGGCCGAGGCCGTCAGCTCGGGGTGGAACTGGGTCGTGACGATGGGCGCGCCGCGCACCCGCGCGGCCTGGATCGCGCACAGCGCGCTGGAGGCGAGGTTGTCCATCCCGGGCGGCAGCCGTCGGACGAGGTCGAAGTGGCCGAGCTGGGCCATGAAGCGCGGCGGCATCTGCCCAAAGAGCCGATCCTGCCTCCCGCGCTCGGTCAGCGCGATCTCGAAGGTGCCCAGCTCCCCGCCCCCGTCCTCGCGCTCCAGATCCCCGCCGAGGCTCTGGGCCAGGGCCTGATGCCCGAAGCAGGAGGCGAAGGTCGGCACCTTGCGCCGGACGATCTCACGCAGCAGCTCCAGCATCGGCGCGTGCCAGCCAAAGCCGCCCAGGACCACCGAAAAATCGCCGCTGCCGCCGATCATCACCGCGCCCACGCCGTCCAGACAGCCCGCCCCGAGCAGACCCGTCGTCATGTTGAGCGGCGCAAAGGCGCCCTGAGGCAGGCCGGAGGTCTGGCTGAAGCAGGCCAGCTCGTGCTCAAGCATCGGGTCGCCCTCGGCGCGGGCCTGGAGCAGCAGGATCTTGAGGTTGTCGGCCATGGGCGCGTCGATCCGGGTCCGAGGTTGGCCTCGCCACTATAGCCCGGCGCGCCGCCCGAGCCCAGCGCCCACGTTCCCGATCGCCCCACGCTCGTCGAGCGTGGGGCTCACCCCGGCAGACCTTGCCAGGTGACATCGACGGCGATGACGACGTCGTCGTTGGCCAGGGCGGAAAAGATCTCCATCAACCCACAAAGCTGAGCCGGTCCCAGCCTCCTTGGCAGCGGGCGGGCCTGATCGCCCCAGCGGCCTTGAAACAAGCCATCAAAGCTGTGATTGTGGCCTTCAACTGCGTTGTGTCGCAACTTGCTCCCCATTTGCCGCGCTGCTTCAATCAACACGGTCAAAGCCACCACGACGCCCTCTGAACCCCACGATGGCGTGTGGAAGAACCAACAGCGAGAGGCAACATGAACAGAAATATCTATTGGATGGTGGGCATGGCGATGGCAAGCCTCACCTGGGTTGGCTGCATCGACGGCAACTCTGGCGGCGACAACAGCGATGTCTGCTCTGATGGCGAGAGCTGCGACTTCAAGTGCCAGGGCGGGAGCTGCGACCTGGAGTGCGAGGAGGGGTCGAACTGCGAGGGTCGCTGCGACGGCGGGCAGTGCGACTTCGACTGCAACTCTGGGGCGACGTGTGACTTCAACTGCGTGGGCGGCGAGTGCAACTTTGACTGCGCGCCGGGCTCGACCTGCGAGCTGACCTGCGCGGGCGGCGAGTGCAACTTCGACGACAAGAGCGGCAACGACCCGAACCCCGAGCCCAGCCCGAACCCCGAGCCCGAGCCTGAGCCCGAGCCCGAGCCCGAGGCTGCCCGCGTCACGACCTGCGCCGATCTGTGCACCTTCACCGACACCGCCTCCGACCCGGAGATCGCCTGCGTGACCACGTTCATGGAGCGCAACGGCTACAACGTCACCAGCAGCCAGACCTGCCTCGGCATCAAGGTCGAGTTTCAGTGCAACGCCTGCGCGGGCCAGTTCGACATCGAGGACGCGGACTGCGCCTCGGCCTTCGATGAGTGCTTCTGAACGACGACGCGCTGATCCTCCCCTTCGATCCGCTGTCGGCCGCCCGCTGGCCTGCGACCGACAGGGCGCAGCCCACCCCGAGTTTCTAGCCCCACCCGACGAGCCCGTCCCCCGCAGGGGGGCGGTGCGAGGAGCGTGGGGCGGTGCGAGGAGCGTGGGGCGGTGCCAGGAGCGTGGGACGCTCGTCGAGCGTGGGGTTCACTCAAGAGCGCGCTTGCGCTCGGCGATCGCGCGCTGGAGCAGCTCGGTGATCGCGATCGCCTGGGTCGCCGGGACGTCGCGCAGCTTGACGTGTCGGAGCACCTTGCCAGAGCCTTCGAGCAGGCCCGCTGGATCGGGCAGCGAGGCGCCATGATAGAAGCCGAGGTTCACGTACGACCCGTACACGGCAATGTAGGCGTAGTGCTCGGTCATCTTCTTTGGCCCAAGACCGAAGCTCGCGATCTTCTGCTTCGGCCAGACGACCTCGACGAAGTCCGCGTCCAGCGCGGTTATCAGATCTCGCAAGGACTGGCACACGGGCCGCAGCTCTGGTCTGGCCGCGGCGAGGACGTCTTCGAAGCGACCGTGGGTCTCGTTGTCGGCCATCCCTGCCTCTGAACAAGCCGGACGTCCCTCTTGAGGCGCCCGCAGGTGCGATCCCGATAAGAGCTTGGAGCATGCCGCTGTCGGGCGTGGTAATCAACCTTCATCGGGCCAGGGCAATCGCAAAGTCGACTTCGATGACGGTCACGTCGAGATCATCGAATCGACTTCGTTGACGCACACGTCGAGATCGGCGGGTCGACTTCGTTGGGGGTGATCTGCACGTTGACGGTCCACCCGGGCTTGCGCCCGGGCCTACAATTTGTCCAGGGACGCCCCTGCGGGGCTGGCGAGGGGGCGTCGACCTTCAAGCGACAGACCCTCTCAAGACCGCTCGATGTCTGCTTGCGAGCCCCTGAACATCTCATCTGAGCTCAACAAGGGTGACACACCCCACACACGCTGACACTCCGCCGCCAGCCCCGCCGGATGGCGGGGCGACCCGGGACAAAACCCAAGGCCCGGGCGCGAGCCCGGGTGGACCGTCAACGTGCAGATCCCACCAACGAAGTCGACTCGATGATCTCGACGTGTCCACCAACGAAGTCGACTCGCCGATCCCTCCTTGCCCGTCAACGAAGCCGACTCGCCGATCTCCCCTTGTCCATCAACGAAGTCGACTCGCCGATCTCGACGTGCCCGTCAACGAAGTCGACTCGCCGATCCCGACGTGTCCATCAACGAAGTCGACTCGCCGATCTCGACGTATGCACCATCGAAGTCGACTCCCCGCTCCCCCTTGCCCGAACCGCGAGCGTCCCTCCCCCTTGCGCAGCGGAGGCAGTGCCGAGGGTCACTGACCCCTCGGGGGAGGACAGGAGGGGGAGTTGCCGTGCCCGTCATCGAAGTCGACAGGAGATCATTGGGTGTTGTTGAAGATCATGGGGAACTGGAAGGTGACTTCGTCGCTGCCGCCGAGGGGCGGGAAGCGCATCTGCTTGAAGACGGCGATCACCCCCTCGGCGATCTTCGGGTCCTTGATCGTGTCGGACTTGATCGTGACGCGCTTGACCTTGCCGTCGGCGTCGAGGACCACCTCGACGACGATCTTGCCCGACACGTTCGGGTTCGACTTCAGCGCCGTCTCATAGACTCGCCGGAGCCTCGTCTGGTGCTGTCGGACGACCCGCATGACGACCTGGGAATCCAGGGATCCAGACACCTCGCCGTTGGACACCCGCACCTGCGGCGCTGAAGCACCTCGATCGTCCAGGCCGCCGCCCCCGCCTCCGACGCCGTAGCCCTTGCTGCTGCGGTGCACGCTGCCGACCCCACCTTGCGAGAGGGTGTTCAGGCTGCTGCTCGGCGCCGATCCGAAGCCCGCGGGGCGCTGACAGCCGATGCACCCCCCGGTCATCTCGGGCGCGACGCCCTCGGGCGCGTCGACGGGCTGATCGATCCGCAAAGGTGCGCCGTTACTGATCTTCTTGCTGCGATCGACGGCCACGAGCGAGGTGTAGGCCGTCACGATCCGGTGGGCCAGCCCCAGCTCGGTGATCTCGGCCTCGATCTTCTTCTTCGGACCCTCCCAGAGCTCGCGCTCCAGCTCCCCGATCCGCTCTCTGGCCCACAAGGTCGCCAGCGCCGCGTGCTTCGCCTCGACCGCAGGCAGCTCGACCTCGACAGGGATGCGGACCCGCGTGTCGCCGACCATCCCCGTGACGACGACCTTGCCCTTGCCCGGCTTGCGGTAGCGCCCCCGGACCACCAGCGGGCGCGAGGCGAAGAGGTCCGAGGTCCGCGCCGGCGCCACCTCCGTGACCGCGAGGCCACCCCAGTCGATCTTGATCCCGGTCATCACGGGGTGGTCGATCACGGCGAAGAACTTCGACACGGCCACCGCCGGGTCCTCGCGCGAGGTCGACACATAGGAGATCCCGTCGCCCTCGACGGCCAGCCCGTCCAGCAGCGCCCTGTTGGGGCTGGAGCCGACCCCGAAGCCGAAGACGCGGGCGCGGGCGCCGCCGCCCTCTCGGGTTCTGGCCACGAAGCGCCCGGCGCTGGCGACGATCTGGGCCTCGTTGCCGACGTAGCCGTCGGTCAGGAAGAAGACGTAGCGGTGGCGGCCCGGCTCCACGGAGGGGCTCAGGGCCTCGTCGACGGCGTCGAGCATCTGGGTGCCGCCGCCGGCGCTGAGGCGGTTGATGGCGTCGAGCGCGGCGCGCACGTTCGCGTCGCTGGCCGGCCTGGGCTTGTCGAAGACCCGGTGGGTGCCGTTGGCGAAGGTCACCACGTTGAAGGTGTCCGCGGGGCGCATCAGCCCCAGCGCGCGGCGCATCGCGTCCTGGCACATCACCAGCGGCAGGCCCGACATCGATCCGGAGACGTCCACGACGAAGATCAGCTCGCGCTGGCCGACGAGGGCCTCAAGGTCGAGGCTCGGGGGCTGGACCATGAGGGCGAAGGCGCCCTGCTCGCCGTCGACGCGGTGGGCCATGAGGGCGACCTGGGGGGCGGCGCCGGCCAGTCGGTAGCGCAGGACGAAGTCGCGGTTGGGCAGCTCGTCCTTCTGGGCCAGCGTCAGTTCGAAGCCCGTGGAGCGGGAGGTCGCCAGGACGTCGTGGGTGGGCACCTCCCAGGCCCGGATCGGCAGGCCCGCCTCGGCCACGAGCTCCAGCGAGATGTCCTGGCCCGCCCGCATCCCGCCGCCGACGACCAGCGGGGTGATCCGGGAGGCGTCGGGGACCTCGGCGGTGTCTCTGGCCCAGCCGCCGCCCGAGTCCGGCCCGCCGAGGGGGTCGCCGGGGATGAAGCGGGGGCCGACCACCATGGGGAAGACGAACTCGATCTGGCCGTTGTCGTAGGTCATGCTCTGGACGTAGCGGATGACGACCTCGATCTCGCCGCCCGGCGCGATGTTGGTCACCGACTGGGTGAAGACGTTGGGGCGCTCCTGCTCAAGCAGCGCGGCGGTGTGGCCGGCGCGGCGGGCCTCCTCGTAGACGTGGCGGGCCTCGGCGCGGCGCTCGATGACCGCGCGGATCTCGCGCTGGCCGATGACCATCCGCATGTCGTCCACCGCGCTGTTCTCCGGCAGCGGGAAGACGTAGACCGCCTCGATGGGGATCTCGAAGGGGTTCTTGTAGCGCTGCGTGACCTCCACGCGGGCCTCGTACCCCGTCAGCTCCGCCTTGACGTGGGTGTGGCGCAGCGGCAGGTCCGCCACCTGCCCCGGCCCGACCTGGACCTGAAGCCGGGGCAGGCTCCCCGGATCGGCCCTGACGCCGCGCAGGCTCTCCAGCAAGGCCGCGTCCATCGCCAGCGGCTCCCCCATGTCCCAGCGCGAGGGCGGCTCCCCGAGCGCCGCAGCGGCGTCGCCCATCGTCGGGATCGGCCTCACCTCCTGCGGGAGCAAGCGGTTGATCTTGTTGACGATCTTCGCCTCCGCAGGCCCCCCGCCGGGATCGGCCGTCCCCTCGGCCTGCGCCCCGGCCCCGCCGGGATCGGCCGCCCCCTCGGCCTCGGCCTGCGCCCCGCCGGGATCGGCCGCCCCCTCGGCGCGCTC
>SYOX01000359.1 GCA_005804885.1 Pseudomonadota bacterium
CTCGTCGGGTGGGGCTAGAATTTCAGGGTGGGCTGCGCCCTGTCGGTCGCAGGCCTGCGGGTGGCCCAGGTCGACACCAGGGGCGTGAAAACCCCAGTCCACAGGCCCACTTCGACGCGCCGATCCGCCCCTGCGATTCTCTGGCGCCCGTGCGCTGGCCTGCGACCGTGAGGTCGCAGCCCACCCCGCGCTTCCAGCCCCACCCGACGAGCCCGTCCCCAACGGGGGCGGTGCGAGGAGCGTGGGGCGTTCGTCGTGCGTGGGGTGATCGTCGTGCGTGGGGTGATCGTCGAGCCTGGAGCGGCCCGATCGTGACCTGTGGGGCGTCGGTAACTTCACTGAGCGGACCTGCGACGCCGCGCCGCCGCGCGCAAAGGGCTGGTCATCGGCGACAAGATCGCGCAGACTTCAGGAGCACGCCGCGCGGCGATCTCATGGGCTCGCGGCGATCTCATGGGCGCGCGGCGATCTCATGGGCTCGCGGCGATCTCATGGGCGCGCGGCGATCTCAGGGCGCGCGGCGATCTCTTGGACGACACGAGGAGCGACGGTTGGAGACACAACTTCAGATCAAGCTGGCGAGGCGCCCTGTGGGCGTCCCTGGGGACGAGACGTGGGAACTTGAGCGGAGCGCGCCGAGGCCGCCCGAGGACGGCGAGGTGCAGGTCGAGGTGCTCTACCTGTCCATCGACCCGGCGATGCGCGGCTGGCTCAACGACGTGCGCTCCTACATCCGGCCGGTGGCGATCGGCGAGGTCATGAGGGCGATGGGGATCGGCCGGGTGGTGGCGTCGAGGGCGCCGGGGCTGGAGGAAGGCGCGCTGGTCGTCGGCACGATGGGCTGGCAGCAGTTGGCCACGATGAAGGCCGAGCACCTGACGCCGGTCAGCGAGGCGCTGGCGCCGCCGACGACCTGGCTCGGGGTGCTGGGCTTGACTGGCTTGACGGCGTGGTTCGGGCTGCTGGACATCGGCCGCCCCGAGCCCGGCCAGACCGTGCTGGTGTCCGGCGCAGCCGGCGCCGTCGGCTCTGTGGTCGGCCAGATCGCGCGGATCAAGGGCTGCCGGGCGGTCGGGATCGCCGGGGGCGCCGACAAGCGCGCCGCGCTGCTGAAGGACTTCGGCTACGACGCCGCCATCGACTACAAGGCCGGCAACCTCAACGAGCAGATCCGCGGGACGTGCTCCGAGGGCATCGACGTCTTCTTCGACAACGTCGGCGGGCCGATCCTCGACGCGGCGCTGCGGCGCATCAACCGCGGCGCCCGGATCGTCATCTGCGGCGCCATCTCCGGCTACAACGCCGCCACGCCGCCGCCCGGCCCGGCCAACTACATGTCCTTGCTGATCAACCGGGCCAGGATGGAGGGCTTCGTCGTCTTCGATTACGTCGACCGCTACCCGGAGGCCATCGCCGAGATGGCCGGCTGGCTGGCCGACGGCCGCCTCACGCACCGCGAGCACATCGTCGAGGGCCTTGAGTCGGCCCCCGAGGCGCTCAGGATGCTCTTTGCCGGCGCCAACCAGGGCAAGATGCTCGTCAAGGTCAAGGTCTAGGCGATGGCGAGCTACGACTACGACCTCTTCGTCATCGGGGGGGGCTCCGGGGGCGTGCGAGCGGCCCGGATCGCCGCAGGGCTGGGGGCGAGGGTGGGGCTGTGCGAGGAGCGCGACCTGGGCGGCACGTGCGTCACCGTCGGCTGCGTGCCCAAGAAGCTGCTCGTCTATGGCTCGATGATCGCCGAGGAGCTGCGCGACGCGGCGGGCTACGGCTGGACCGTGGGAGAGGCCGCCTTCGACTGGCCGACACTGATCGCCAACAAGAACAAGGAGATAGAGCGCCTCAACGGCGTCTATGGGCGGATGCTGGAGGGCGCCGGGGTCGTCGTCCACGAGGGGCGCGGGGTGTTGATCGACGGTCACACGATCGAGATCGGGGGCGCGCGGCGCCTGAGCGCCGACAAGATCCTGCTGGCCGTCGGCGGCTGGCCGATGGTCCCTCAGATCCCGGGTCGGGAGCACCTGATCACCTCCAACGAGGCCGTCTTCCTGCCGGAGCTGCCCAAGCGGATCTTGATCGTCGGCGGGGGCTACATCGGGGCGGAGTTCGCCGGGATCTTCAATGGCCTGGGCAGCCGCGTGACCCAGATCTACCGGGGGCCGCTCTTCTTGCGGGGCTTTGACGACGACGTGCGGGCCTTCGTCGCCGAGCAGATGCGCGGCAAGGGCGTCGACCTGCGCTTCGACACCGATCTGGTCAGCGTCCGGCCCCAGGAGGGGGCCTTGCTGGCGACCTTGAGCGAGGGCCAGGCCCTGGACGTGGACTGCGTGCTGGCCGCCACCGGGCGCGCGCCGCTGACCCGCAACCTCGGCCTGGAGGCCGCCGGGGTCGAGGTCGACGCGCGCGGGGCGATCGTGGTCGACGAGGAGATGCGCACGAGCGCGCCGTCGATCTACGCCGTCGGGGACGTGATCGACAGGGTCGCGCTGACGCCCGTGGCGCTCGGGGAGGGCATGGCGCTGGCCCGGAACCTCTTCGGCGGCGCGAGCGGCCGGGTCGACTACCGGGACATCCCCTCGGCGGTCTTCTCGCAGCCCAACATCGGCGTCGTGGGGCTGACCGAGGCCCAGGCCCGCGCCCAGTACGGCGACGTGACGATCTTCCGCTCGACCTTCCGGCCGATGAAGTTCACGGTCTCGGGGCGCCCCGAGCGCACTCTGATGAAGCTCGTCGTCGACAAGGCCAGCGACCGGGTCGTCGGGGTCCACATGGTCGGACCCGACGCGGGCGAGATCATCCAGGGGCTCGCCGTGGCCCTCAAGTGCGGCGCGACCAAGGCGCAGTTCGACGCCACGATCGGCATCCACCCCACCGCCGCCGAAGAGTTCGTCACCATGCGGACGCCAGCCTCCAGCTGACCTGCATATCCCCAGCGCGCCTTGTGGAGCGCGCGCGGCGGACCTGCTAGAGTGCTGATTGGTTTGAGGGACCGAGGTCGTCGAGGCCGACGGCGTCGAGGCCAAGGAGGAGAGCACAGGCGGGCCCATAGGCCCGTCGAGCATCGACGACGCCGGCATCGGCGTTGTCGGACCGACGAACGACGGGAGTCAAACCAATCAGCACTCTGGACTCGCCGGGCGGCTGGTGGGTTGAAGGAGGGGCGAGATGCGCGTTCTGGACAGTGAGGTCTCCCGCTTGAGGCTCGGGGCGAGATTCGCGCAAGCGGCAGGGCTCGCCGCGCCGCTCGCGCTGCTGGCGGGCTGCGTGGAGCAGGCGCCCGAGGCGCCGCGTGACTTCGAAATGCGGCAGTGGTCGCTGAGCGCCTTCTGCGAGGCGACGGTGCGGGGCGTCGGGAGCCGCGACGTGGAGACGGACTACCTGGCCCACGTCGTGTCGTGCGAGAACGGAGGCGCGGCCTTCGAGGCGCTCAAGGCGCAGGCGGTCGCGGCGCGCAGCTACCTCTACTTCAAGCTGGAGACCTCGGGGGACATCGCCGACGGGACCAGCGATCAGGTCTACACCTGCAGCCGTCCGCCGCGCGACGAGCACTTTCGGGCCGTCGCCGAGACCTCCGGGCAGGTGCTTCGCAACAGATCGGCCGACGTGACGCTGGCGTCCTTCTACGTCGCCGGGGCGATCCCGAGCACCGCGGACTGCGTGCCGGCGTCCGGGGATCGCGATCCGACCAACACCGAGCGCTTCGTGACCTACAACCGCGGGCGCTCGGGGTCCGAGGTCGAGCCGACGACGCTGGGGCACCCTGCCAACCCGCGAAACCGGGGCTGCAAGTCGCAGAACGGGGCCAACTGCCTCGCGCAAAAAGGCTGGCAGCACGAGGACATCCTGCGATCCTACTACGGCGAGGACGTGGACTTTGTCGTGGCCGAGGGCGAGTGCATCGAGGGGGTCGAGCCGCCGCCGCAGTGCGAGATCGTGGTCGCCGGACCCGAGACGGTCATCGACGAGTCGGGCCCCTGTTTTGCGCGCACGTGCCAGATGGGCGAGGCGTGGTGGAGTTACGCCGATGGGATCGGGGGGGCGTCCATCGCGACCTACACCGTCGACGCGGAGGCGCCGGACTGCTCGGGGAGCTGGGAGCTGAAGATCGGCGAGCCCGGCTTGTACCGGATCGAGGCGCACATCCCCCACCCGGTGCCGGTCAGCCGCCAGGCCCCTTACACGATCCGGCACGGGGGGCAGCAGGCCACGGTCGCGCTCTCCCAGGCGGATACGGCGGGGTGGGGGGAGCTGGGGGTCTTCGAGTTTGCGGCGGGCGGCGATCAGTGGGTCCGGCTGGACGACAACACCGGCGAGCCCTACACGGGCCAGGACGGCATCCGGGTCATCTTTGACGCGATCCGGCTGATCGCGGTCGAGAACATCGAGCCGCCGCTCCCCGAGCCGGAGCCGAGCCCCGAGGCCGAGCCGGGGGCGGAGCCCGAGGGCGGCCCCGCGGTCGAGCCGGAGGCCAGCGCCGAGCCCGATGGGGAGCCAGGAGAGCCGGAGGCCGGCGCCGACGTGCTGGCGGGCGTACGGACGACGCGCTACGAAGAGGGCTGCGCCGTGGCCGGCGCGCCGGAGGGTCGGCGGCCGGCCGGCGGGCTGGCCGGGGGGGTGATGCTGGCGCTCGGGCTGGCGCTGGGCCGAAGAGCGGGGTCGAGGGCAGCAGCTGAAGCGAGGCGCTGATCCGCAGGGCGCGGATCAGTCGGGCTTCTTGAGCATGTCGACGACGAGGGGCCGGGCGGAGCGGGTGGCCTTCTCCCGGACGACGGCTTCGACGAAGTCCTCCAGGCCCATGGCGCCGAGGTTGGCCTCGATGCCGCGGGCGCGGACGCTGACGGCCTCGCTCTGGGCGTCGCGGGGCCCGACGACGAGCATGTAGGGGACGCGGCTGCTGGCCGCGGCGAAGACCTTGGTCTGGACGCGGTCGTCGCTGTCGTCGAGGTGGGCGCGGATGCCAGCGGCCTTGAGCCGCTCGACGACCTTCTGGCCGTACTCGACGGATTTTTCGCTGATGGTCAGCACCCGGACCTGCTCGGGGGAGAGCCACAGGGGGAAGGCGCCGGCGAAGTGCTCGATCAGCACGCCGCAGAAGCGCTCCATGGAGCCGAAGGGCGCCCGGTGGATCATGACGGGGCGGTGGGCCTTGTTGTCGGCCCCGACGTAGGACAGGTCGAAGCGGACGGGCAGGTTGTAGTCGACCTGGACGGTCCCGAGCTGCCACTCGCGCCCCACGACGTCCTTGACCACGAAGTCGATCTTCGGCCCGTAGAAGGCCGCCTCGCCGGGCTCCTCGGAGAAGGGGACGCCGAGGGAGGCGGCGGCCTGGCGGCAGGCGGCCTCGGCCTTGTCCCAGACGGCGGGGTCGCCGACGTACTTGGCGCTGTCGGGGTCGCGCAGGCCGACGCGGACTCTGTAATCGACCATCTCCAGAGTCTTGAAGATGATCTTGACCAGCTCAAGGCAGCCGGTCAGCTCGTCGGCGACCTGATCCTCGGTGACGAAGAGGTGGGCGTCATCCTGGGTGAAGCCGCGCACGCGGGTCATGCCGCTGATCTCGCCGGACTGCTCCCAGCGGTAGACGGTGCCGAACTCCGCCAGCCGCACGGGCAGGTCGCGGTAGGAGCGGTGGGCGCTCTTGAAAATCCGTATATGGTGCGGGCAGTTCATCGGCTTGAGCATGTAGCCGTCGATGTCGCCCTGGCGCATGGCGTTGGCCAGATCCGAGCAGGTGCAGCCCTCGTCGGCCAGCTTCTGCAGGTGCTCCTTCTGGACCATCGGGGGGTACTGGCTGTCCTGATAGTAGGGGAAGTGCCCGGAGGTCTTGTAGAGCTCCAGCTTGCCGATGTGGGGGGTGTAGACGCTCAGGTAGCCCTGGCGGGTCAGCTCGGAGCGGATGAACTCCTCCAGCTCCCGGCGGACGATGGCGCCGTTGGGGGCCCACAGGACGAGGCCCTGGCCGACCATGTCGTCGATGACGAAGAGGGAGAGCTCGGCGCCGAGCTAGCGGTGGTCGCGCTTCTTGGCCTCCTCGATGAGGTGGAGGTGGTCGGCCAGCTGCTTCTTGTGGGCGAAGGCGGTGCCGTAGACGCGGGTGAGGCGGTCGGAGTCGGCGTCGCCGTGCCAGTAGCTCGACGCCAGCGACATGACCTGGAAGGCGGCGATGTGGCCGGTGCTGGGCACGTGGGGGCCGCGGCACAGGTCCTCCCAGTGCTGGCCGGGGGTGCCGGTGGCGTACCAGCTCAGGGCCGCGCTGCCCGCGGCGATGGCCCGCTCGGCGTTGTCGAGCTTGTACTTGCTGCCCTCGGCCTGAAGCTTCGCGAGGCCCTCCTCGGGCGAGAGCTCGTAGCGGGTGAAGGGCCTGTCTTCATTGATGATCTTCTGGATCTCGGCCTCGACGGCTTCGAAGTCGGTGGTCGACAGCGGGCGCTCGGCGGGGAAGGCGATGTCGTAGTAGAAGCCGCTGTCGGTCGGCGGCCCGTAGACGAGCTGGGCCTCGGGGACGACGCGCTGGATGGCCTCGGCCATGACGTGGGCGCAGCTGTGGCGGATGAGGGTCAGGGCGTCGGGCTCGGAGCTGCCGTCGCGGTTCTTCGCGGTGATGAGGGCCAGCTCGGCGTCGGCCTCGATGGGGGTTGAGAGGTCCGAGAGGGCCCCGTTGATCCGGGCGCCGATGGCGGCCTTGGCCAGCCCGGGGCCGATGTCAGCGGCGACTTCGGCGGCGGTGACGGGGTGGGCAAAGGCCCTGACGCTGCCGTCGGGCAGGGTGATTCTTGGCATGGATCTGCTCGTCTCCAGGTTCCTGCGCGCGGCCGCGGGGTTCCGTCGCGCGCTTTACGTGCGACGCACCATAAGCAGGAGATGAGCGTCGGTCAACGCCGAGGACGCGCAGATCGGCGAGGCGATCAGCCCTTGTCGTCCTTCTTGTCGCCCTTGGCCTCATCGGCCTCGTCCTCGGCCTCGGGCTCGCCGAGGAAGAAGCCGCCGCCGCCGATGGTCAGGCGCAGGTAGAAGCCGTCGAGCTTGACCTTGTTGGAGCCCTCGACCACGTCCCCGTTGGCGTTGAACCAGCTGGACTGGCCGATGGCGGCCAGCAGCCCCCCCTCGATCCCGATCTGGAAGCCGCCCTCGCCCTCGTGCAGCAGGTGCTGGGCGCCGGCGCCGGCCTCGAAGGTGAAGAAGCCGGTGTTGAAGGTGCCGGTCTGGCCGGGGTTGATCGTCTCGCTGGTGCCGAAGCGGATCGGCGCCGCGGAGGTGTTCTTGACCTCCATGTTGAAGCCGACGCCGCCGAGGCCGAAGAAGGGGTAGATGAGCCAGTAGTCCTCGTTGAGCAGCGTGAAGCCGACGTCGAAGCCGCCGCCGCCGCCAGAGATGAAGCTCTCGCCGGTGGCGTTGACGCCGGTCGAGGAGAAGACCCCGAAGCCCTTGCCGCCGACGATCCAGCGCCCGTAGAGCGCCCGGCCTCCGCCGCCGATGCTCAAGCCCAGCGGCGAGGGCGCCGAGTTGACCCCGAGCGAGTCCGAGCGGGCCAGGTCCTTGGCCAGCAGGCCGAAGTCGGCGAAGAACAAGCCCGGCGAGAAGTAGCCGAAGCCGCCCATCTCGGGGTTGCCCAGCTCGGACTCCTCGATGACGTCCGGCTCCTGCTCCGGCTCGGGCTCGGGCTCAAGCTCGTCCTCAGGGATCTCCCCTTCCGGCCCCTCGTCGGGAGCCTCGGGATCCGGCTCAAGCTCGCCTTCAGGAACCTCCTCCCCCGGCTCCTCTTCGGGAGCCTCAGGCTCCTCATCCTGAGCCAGCGCCGAAGACGCCATCAACAACGACAGCGCCACGAGCGCCCACCCCTGAAGTCCTCTCAACATCACCAACCCCCTTGTAAATCCACCGCGTCAAGCCACACCGACATAGCAAGTAAGCCCCCACAGTACAAGAGAACTCTGTCCTTCAGGATCACACGGCGTGGCGGTCAGACGATCTCGTCCTCATCAAAGAGGGGGTGATCCACGAAGGGCCTGGCCACCGCGCCCCAGGCCGCGCTGGCGTCCGGGTGCAGGGTCGCGATGTGGAAGATCCCGTCACCCTCGTTGACGATCGGCAGGACGCTGCGGCCGACGATGACCCCCTCGGTCCGGGCCACGATCTCCACCTCCACCTCTCCGAAGGGATCCGAGACCACGCCGAGCAGGTCCCCGACGTGGACCCTCTCCCCCTCGGCCTTGTAGGTGCGCATCAGCCCGCCGGCCGGCGACCGCACCCAGGTGCTGTCGTTGGAGATCAGCGAGGGCGTCTTGAGCCGGGGCGCCCCGCGCGCGCCGATCATCCCCAGGCTCTTCATGACCCGCAAGATCCCCACCACCCCGATCCGCACCGCACGCTCATCAAAGCGCAGCCCCTCGCCGGCCTCATAGAGCAGCACGTCGACGCCCAGCGCGAGCGCCGCCGCGCGCAGCGAGCCCTCCCGCAGCCTGGACACCAGCACGAGGGGCGCCCCGAAGGCGCGCGCCAGCTCCATCGCGCCCGGCGCCGTCGGGGAGACCCGGATCTGCGGCAGGTTCGTGCGGTGGATCGCGGCCGAGTGCAGGTCGATGCCGCAGGTCGAGCGCCGGACGATCTCGGTGGTGAAGAGGTGCGCCAGCCGCGAGGCCAGCGAGCCCCGCCCGCTGCCCGGAAAGCAGCGGTTGAGGTCGCGCCGATCCGGCAGGTATCGCGCGTGGTTCATGAAGCCGAAGGCGTTGACGATCGGCACCGCCAGCAGGGTCCCGCTCAAGCCCTTGACCGCCGGCGACCTCAAGAGCCGCCGGACGATCTCCACCCCGATCACCTCGTCGCCGTGGACCGAGGCGCTGACGAACATCACCGGGCCGGGCTTGCGGCCGTGGACGACGTGGACGGACATCGCCACCGGCGTGTGGTCCGACAGCACGCTGACCGGCAGGTGCAGAGTCTGGCGCGTCCCCGGCTCTACGGCGTGCCCGCCGATCTCAAAGGCCCCTCGGGTCATCAGCCCTTGCCCTTGGTCTTCGTGTCGTTGGGGCGGGCCTTCTTCTCCAGAAACTCGATGATCTTGCCCGCCACGTCGATGCCGGTGGCCTTCTCCACCCCCTCGAGCCCAGGTGAGGAGTTGACCTCCATGACCACCGGCCCGTGGTTCGAGCGCAGCATGTCCACGCCGCACACGTTCAGGCCCATCGACCCGGCCGCCCGGATCGCGATCGAGCGCTCCTCCGGCGTGATCTTGACCATCTCGGCGCTCCCGCCCCGGTGCAGGTTGGAGCGGAACTCGCCCTCGGCCCCGGTGCGCTTCATCGCCGCGATCACCTTCTTGCCCACCACCAGCGCCCGGATGTCGGTCCCGCCGGCCTCCTTGATGAACTCTTGCACCAGGATGTTGACGCCCGCGCCCCGGAAGGCCTCGATCACCGACCTGGCCGAGCGATCCGTGTCGGCCAGCACCACCCCGATCCCCTGCGTCCCCTCCAGCAGCTTGATGACCAGCGGCGCCCCGCCGGCCAGCCTGACCACCTCCTCGGTCTGCTTCGGATCGTGCGCGAAGGTCGTCACCGGCAAGCCGATCCCGTCGCGCGCGAGCAGCTGCATCGAGCGCAGCTTGTCCCGCGAGCGCCCGATCGCCACGCTCTCATTGAGCGGGTAGACGCCCATCATCTCGAACTGCCGCTAGACCGCCAGGCCGTCGAAGGTCACCGAGGCCCCGCTCCTCGGGATCACCGCGTCGTAATCGCTCAAGGACTGGCCGTTGTAGATGATCGTCGGGCGCCTGGCCGCAATGTTCATCGTGCAACGCAGCGTGTTGATGATGTCCAGCTTGTGACCCCTCTTCTCGGCCTCCTCCTTCATCCGACGGTGCGAGTACAGATCGGGGTTTCGCGCCATCATTACGATCTTCATCTTGGATTTCCTTATGCGTTGCAAACAGATACACGCGCAGCGTCAAGCGGAGGGGCCTGTGGAAGCCGACCCCTTGAAGGACGTGGATGAGTCGACCAGGAAGCGGCCCGCCTTGAGCGCGGTGCGCCCCACGAGCATCGGGTAGCGCATGTCCGCGCGATCCGTGATCGTCAGCTCGGCCAGCCTCGTGCGCCCGCCGAGCGTCAGGCGAGTCCTGATCACTGGCCGAAGCTCCGCGTGCCCTGAGGAGCTGCGGACCTGACGCATCTCCACCACCGGCAGCTCGACCCTCACCTCATCCCGGATCCGGCCGCTGTGCGTCGACAGGCGGCAGCGAACCCACCGGGCGCCGTCGCGCTCGATGACCTCGATGTGGTGAGCGTGAAGGGCCGAGGTCCGGGCGCCCGTGTCGAGCTTGGCCTTGAGCCCCTCCAGGCCCAGATCAGGCAGCTCGACAAGCTCACGCCACCCCAGGATCTGCTTTGGAGGTCTCGGCTTCTTCATCGACGGGGGACTCTAGATGAGCTTCGCGGATCGGTCAATGACGCCCCCAGGAGCAGCCGCCGCCCAGGCCTCGCCGGGGCCACCTGCCCCCCCCGAGCCCCTCTCGCTCCATCATTACACCCACACAGGAAACATACATAAATCTTTCGCCTCTTCATTGACAACACCCGCGACAAGCCCTAATCCATCCCGACGAAGCGTCAAAGAAGCTTGCAAGGAACCCGGTCAATGGCCTAATAGTCATCCGCGATCCAGGCAGGCAGATTGCCCGCTTTGAAAATGTCCAGTTGTCGGGGCACAAGGCCCCTCTTTTTAACCTCTCCCATCAAGGAAGGAGAACCTGTCATGCAGAAGAACCTGCGTTTGTTGATGTTTGCTGGTCTGGCCGGTGGTTTGAGCCTGGCGGTTGCCTGTGGCGATCTGAGCGAGGACTGCGATCCCGAGGTCGACGAGGGCTGCGTGTGCACCCTGGACGACGACGGGACCGAGACGGACGACTGCGTTGACGGCGCCGACGCCGACGGCGCCGCCTGCACCTGCACCCTGGCCGAGGGCGAGCCCGAGGGCGAGCCCGAGGGTCAGCCCGAGGGCACCCCTGAGGGCGAGCCCGAGGGCGAGCCCGAGGCGCCTGCCTTCCGCTTCGTGCTGGTCGAGGATCTGGTGGCCAACCCCTCCGGTGACTTCCCCGGCGCGGACGTGGACGCGATCAGCCTGCTCAAGGGCGGCGAGGAGTTCTTCGCCGAGACCTTCGAGGAGGACACGGACATCGACTGCGACGGGAACCTGGCCTGCGATGCCAACGGCCTGCTGGGCGCC
>SYOX01000360.1 GCA_005804885.1 Pseudomonadota bacterium
CGAGCAGGAGGGCACCTACCCCTTGCCCGAGGCCCAGCTCGACCGCTTCATGTTCTTCGTCACCGTCGACTACCCGGAGATCGAGGACGAGTTCCAGATCGTCAAGAACACGACCGCCTCGCGGGACATCACCTTCAAGAAGGTGCTGACCCCGGCTGAGATCGTGCGCCTTCAGAAGCTCGTGCTGCGCGTGCCGGTCAGCGACGAGGTGATCCGCTACGCGGTGCGGCTGACGCGGGCGACGCGGCCGACCAAGGAGGGCTCGCCGGACTTCGTGCGCGAGTACCTGTCCTGGGGCGCGGGGCCGAGGGCGAGCCAGTTCCTGGTGCTGGGGGCCAAGGCCCGCGCCATCCTCCAGGGCCGCCACCACGCCGACAAGGAGGACGTCAAGGCGCTGGCCCGGCCGGTGCTGCGCCACAGGCTCGTGACCAACTTCCACGCCGAGGCGCAGAAGATCACCTCCGACTCGATCGTCCAGCGCCTGCTGGAGACCGTTTCTTGACCGAGCCGCGCGAGAAATACCTCGATCCAGCCGTGGTGATGAAGCTCGGCGGCCTGCTCGTGCGCGCCCGCAGCCTCGTCGAGGGCGCGATCGCGGGCATGCACCGCTCGCCCCACAAGGGCTCCAGCGTCGAGTTCGCCGAGTACAAGGAGTACACGCCGGGCGACGAGATCAAGCACATCGACTGGAAGGCCTTCGGGCGAGTCGACAAGTACTACGTCAAGCAGTTCGAGGACGAGACGAACCTGCGGGCCTACCTGGTGCTGGACGCCTCCGGATCGATGAACTTCGGCTCCGAGGGGGTCACCAAGCTCCAGTACGCCCAGACGCTGGCCGCCTCGCTGGCCTACCTGCTCTTGCGCCAGGGCGACGCGGTCTCGGCGATGGTCTTTGACGACAAGCCGGGGCTCTTTCTGCCGCCCAGCTCAAAGAGCAGCCACCTGGACGACGTCCTTCAGGTCCTCGAGTCGATGGCGGGGCAGGGGCGCACGGACATCGCCGTCGCGATGCAGTCGCTGGCCGAGCGGGTGCGGCGCCGCGGGATGATGGTGCTCATCAGCGACATGCTCGACGACGCCCCGCGGGTGATGAACATCGCCAAGGTGATGCGAAAGCGCCGCCAGGAGGTGGTGATCTTCCACCTGATGGACCCGGCCGAGCTGGAGCTGCCCTACGAGGGGCTGACGATCTTCGAAGGCCTGGAGGGCGAGCCGGACCTGCTGGTGGACCCGGACGACATCCGGGATCACTACCGGCAGGAGATGCTGGCGCACATGGCGTCGATCGAGCGCGAGTGTCTGGAGGGCGACATCGAGTACTTCCGGGTCTCGACGGCCAGCCCGCTGGAGAAGGCGATCCTGGACTTCATCGTGGGGCGGCTGCGTTGAACTTCCTCAACCCCTTGTTGTTGCTGGGTATTCTTGCCGCAGCCTTGCCGATCATCATCCACCTGATCAACAGGCGGCGGGCGGTGCGGCGGCCCTTCCCGGCCCTGGACTTCCTGCTGCGCAGCCAGAAGAAGCTGGCCCGCCGGCTCAAGCTCCGCCAGCTCCTGCTCCTGCTCCTGCGCGTCGCGGCGCTGCTCTTGCTGGCGCTGGCGATGGCGCGGCCCTACCTGATCAGCGACGCGGGCACGACCGAGGCCGATCGGATGCCCGTGGGCGTGGTCTTCGTCGTGGACGACTCGGCCTCGATGGGCTACGGAGGCGGCGCGACGTGGGACAAGGCGGTCGATGCGGTCGAGGAGCGGCTCTCGGGGCTGAGGGCCTGGGATCGGGTGGGGCTGGTCTTCGCCGGCGCGTGGCCGGGCGGCGAGCCGCTGGGCGAGAGCCCGGCGCTGCTTCAGCTCAGCGACGATCCGGGGGACGTGCGCGAGGCGCTGGCGGGGCACGGCCCCTCGGAGCGGGCCACGGACCTCGTGGCGGGGCTGCGGACGGCCGCCGAGGTGCTGGCCGGCGCCGACATGCCCCGCAAGCGGATCATCCTGGTGACGGACGGCCAGAAGACCGGCTTTGACCCGCAGGCGCTGCCGACCGGCGGCCTGGGCGCCGCGGTCGAGATCCTCGACGTGGGGCAGGAGGGCGACAGGCCGAACCTGGCGATCGTCGAGGCCGAGGCCCTCCAGCAGAGCACCGGCGCGCGGCCCGAGTTCGAGATCTCGGCCACGGTCCAGAACTTCGGGGCCGAGGACGCCCTCGGCGTCGAGGTCCGCCTCTCCATCGACGGGGCGCCGATCGGCGCGGGGCTCGTGGACGTGCCGGCGGGCAAGACGGCCCGCAAGAGCTTCACGCACCAGTTCGAGGGCAAGGGCCTTCACCGCGCTCGCCTGGAGCTGGCCGAGGGCGCCGACACGCTCCCGGTCGACAACGTCCGCCACCTGCCGATCCAGCTGGTCCAGAAGATCAAGGTGCTGCTGGTCAACGGCGATCCGCGCTCGGTGCCCTACCTGGACGAGCTCTACTACCTGGAGCGGGCGCTGCAGCCCAGCAAGCGCTCGACGAGCGCGGTGCAGGCCGAGAGCACGGCGGTCGAGGGGCTGGCCGGGCGCTCCTTCGGCGATTACGACGTGGTGGTGATGGCCAACGTCGAGAAGATCCCGCGCGCGAGCGTGGCCGAGCTGACGCGATTCGTCAAAGGCGGCGGGGGTTTGCTCTTCGTGGCCGGCGACATGGTCAAGCCGGAGCTCTACAACAGCCTCTTCGCCGAGCTGCTGCCCAAGCCTGTCCGCTCGATCAAGCGGCTGGCCGATCGCGACGACCCGGACGCCCCGGTCAAGATCGCCCGCTTCGGCCAGATCGACCGCAGCCACCCGGTCTTCAAGGTCTTCGACCTGCCCGGCGGCGAGACCGTCCACTCGGTGCCCGTCTTCAGCCACCTCCTGCTTGAGCCCACCGTCGGGGACGAGGCCCGCGTCCTGATGTCCTACGGCGACGGCGCGCCGGCCTTGATCGAGCGCAGCGTCGGCGAGGGCCGCGTCGCGCTCTTGACCACGACCATCGACCGGGACTGGACCGACTTCCCCATCCGCACCGCCTTCCTCCCCCTGACCCGCCGCCTCGTCCAGCACCTCGCCCGGCGCAGCGGCTCCGGCCAGAGCGACTCGCACGCCGTCGGCGCGCGCGTCCGGCTGGAGGTCCAGCCCCAGGACAAGGGCCGGGTCGAGGTGCGCGACCCCGAGGGCGGCCGGATCGTCCTGACCCCCGAGAGCAGCGAGGACGGCGCCCCCTTGAGCTTCGTCGCCCGCGAGGCCGGCCACTACAAGGTCGTCGTCACCAGCGAGCTGCCCGGCGAGGAGCCGCGCGAGATCGAGGAGCTGGCCTTCGCCGTCAACGTCGCCAAGGACGAGGCGGACCTGACGCCGCTGCCGGCCAGCGAGCTCCTGGCGCTGCTCCAGGGCGCCGGCGGCGAGGGCGCCGAGGGGCAGGCCGACGCGGCGACCCTCGACACCCCGGAGCGGCGCGTCGGCGTGTGGTCCATCCTGCTCTTCCTCGTGACCATGATCCTGCTCGGCGAGACGATCCTCGGCACGCGCCGGTCGATCTTGATCCGCCTGTGGAATCTGGCCCGCGGACGCTCGGCCGAGCCCGAGATCTGAGGGGGGTGCGCGGCGCTTCGCCTCAGGGTGTTCAGAGTCCTTGATTTTGTCGCCTCGGTCGACTAGACAGCCGTTGAACGGGCGACTGGACCCTGAGTGCGAGGGAGGCGAGCGATGGGGCTGAAGGACATCGATCGGGATCACCTGACAATTACGGGCGCGCACAAGGATGCTCCGGAGAGCCACGTGGAGGTGCAGGACGGGGTCCTGATCATCGTCACGCAGGCCTTCGGACCCAGGGGGGACAACCTCGTGGGGGTCTCGGAGGTGGAGTTCGATGGCTTCCCCGCGCTGACCTTGAAGGTGAGGGCGGGCGGGAAGGAGGGGCTGGTCCACCTGAGCCCCTTCCACGGCGATCGGCGCAAGGCCGGCTTCCTGGACATCCCGGCCGGCACCAAGTGCGAGCTGTTCTGCCCCGTCAGCGGCGAGCCGCTTGAGCACATCGGCAAGGTCGACGCGGACAGCCAGGCTGATTACTTCGCCATCTACCTGACCGAGAGCCTCAGCGCAGGCGAGGTGGTGGCCATCAGCGACGTCTGGGGTGACTACCACTCGCGGATCGTCGACAACTCCGAGTTGATCTCGGCCTGGGCCGCTGAAGACTGACCGAGCTTGTCGTCGCGGTTGGACGTTTGAGCGCTCTGCTCACTCGACGGTGACGCTCTTGGCGAGGTTGCG
>SYOX01000361.1 GCA_005804885.1 Pseudomonadota bacterium
GGGGTGGCCTCAGCCGTCGAGCAGGAGCCTGGCGCGCACGTTGATGGCCAGGGTGGGGCCGGCTCCGCCCGTCAGGGTGGGGATGATCTCAAGGCGCAAGAATCGCTTGGGGATGGCGAGCCTCAAGGTGGCGCTTCCGTCGGCGGTGCGCTCCCAGGTGGGGTTGTCGCTGGGTCCAAAGTCGCGCTCCTCGTTGAAGTCCGCGTCCTGGACAACGACCTGGAGCTTGTCCGAGCCGCCCGGGCCAGGGTTGAGCATCCCATCGACCCAGACCTGGAGCGTGGCGGTCTGGAAGTCGCCCGTGTTGAGGCTCTGGAAGGTGCTCTGGGTGAAGGGTCCGGCGAACTGGGTGCGTGGCAGCACATCAATGCGCATCGTCATCTCGTCCTCCTGGGTTGTCGTTCTGGCCCCAGCCACGGCTCGGGCGCGGGTTCACTGTCACTGAACGAGCACTTCGGCCTGGATGTTGGCCCAGGTCGACAAGCCTGCGGTGGCCACGATCTTGAGGCGCACGAAGGGCCCCGAGAAGGCCAGCGTCAGCGTCGCCTGGGTGTTGACCACCGCCGCAGAGTTGCCCAGCAGCACCTGCTTGGTGGCGCTGGTCACGAAGGCGGTCTCCTCGGCCACGGTGGCCTCCTCGACATCGATTTTCAGCTCCGTGGGCGCCACCGTCGCGTCGAACTCCGCTCTGAGGCGCAAGGTGGTGCGGCGGTTGGGATCGAGGGCGAGGGCCTGAGCGCTGCTTTGTGTAAAGCCGCGAAAGATTTGGGTTTTTGGCATCAGGACTTGCCACTGCTGTGTCATGAGGTGCTCCGTGGTCTCGTTGGCGCTTGGGGCTCAAAGGGTGTGGCAGGGGCTCAGGCCCGGTTCAGGTGCAGGACAGCGCGCACGTTGAGGGCGGCGGCGCCCATCGAGGGGGTGATTTTGAGGCGGACAAAGCGGGCCGAGATCGTCACGTCGGCGCGATCTCCGGGGGCGCTGAAGGCATCGTCGACCGTCAGGGTGGAGACATCGCCAAAGGCGCTGTCCTCGTTGACGTTGGACTGCTGAAGGGTCAGATCGACCGTGTCGGCGCCCGAGCGATCGACCCAGGCCTGGAGGTATCCGGTCTTGAAGTCGCCCACGTCGATGGCATCTTCGGGCGACTGGGTCATGGCGGTGCGGAAGGAGGACTTGGGCAGGATCTCGATGGTGACGGCGTTCATGGTTACCTCGCGGGTGCTGGAGGGTGAGAGAAGGGGATGTGAAAGCGACAATCGAGGCGCGCAACCACAGGTCAGCGACGGAGGCCGCAGGGCTCGCTGCTGAGGTCGAAGGCGAGGCAGGACGTCCTTGAGGAGATCTTCGGGCAGGAAGGTCGGCTGGCCAGGGAATGTGCCGGGGATGGGTTGAGGGGCGCGACCTGGGGGCTGTGCCGCGAGATCGCGGCGCTTGTCGGGGAGGTGGATCGCGGCAGATCGCGGCGTGGTGTTGAGCGAACCTGGGCTGGGCTGCTCAAGGGTCGGCCCCAACGCGCCCATTGAACCCGTCTCCCGGGTGGAATTGGAGCCCTCGGAGGTCTTGCCCGCCGTCGCGGCCCTTCTGACCAGCGCAGCGGCGGCGGCGGGCGCCAGCTGGAGGTCTTGCGCGCGGAGGCGCTGGGGAGCAGGCGCGTTGAGAAGGCGCTTATTCTGGAAAAATGAACTCATCGCGTTTCTACCCCCCTTCAATGGGACATAGCTCCGAGGGATCCTGATTCTGATGAAGAGAAGCGTACCCCCCCTCCCCCTAAAGTCAAGAGATGATCTCGATCTTCTCGATTTATTGATTTTTGATGTCCGTTCAATGGCCCTGGGATGGGGACCAGGTGGTCATCCGCACCCGTTTTGACCCATGGCGATCCCGTGTCGGCGGGCATGGGGCGCTAAAAATCGGTTGGTGTAGCCGCAGGCAGGTGCGGAGCCCTGGTGTGCTGCCGGGCGCTGGTCGAGGTGTGGAAGCTGAGGGAGGGGGCGTCGAGGCCGGGCGGGGGGAGGGCGAGGGTCACATCTTGTGGTAGGGGAAGGGTTTTTCGGTGTGGTCCTTGCCGTCGAAGGTCAGCAGGCGGCCCTTGTCTTCGACGAGGGTCTCGATGTTCACGGGGCGTCGCCAGATCCGGTAGATGTTCTGGAGGACGTCGCGGGCGTAGTCGAAGCGCAGTTCGAAGCCGTTGTGCTGGTGGTGGAGCAGGAGCTCGGCGCGGTTTTCGAAGTTGCCGTCCTTGACGTAGATGTAGGGCTGGCCGAAGTTGGTGAGCTGGAAGAGCAACTTTTGCTTGACCTCCTTGAAGTCGCGGCTGTTGATCTCCCAGTTGTTGCTTTTCTTGTTGTAGGCGAAGGTGAAGAGTTTTTGCTCGCGGGCGAAGTCCTCGGTGAGGAACTCGTCGATGAAGGTGATGTCGTTGTAGATGGCGCGGACCTGGAAGATCTTCTCGCGGCCGAGGTTGGTCTTCGTGTCCCAGCTCTCTTTTTCGGCCATGTTGGGGCAGTCTTCCCAGGCCTTGCCGAAGCGCCCCTTGTTCCAGCGGTCCTCGATGTTCCTGAAGAGCTCGATGCCGATCTTGTAGGGGTTGAAGGAGCCCGGCGCGGTGGCCATGACGCCGGCGTAGGACTCGGCGTAATCGATGATCTCGCTGGCGTCCAGGGCGTGCTCGGTCATGATCTTGGAGTGCCAGTACGAGTTGTGGTTGATCAGGCCACTGGCGGCGTAGCGGTGGGTCTCGGCGACGGTGATGTCGTAGACGTCCTGTCGGCCGCGCTCGATGTCGACGACCGTGTCCGCCCAACGCTCTCGCTTGAAAAATCGTCGATCGCCGATGTAGGCATTCAGAGCGTCCTGCTTGCGCTCAAGCCCGAAGCCGATCTTCTCGGAAAAGACACGGGCGGACAAGCCTGTCAGGTGGACGTGCCAGCAGCCGTCCTTCTGGCGTCGGCGGCGGCTGAGGGCGCCGAAGTTCATGAGCAGGAGCTGGACCTGCTCGGCCATCCTGTCGCTGGAGGTCGACAGGATCACGCCCTGCTTGCCTGCGTGGCCGTCGCAATCAAAGAGAGCCTGGAGGAAGGCGCTGACGACGGGCTCCGGCGAGCGCAAGACGGCCTCAGGGACCTGCTTTCGCCGGGCGCTGGGTCCATCGGTGAGGCCGAGGCCGAGCGTGAGGAAGTCCGACACCTGCTCGGAGTGGATCAGGACACGCCAACGCCCTTGATCCCGGCGCATGCTCGCTGTCGCGCCGAAGAGCGACTGACCGAGCCTGAGAAAGCGCAGGGCCTGGGGCTCGTCGCCCGTGGTCAAGCCGAGGTGGCGCTTGACGCGGCTGATGTGGCCGTCGCCGACCATATAGCCCAGAAAGGCCCCGAGCTCCTCGTCCATGCGCTCGGGGATCGCGAAGGTGGCCCGGCGACCCGCAGAGATGGGTGAGATCGCCTCACCCAGCATCTCATACTCTTCGAGGGCCGCCTCGACGGCCTGCGCGGCTCGGACGTTGCGACCTGCGCGGTGCCTGAGGACCGTCCAGACCGAGACATCGGCCCGGGCGGCGGCGTCGTGGAGCGTCATGGATGGGGGGGGGGACCATCCCAGGTCGACCTGCTCGGTGGGCCAGAGGCCGCCGCCGCCGCTGAGGGCGATCGAGTCTCCGAGGGCCAGCTCGTCCAGGCGCTTCCAGGTCACGCCGTCGTCGAGCAGGACGCGGTGGTTGTTCGAGCCGCACAGCTCGACGCCTCGGCGCGTCCGGATCGTCACGGTGTCGTGGTCGCGGATGATGTTCTTGTCGGTGACCGCCCGGGCGCGCTGGCCGTCGAAGACCTGGCCCTGGCCGCGCGCGACGAGGTCCTCCATGGTCACCATGCCGGCGTCGGTGAAGACGTAGGTGTCCGCCTTCACGCAGGCCCACCCTTCGTTCATGATCTTGGTCATGCCCTGGGGTGCGAAGTAGTAGGCCTCCTCGCGGATGATGGAGAGGAGGTCGGCCTCCCAGCGCTCCAGGGGGGAGTGCTCAAGCAGGAAGCGCATGATGTCGCGCGAGGGGTTCTCGGGGAAGCGGCGCTCGGCTTCGAGCTTGTCCTGGTGCTTCTTCTTCTGGGCCTTGATGTACTCGGGGGGGTTGATGTAGGTGTCCATGTAGTCTTTGGAGCGCAGCTTGTGGATCGTGAAGTCGTCTTCAAGATCGGCGGGGTCGGGGTTGCGCTCGCGGACGATGTAGGGGGAGTGGAAGTCGATGAGGTTGTCGATCGAGAGGCACACGTCGATGAAGCTCTCGACCTTGTCGAGGCCGTAGCGGTCGATGTAGCGGCGCACGCGGGTGGCGTGGTTGGCCATCTCGTCCATCATCTTCCGATTTGTCTTGGAAAAATAGTAATTATTTTTAAAGAAATCGCAGTGTCCGTAGACGTGGGCGATGACGGTCTTCTGGTCGACGAGGTTGTTGCCTTCGAGCAGGTAGGCGTAGCAGGGGTCGTTGTTGATGACCATCTCGTAGATCTTCGACAGGCCGTAGCTGGAGCTCTTGTAGAGCTGCTCGTACTCCATGCCGAAGCGCCAGTGGGGGTAGCGGGTGGGGAAGCCGCCGAAGGCGGCGATCTCGTTCATCCGCTTGTAGTCGATGATCTCGAAGTAGGTCTTGAAGAAGTCCAGGCCGAGGCCCTCGGCGATCTGCCGGATGTCTTCCTTGATCTCCCACAGGTGCAGAGGCAGGCTCATGTGCACGATCTCCTTTATTTGCCCTTGCCCAGGAACTCCTTGATGGAGCCGAAGATAGCGTCGCGGTTCTTGATCTCGCTCAAGGTGACGCGCGGTTCGGAGGCGAAGTGCTCGCGCAGGTCCTTGATGAACTGTCCGGAGCCGTAGGGCGACTCGACCTGGCCGTAGCAGAAGAGGTTGCTGGCCGGGATGATGCCCTGGGACAGGAGGCGCATGCACTCGGTGGTGTCCTCGACGGACCAGTTGTCGCCGTCGGAGAAGTGGAAGGGGTAGATGTTCCAGTCCGAGGCGGGGTAGGACTCTTCGATGAGGTTGAGGCAGAGCTTGTAGGCGCTGGAGATCATGGTGCCGCCGCTCTCGCGGGTGTGGAAGAAGGTGTTCTGGTCGACCTCCCTTGCGGTGGCGTCGTGGATGATGTAGCGGCTCTCCAGGCCCTCGTACTGGGAGCGCAGCCAGGTGTCGAGCCAGAAGGACTCGATGCGGACGATCTCCTTCTGCTCGTCGCCCATCGAGCCGGAGACGTCCATCATGTAGATGATGACGGCGTTGGTGTGCTTCTGGCGCACCTCGGTCCAGGCACGGTAGCGCTTGTCTTCCCGGCGAGGGACGACGATGGGGTTGGAGGGATCGTAGCTGCCGGTCGAGATCATGCGCTTGAGGGCTTGCTTGTAGGTGCGCTTGAAGTGGCGCAGCGACTCGGGGCCGACGGGCCTGACCCCGGTGTAGCGTTCCTTGATCGTCTCGAGGGTCTCCTGGCCCTTGGGCTGGATCCGGGGCAGCTCAAGCTCCTCGCCCATGATCGAGGCCAGCTCCTTGAGGTCGACGTCGACGTCGAGGGTGTGCTCGCCGCCGGTGTTGCCGGCCTTGCCGGTGCCCTCGCCCTCCTGGGGGTCGCCGCCGAGGGAGTCGCCGGGCTCGCCGTCGCCCTGGGAGACGCCGCCGGTCTGCTTCTGGCCGAAGCGGAAGCGTGGGATGTCGATCCGGGGGATGGGGATGGAGACCTTGTCCTTGCCCTTGCGGCCGATAAGCTCGCCCTGGGACATGTATTTCTTGAGGTTGCGCTTGATGCGCCCCCGGACGATCTGCCGGAAGCGGCTGTGGTCGGATTCGATGCGGGACATGGGCGACCTCGGGTTGGGTCCACGGCGCCACCGAGGGGCGCCCCGGGCTCCTGGGGGCGCCCGCCGGTGAGGGCGTGCGGTCTGATCGGCGGCGCTCGGGCGCGCTGCGGCGAGGCGCGTCAGCCCTTGGCGTCGCCGCGGGCGAAGATCGAGGCGACGTAGTTGAGCACGTCGGTGGCCGACTCCTCGTTGTAGCCGTAGTTGCGGATCATGCGCTGCTTGATGATGTCGATCTTCTCCTGGGTCTCCTTGTCGACGACGTTGGAGACGAGGCTGGTGAGCTTGATCGAGTCCTTCTGGTCCTCGAAGAGCTTGAGCTCCAGGGCCTTGCGCAGCCGGTCGTTGGTGTCCCAGCGGAAGGACTTGCCCTCGATGGCCAGGGCGCCGATGTAGTTCATGATCTCGCGCCGGAAGTCCTCCTTGCGGCTGTCGGCGATGTCGATCTTCTCCTCGATCGAGCGCATGAAGCGGTCGTCGGGCTCCTCGTACTGGCCCGTGTAGCGGTTCTTGATCTTCTCGCGCTGGGTGAAGGCCTTGATCTGGTCGATGTAGTTGGCGGCCAGCTTGGCGATCCCCTCCTCGTCGGCGCTGATGGCCCGCTGGACCTCGTTCTTGACGATGTCCTCGTACTCGCGCCGGACGATGTCGAGCATCTCGGTGTAGCGCTTGCGGTCGTCCTCGTCGGTGATCAGCGAGTGGTTGCGCAGGCCCGACTCCAGCTCGTTCATGACCATGAAGGGGTTGATGGAGAACTCGGACTTGTCGCTGACCAGGGCGTTGGAGATCTTCTCCTGGATGAAGCGGGGGCTGATGCCGAGCATGCCCTCGTTGGAGGTCTCCTTGCGCAGCTCCTTGACGTTGTCCTGGGTGTAGCCCGGCAGCGTCTTGCCGTCGTAGAGCTTGAGCTTCTGCAGCAGGCTCAGGTTGTGCTTCTTGGGGTCCTCAAGGCGCGTGAGCACCGCCCACATTGCCGCCGTCTCGATGGTGTGCGGGGCGATGTGCTTGTCCTTGATCCGGGACGCGGCGTAGTCCTTGGCGTAGATCTTGATCTCCTCGGTGTACTTGGTGATGTAGGGGATGTCGATCTTGACCGTCCGGTCCCGCAGCGCCTCCATGAACTCGTTCTTGATGAGCTTCTGGTATTCTGGCTCGTTCGTGTTGTGGCAGACGACATTGCCGACGCCGCAGACGAAGTTGTGGAGCCCGACGCACTCGATGTCGTAGACCCAGATGTCCTCGACGGCCCTGGGGTGGACCCGGCCCTCGAAGCTCTTGTGGCGCCCCCCCGGCTTGCCCTCGCCCGAGACGTACCGGATGCGGTAGGCGGGGGCCTTGCCCTCGCGCTCGTGGCGGTAGACGCTGTAATCGAAGCCGAGCAGCGTCGCCAGAGTGCCGACCTGGGCGGCCAGCAGCGGCGAGAGGGTCTTGTAGTCGAAGAAGCGCGCCTTGTAATGGCTCGACGCGACCTCCTCCAGGGCGTGGTTGAGCTTGCGGGTGCCGTCGGTGATCATCAGCTCGTCAAAGGCGTGCTGGAGGAAGGCGACGGGGAGCTGGAAGAGGAAGTCCGGCAAGCGCTTGTGCTCGGACAGCTCGCCGCAGTGGTGCTGGACGAGCTGGGCGATGATCTCCGAGCCGAGGTAGAGGCGCCACGCCGAATCGGTCTTGGCCCCCTCGTCGATGGAGCCAGCCGCGGTCGTGACGCGGGCGTAGGCCTGCTGGACGCGCTCCAGGGCCTGCGGGTCGGCCTGGGTGATCACGATCCCGCCGTTGAGGCCGTTGCAGTGGCCCTCGGTGGCGTACCAGACCATGACGGTGATGAGATCCTTGAGGGCCTGAGCGTCCTCGACGATGTCGTAGACGGCTTGAACGGCCGTGGCGCAGCGGGGCTTGTCGAGCCGGACCCAGCCGGGCGCGCAGGGCTTCGTGATCCGCGAGCCGCAGGAGGTCTCCTGCGCCGTGTGATCGAGCAGCCCCTCGATCCCGTCCGTGACGTTGATCTTTCCGGAGGTCCGGGTGCCAAAGGGGTCGTGGAGGTGGCGGATCGCCATGATCTCGTGGCGATCCTCGTGGATGTTCTCCTCCGGGTAGAAGGTGTGGCCCTGGCGGTTGTAGATGGAGTGGTTGGGGGTGGTCTCGACGCAGCCCCACTTCTGGGAGGTCGTCAGCATCTTGCCGCTGAACTTGTGCCGGAAGACCGACTTGACCGGGGTCCAGCGGGTCAGGCCGTGGTCAAGGTCGCGGGCCAGCACTTCGAGCCCGGCTTCGTGGCCGTGGAAGCGCTCGTGAAGCTGCTCCAGGGTGGCCCAGCCGGGCTGGCCGTCGAAGCGGTAGGGGATGGGCTCGTGGCCGGCGACGCTGTGCCCGATGATTACCTCATCAATGTCAGTTTGAGCGAATTTTTTCGGCTTGATTTTCCGCTCTTGAGTGGCGCCGAGGAGGTCGTAGAGGAAGGCGACGTCGAGCTTGAGGATCTCGATGAACTCGATGATGCCGCGGTTGGCGATGTTGAACTCGCCGTCGAAGTTGAAGGCGCGGGGATCGGAGTCGGAGCCGTAGACGGCGATCTTGCGGTAGTTGATGTCGCCGGTCAGCTCCGTGGAGTCCTGGTTCTTCTCGTCCTTGGGCTGGAAGGTGCCGATGCCGATGCGATCCTTCTCGCTCAAGAGCAGGCGCTTGACCCGGACGTGCTCGACGACCTTGGACCAGTTGCCGTTGTAGTGGGCCATGAGCTCCTTGAAGATCATGCGGCTGGCGGGGTTGATGTCGCCGCGGATCTTCGGGACGTACTCGTTGTTGGCGATGTCGAGCTCGGCGAAGGCCTTGGCGCGCCACTCCTCGGGGATGAGCTTGAGGGGCTCCTCGTTCATCGGGTCGGGGAAGATGGTCTGGCCGCCGGCGATGTGGGCCAGGCTCTCGGGCAGCACCCACTCGAAGGTGAACAGGCGCCCGTCGTGGGTGCGGCTGTACTCCTCCAGGCCGCGCTTGAGCAGCCGGACGATGGTGGACTTCGAGGAGCCGACCGGGCCGTGCAGCAGGATGATCCGCTTCTCGGTGCCGTACTCCTTGGCCGCCGAGCGGAAGACGTTGACCAGCCGCATCAGGGGGATGTCCAGGCCGTAGATGGCGTCGCGGCCGTTGCTGATCTCGTCCTTGAAGAAGTGGTAGCGGGTGACCTTCTTCTTGTTGTCGATGTACTCTTCCTTGCCGTGCGACAGGATCATGTCGTACAGGCGCTGGTAGGCGGTCCTGCACACGCGCGGGTTCTGGCGCACGAGGTCGAGGTACTCCTCATAGCCGCCCTCCCAATGCAGCTCCTTGTACTCCTCGTAGTTCTGGAGCTCTGCGATCCTGTCGACCAGGCTTTTTGAGGTCATCAACCCTTCTCCTTCATCGAATGTTCGCGACAACCAAAACCTCGCCAGCATACGGCAAGGCCCGTCGCTTGGCCAGTAATGAACCGACAGGGGAGGGCAGAAGCGCACTTGACAAGTGTTCATGTTTCGAGATAGCTTGCTGGATGATGCGCGTTGGCGCCCGGTCAGAGGGGAGGCGGTGAGGAGCTAGATGTCAGAGCAGATCGACACCATCGCGCTGCACGAGGCGGCGCAGGCCAGGTACCTCAACTACGCCTTGAGCGTGATCACGAGCCGGGCGCTGCCGGACGTGCGCGACGGGCTCAAGCCGGTGCAGCGGCGTATCCTGTACGCGATGTTCAGCGACCTTCACCTGACCAAGGAGGCCAAGCCGCGCAAGTCGGCGGCGGTGGTCGGCGGGGTGATGGCCAAGGATCACCCGCCCGGCGCTCAGTCGATCTACGACGCGATGGTGCGCATGGCCCAGGCTTTTTCGCTGCGCTACC
>SYOX01000362.1 GCA_005804885.1 Pseudomonadota bacterium
GAGATGTCGGCGGTGATCGCGGGCGCGGCGGCGGCGGTGACGGCGGCCGGCTCGACGACCTGGGAGCTGCTGGCCTGCGGGGTGCCGCCGCTGGCGGTGCCGGTGGCCGAGAACCAGCGCGCGGTCGCCACCGGGGTCGCCAGCTTCGGCGCGGGCGTCGACCTGGGCTGGCACGAGGGGCTTGAGGCGGCGGCGGTGCGCGACGCGGCGCTGGCGCTGATCGGGGACGAGGGGCGGCGCGCCGGGCTGGTCAAGGCCGGCAGGGCGCTGATAGACGGCCGAGGGGTCTGGCGGGCGATCGACGCGCTGCTGGACGCCATCGAGGCCAGGGAGGCGGGGCGTTGAGGCAGACCTTCACCATCCGGGATCGGCGCGTGGGCGCCGGGGCGCCGTGCTTCGTGATCGCCGAGGCGGGCAGCAACCACAACAACGACCTGGACGTGGCCCGCGCGCTGATCGAGGCCGCGGCCGAGGCCGGCGCCGACGCGGTCAAGTTCCAGACCTTCAAGGCCAGCAAGCTCTACACGCGGGCGGCCGGCCAGAGCGACTACCTGGGCGACGCCCGGTCGATCTTCGACATCATCGAGGCGATGGAGATGCCCGAGGCGTGGCTGCCGACGCTGCGGGAGCTGACCCACGCGCGCGGGATGGCCTTCATCTCGACCCCCTTCCACGAGGAGGCCGTCGGCCTGCTCGACGAGCACGTGGACGCCTTCAAGATCGCCTCCTACGAGCTGACCCACCACCCGCTGCTGCGGGAGGTGGCGGCCTGCGGCAAGCCCGTGATCATGTCCACGGGGGCGGCGACGATGGCGGAGATCGACGAGGCGGTGGCCGTCCTCAAGGAGGCCGGCTGCGACGCCCTCGTCCTGCTCCAGTGCACGGCGGCCTACCCGGCGCCGCCCTCGTCGATCAACGCGGCGGCGATCCCGGCGCTGCGGGAGCGCTTCGGCGTCCAGGCGGGCCTGTCGGACCACTCGCGCGACCCGGTGGCGGCCCCGATGACGGCCGCGGCGCTGGGCGCGGCCGTCATCGAGAAGCACTACACCCTCTCGAACCGCCTGCCGGGGCCGGACCACGCCTTCGCGGTCGAGCCGCGCGAGCTGGGGCGGCTGGTGCGGCGCGTGCGCGAGGTCGAGGCGATCCTGGGCTCGGGGCTCAAGGAGGTGCACGCGGTCGAGGAGGAGCTGCGGCACTTCGCCCGGCGGAGCCTCTTTACGACGGCCGCGATCAAGGCCGGCGAGCGCCTCACGCGCGAGAACATCGACGTGCTGCGGCGCGGCAAGCAGGCCGAGGGGCTCGACCCTTCCTGGCTCGACCGGGTCCTGGGGGCCACGGCGGCCCGGGATCTGGGGCCGAACCAGCCGCTCCAGGCCGCCGACGTCACCTCGCCGGGGCTCTGACCCATGACCTCCTCCCCCCCTGAGATCCGCCTGCGGCCGGCCGAGGCCGGGGACGTGGACCTGCTCCTGGGCTGGGCCAACGATCCGGTCGCGCGGGCGGTCTCGTTCACGACGGCGCCGATCCCGCGGGCTGACCATGTGGCGTGGTTCGAGCGGGCGCTCGCCAACCCGGACCGCCACCTGCTGATCGCGATGGTCGAGGGGGTGCCCGTGGCGACGCTGCGCCTGGACGCGGGAGAGGGGCCAGGGGAGGCGGTCATCAGCGTGAACGTGGGGCCTGAGAGCCGAGGTCGAGGGATCGGGCGCGGGGCGCTGGAGGCGGCGACGGGCGAGGCGGCGCGGCTGGGCTTTGCGCGGATCGTGGCGTGGATCAGGCCTGAGAACGCCGCGAGCCTGCGCGCCTTCGAGGCGGCGGGGTACTCGAAGGTGTCCGAGGGGGTGCTCCAGGGTCAGCTCGCGCTCCGCTACGAGCGGGCGGTCGTCGGATCATGACCCAGGGGCCGGAGCCGCCTTCGCCGGGAGCAGGGGGCCAGCCAGGATCGCCGGGGGGAGGCGCGGCGGCCGAGGCCGCCTCGACGCGGATCAACCGCCTCTTCAAGAATACAGGCGTCTACGCCGTCGGCGACATCGCCATCAAGCTGACCACGGCCTTCCTGGCGCCGCTCTACACGGCGCTGCTGCTGCCCGAGGAGTACGGCGTCTGGTCCATGGGCGTGATGGTCCTGACTGGCCTGAACCACCTCTACAACCCGGCGCTGCACGGCGCCGTCAACCGCTTCTACTACGAGCACGAGCACGACGCGGCGCGCAGGCGCCGCTTCGACGGGACCATCTCGACCTTCTTGATCCTGTGGTCCATCCTGCTCAGCGGCGCCCTGCTGGCCTCCGGCCCCTGGCTCTTCGAAAGGCTCTTCAACGCCCTGCCCTACGAGCCCTACGGCGCGCTGATCACCTGGACGGCGCTGCTCAACGTCCTGAGCGTGGTCCCCAAGGCGACCTGGACGGCCGCCGAGCGCTCCAAGGCCTTTGTCGGGATCAACATGCTGGCCAGCGCCGTCAACATCTTCGGCGCCCTGGCCCTCGTGGCGCTGATGGACGAGGGCGTCCTGGGGCTCTTCGAGGCCAAGCTCTTGAGCACCTTGATCGTGGCGTGGCCCTTCGCCCGCTACCTGTGGCGGGAGGTGGGCTTCGCCTTCCACGGCGCCGATCTGTGGGCGGCGATGCGCTTCAGCCTGCCGCTGGTGCCGCACCTGCTGGCGCACTGGGCGCTGTCGATGGCCGATCGGATCGTCATCGAGGCGCTCCTGGGGATCGGCGCCGTCGGCATCTACGGCTCGGCCTACATCTTCACGGAGGCCGTCTCCATGGTGGCCAACTCCATGAACCGCGCCTGGGTCCCCCTCTTCAGCCGCGCCTACGACGACGTCGCCGAGCACCCGCTGATCGCCCGCACCATCACCTACTTCATGCTGGCCGTCTCGGGCACCTCCGGCGCCCTGGCCGTGCTCTCCCCCACCCTCGTGCGCACCCTCTACGCCGACAAGTACGCCGCCGCCGCCGAGGTCGCCGCCATCCTCTCCCTCGGCGGCTTCTTCCTCGGGCTCTACCTCGTCTACGTCTCGGGGCTCTTTTTCTACAAGAAGAACAACACGATACCGATCATCACCCTCGTCGCCGGGGCGATCAACGTCGGCCTCAACATCCTCTGGATTCCCCACATGGGCATCGCGGGGGCGGCCTGGGCGACCCTGGTCGCCTACGCGGTCCTGGCCCTCGGGGTGCGCTGGGCCTGTCGCCGGGTCACGCGGCTGCCCTTCGAGCGCGATCGGATGCTCAAGCTGGCCGTCGCCGTCACGCCGAGCGTCGCGCTCGGCATGGCCATCGACGGCCTCTGGTCATGGCCGGTGGAGCTGCCCGCCAAGCTGGCGCTGCTGGCGCTGGCGCCCTTGATCCTGGCGCTGTGGGGCTTCTGGACGCCCGAGGAGATGTCCTGGGCCCGCGCCAGGGTCCGGAGCGCCCTGCGCCGACCGCCGCGCCCCTGACCCCGAGCGCCGCCCGGGTCCATCGCCGCGAGCCGCAGGGGCGCACGCCGCGAGCCGCGGGGCGCCCTCCGCGCCTCGGCTCGGCGCGCTCAAGCCATCGAGGGACAGGTTTGCTCAGTGAAGCCTGAAGTCCTGCCGCGCCCGCCGATCGCCCCCCGCTCCTCGCACCGCCCCCCCCCAGGGGGGACGGGCTCGTCGGGTGGGGCTTGGATGCGCGGGGGGGCTGCGCCCGATGGGCGCAGGCCTGCGGGCGGACGACAGCGCTTCGAGGGGCCTGATCAGCGCGTCGAAGTGGGCCTGTGGATTGGGGTTTTCACGCCCCTGGTGTCGACATGGGTCGTGCGGGGGCCTGCGACCGAGAGGGCGCAGCCCACCCTGAGCTTCCAGCCCCACCCGACGAGCCCGTCCCCGACAGGGGCGGTGCGAGGAGCGTGGGGCGGTGCGAGGAGCGTGGGGCGGTGCGAGGAGCGTGGGGCGATACGCCGTCGGCACGATCGTGGCGTGGGATGCCGTGGCGTCGCGGGCC
>SYOX01000363.1 GCA_005804885.1 Pseudomonadota bacterium
ACCGATGGGGTAGCATCGAAGCCCTGATGGAATCGGTGCGGCTCTTTCTCAAAGCCGCCGAGCCCTTTCCGGGCAATGGTCACGCGCTGACCCCTCTTGGGTGGTGAGACTGTTGCCGCATTCGGAACACTTATCTAGCCCGGCTGGGGATCGGTGGCAAGGCGCCGCATTCGACCCCCCATCCCGCACACTCCCCCCCTGTCCCGCACACTCCCCTCTCTGTCCCCCGTGGGGTCAGTGACCCTCGCCACTGCCAAGCCCCGGGCTCGACGCCTGCCCTCCACAAGATGGCTTTGAAGGGCCCTCTTTGCCCCGCTGAAAAAAAATTGTTGGAGGACGCAACAAGGCAGAGCGTGTGGCCGACAAGGAGACTCGCAAACGCGATGAGGCCCTGACCAAGGAGGAGCCCACCATGTCGATCATCCCGCTGAGTGCCCACGAGACCCGCCAGAGTGACCCCATGATCCTGTGTCGAGTGCACGTGACGAGGATGCGCGCGGCGGAGGAACGGGGTGACCTTGAGGCGTGGGAGAGGGCGTTTGAGGCGCTCGTGGCGCAGCGGCGTGTGGAGCAGGTGCCGGTGAGGGCGCAGTGGCGTCGTTTGATGGTGTGCGGTGTCGAAGGCGAGGGGTCGAGCGCCGAGCATGAGGGCTTGGAGAGTTGTCGGGAGGTGCTGTGCGCGGGGCTGGTGGCGAGGGTGTTGGGGTGTGGGGGGGGTGAGGAGTTGTCGAGGGTCTTCGGGCTTGGGGCCGTGGAGATGGGGCTGCTGGCGGTGGTGTGGTTGGGGCGGATCGACCCTGGGTTCACCGGACGGGTGGACGGTGCGATGGCGATGGGTCGGGTGTTCGGGGCCGAGGGGCCGCTGTGGTCTCTGGGGCGGCTGAAGTTGCACCCGATGGCGCCGTTGAGGCGCTTCGGGCTCGTGGAGGTGGAGTCGGCCAGCGGTTGGACGGAGCCGGAGTGCGGCTTGAGCCTGGCGGACGGGGTGATGCTGGCGCTGGATGGGCATTGTGTGCCGGACCCGTCGCTGGTGGAGGTGGCGCGTTGGACGCCGCCGTCGGAGGCGGGGCCTGGGGCGGGGCACGATCGGGCTCTGTTGGAGCGTCTGGGGCATCTGGTGGGGGCAGGATCGCGGGCGCGAGGGGTGCTGGTGGGGACGACGAGCGGAGAGGGCGAGGCGACGGTGAGGGCGCTTGGGACCTTGCTGGGGCGGACGGTGCTGACGATCGAGGGGGCGCGGTTTGGGGGGATGTCGGTGCAGGCGCAGCGCAAGGCCTGGGTGGGGGCGGTTCGGGAGGCTCGGCTGCATGGGGCGGTGCTTCATGTGGAATTGGAGGGGGGCGAGGAGGAGGTGCTGCGCGCGGGGCTTGGGGTGTTGTCAGGCTTCGAGGATGGTTTTGTGGTGACGGCGACGTCGGCGCAAGCGGAGTGGACGGAGGCGCTGCCGGGGCGAGTGCTGGTCGAGCTTCCGGGGTTGAGCCGGGGGCAGCGGGGCGAGATCTGGCGGGCGGCGCTGGGGTCGGCGGGGATCGCGATCAAGGCGAGCGCGGTGGAGGCGATCGCCGGGCGGCACCCGCTGGGGCGTCGGGCGATCGAGGCCGCCGTGGTGGAGGTGCAGCATCGGGTGGTGGGCGGCGCGGAGGAAGGGCAGGCGGCGGCGTGGCTCTCGGAGGCGGCGGGGCGGCAGGCGCAGCGGAGCCTGTCGGTGCTGGCCGAGCGCGTGGAGACGACGCAGACCTGGTCGGACATCGTGCTGGGGCAGGGGACTCTGGAGAGCCTGATGGAGGTGTTGACCTTCGCGCGCTACCGCCAGCAGGTCTTCGACGACTGGGGGTTTCGCCAGAAGCTGCCCTATGGGCGCTCGCTCAGCGCGCTGATGCACGGGCCGCCGGGGACGGGCAAGACGATGGTGGCCGGGATCATCGCCCGCGAGCTGGATCAGGAGCTGTACCGGGTGGATCTGTCGCAGATCGTCTCGAAGTACATCGGGGAGACGGAGAAGCACCTGGCGAGGATCTTTGAGGAGGCGCGGCGCAACCAGGCGGTGCTGTTGTTCGACGAGGCGGACAGCTTGTTCGGGAAGCGGACGGAGGTGAAGACCTCGGTGGATCGGTACGCGAACATGAACGTCAACTACCTGCTTCAGGCGATGGAGTCCTTCGAGGGGGTGGTGCTGTTGACGACGAACCTGGAGGGTTCGATCGACGACGCGTTCAAGCGGCGCATCCGGTTTCACATCGAGCTGCCCTTCCCGGACGAGGCGCTCAGGGCGCAGTTGTGGGAGGGGCTCCTGCCGCGGGCGACGCCGCGAGCGGACGCCGTCGATTTCAAGCGGCTGGGGCGGGAGTTCGAGATGAGCGGGGGCTACATCAAGGACGCGGTGCTCAGGGCGGCGTTCATGGCGGCCGAGCGCGGGAGCGCGGTGGACACGGAGCTGCTCTACGAGGCGGGGCGTCGGGTCTATCGGGAGATGGGGCGCCTGGTCTTCGGTTGACGGCGCGGCGATCGCCACCGCGACCTGATCTTCAACAGTCTGGTTTTCAACGAGAAACACGAAGCATATCGAGCGGATGGAGGCACCCATGGCCACCCAGATCGAGCAAAGGGAACTCAAGAGTCGCGGGCGCGGTCGGGATCAGGGCGTCGAGGATCAAGAGGGGGCTGTGGAGCATCGGTCGGGCGACAAGACGCGGGGTCACAAGGCGCCGCAGGAGCGCGCCGAGGCGCAGGCCAGCGGGCAGGCGCAGGGGATCGAGGCGCAGAAGAAGACCGGAGCGCGCGGGGGCCGCAAAGGCAAGGGTGGGCAGGGGAGCGATGCTGCTCAAGAAGCCCAAGGCCAAGGGCAGGCTTCGGAGCAGGCCAGGCAAGGGGACAAGCAAGAGGAGGCCTCGCAGAAGGCGAAGGAGGCCGACAAGAAGCAGAAGGAGGGCGCGGGGCGCGGTGGGCAGAAGGGTGAGGCGAAGCCGGGTGGGGAGAAGACCCCTGCGGGTGCCAAGGCTGGATCGCCCTTTGCGACCATGCGTTACATCCCTGAAGCTGAAGGCGCCGCGCCGTCCTCGCCCCCGTCTTTAGACAGAGATCTGGGCTCCGTCGTGGGACGAAACAACGCGATGATCGCCGGGGCGACCACAGCGGCCATGTCCTCAACGATCCCGGTGCAGTTCGTGTTGCATGAGGGGTGGGGGCAGACCTCTCTGGGGAAAGGCGCGGGCGACTACGGCAAATACGGTGAGGCCTTCTCGCAAGCGCGCTTTAAGGGCGTGCTGGATGCGAAACTCAACGGGATTCAAGAGGGCGCGAAGGACGGGGTCATTGACGCCCTCTCCGGGGCTGCGGCGAAGGCGGGCGTGAAGATCGCGGGCAAATCCATCCCTGGTGTGGGTGCAATGCTGGCGATCGGAGACGGCGCAGTCGGGATGATCACTTTCGACTGGGATGAGCACGCGCAGCGAGTCAAGGGGCTGGGTGAGACAGAGGCATGGGACGATGATCCCTGGGGCCAGCTTGCAGATGTCCTCCACCTCGCAGCGGACCATCTTGGTCTGGTGGGCAACGTGTGCAACATCGTCGGTGGCGTCCTGGAGTCGGTTGGGTTGGTCGCTCCCCCTGCCCATGCGATCGGTCTGGCTTTGGTGATCATCGGCGACGGTATCGGGCTGGTGAAGCCCGTCCTGGGTCTCTACGCCACCACCAGCCGCACGCTGAGTGGCCTGACCAGCGACGCCGACGCTCGCCATATCAACAACAGCCTCAAGACGCTCAAGGACGAGGCCAAGGACACAGTCTCCGGCGCCATCGGGCTCGCCGTGGATGGAGTCTCCGAAGGGTTGGGCAACAAATCGAAGACGGACGGGGGGGCCGACTCCGGCGCCCCTGAGGGCAAGGCCACAGAGGTCGATGGATCGTCCGGCGAGGCCAAGGGGGGCAACAAAAAGGAGCCCCTTGAGGGTGGCAAAGACACTCTGGCAAGCATCCTCAAAGCCCTCATCGAAGGCGATAAGCCCCCAGCGAACGCGCCGGTCGTGCCCCGGCTCCGTCGTTGGGAAGAGGCTCAGAAGCGCGCCGCGCTGCTCCAGAAGGGCTTCAACAAGGGCACGGGCATGATGCTGTTCTCCGCGCCGATCGCGGCGCCAGCGATCCTCGGGCTGGCTTCCCTCCTGGAGCCGCCCAAGTTTCAGGATCTCCCCGGCGCCCCCCATCACCCGACCCAGATGGACAAAGAGGCCCAGGAACTCAACGCCATCTCAGGCCAGTCCCAGCAGGTCGAACTCTTGATGCCCCAGATCCAGGCGCAAAGAGAGGAGGCTGCGGAGTTGTCGCTCAAGGCCAGCGAGACGATCGCCTCGGGTCAGAACATGCAAGACCAGCTCGACGCCGCCGAGCGACAGCTTCACATCAAGATCCTGGTTCAGAATCAGGCCAGCGCAGAGCTCTCCAAGCTCCAGGCCGACGACGGGAAGGTCCAGAAAGGACAGCAGGACGCCCAGCAGGCCCTGGCGAAGATGAGGGAGTTCGTCGAGCTGGTCGGCGCCGTGCCCCAGGAGCTGTTGCCCGAGGGTCTGGCCCGCGCCGTGGTTCAGGCCAGAGCCGGGCTGGCTCAACTCTCTCAAGGCAACCCCGAACAAGGCAATGCGCACAAGGACAAGGGGATCGGGCAGCTTCAGGAGGCCAAGGCGAGCGCTCAATCGGCCCAGGGCGCGCTCGGCACCCACCAGCAGGAAGCCGCGTCCTGGATCCAGACCGGCGAGCAAGCCCGTCAGGCCCTGGATCAAGAGGAGGCCGAACTCTCCACGACCCATCAATCCCTCGCCCAGAACGCTCAGGATCTGGCTCAGAAGGCCTTTGCCCTCCAGGCCAGCCTCAGCAACAAGACCAAGACCATGGAAGCCTGGGCCGCCACCCACGAGGCGATCGCCCAGCAGAATGACCAGGTGGCCGTCCAGTACTTCGGCGGCACCCCCTCCGAAGACATCACTGCCGCTGGCCTCACCCCTCAGCTTGGCGCAGCGCGCGACGCGGCCCTGGCCGATCTGCGCGACTGCACGGCCTTCTGCCAGCAATGCATCATCCAGGGCGCCGAGCTGACCTTCGACGATGCCAACAACGCCTTCCAGGCCCACGTGCGCTCTTCCAAGCACCACTCGGCCAAAATCGGTCGGGACGCCGAAAACCTCGCCCGCGAAGGCGTCGAGGATCTCGGCGTCTTGAGCAACGAGCTGGTCGATGCCGATCCCGAAGAACTCCTCCAGATCATCGCCCGCGCCTTCGACGCCACCGGCCGCCTGCGCAGTCGCCTCCGTCTGGGCACGAAAGGAACGGGCATCGACGATCCGCCCCCGACACCTCCCAAGCACGGCGACGGCGAGGATCCTCCGCCGCCCAAGCGGCTCGATGGCACCCTCGATCCGCGAGATGACACCCGGGAGATCACGTTCGAGAGGCAACCCAACGTGCAACTCGAAGACACCTTGGTCCGCGAGCTGCCCCGGATCGAGCCCATCACCGTGTTCTTCCACCACGATCAGCCCTCGTTCAAGACCGCAGGCGCCAGCGTCCTCGAGTCCGGCGAGCAGGCCAAGCTCCAGACCTTCGCCGTCAAGCTCGCCCAGGGCCAGGGCGGCGCCATCTCGGCGGTCGGTCACGCCAGCACCGAGGGCACCCGCGACTACAACCAGCAGCTCGCCCGGCGCCGGATCCACTTCGTCGAGCAGGCCCTGCGCGGGGCGGGGAGCGCCGCGACGATCCAGTCGACGGCCGTAGGCGAGGGCCATGAGGTGTTCCCTGGAACCGCCAATCACGATCAGGCCGTCAACCCCCAGCACGAGCCCCGGCAGTGGCGCAAGGTCGATCTCCAGGTCCAGGTCCAGCCCACCCCAAAGACCCCCTCCGAACCCAAGCCCTAGACAGCGTGTCTCAGGTCGGTAGCTCCTCGTGGCTGTTGCCCTTGAACGAGGGCCTTGAGCGGTGGAGTTCGCGGTCGCCTTCGGCTACGATGCCGGCCCTCTGAGGGGCGCCCTTGGCGCTGGCGATGGCGCGGGCGGGGTGGCCCTGGTGGCGGCGAGCGGGCTTGAAGGCGAGGTGGGCGAATGGCGGTGATCGGCGAGGTGCAGGCGGAGTGGATGGAGGCGCTGCTGGGGGGGGCGACGGGCGCGCGGCGGGAGGCGCTCGGCGCCGTGCTGGGGGCGACGCGCGAGCTGGAGAAGGCCGAGGAGATCGCGCCCCTGATGGCGGCGGCGGCGGTGGCGCCGATGGGGGACAAGGGCCTGGAGCGGTGGCTCAAGATCCTGGGTCGGGCGGAGTCTCAGGACGCGATGCTGGCGGTCTGGGACGAGCCGCTGGGGCGTCGGGCGGGGCTGGCGCTGGCGCTGCGGTGGGGGGCGACCTTCACGGGGGACGTGTCGGACTTCCTCTTCGCGGAGCTGGACGCCCTCGATCCTGACGATCCCGAGCAGATGGCGCACCTGAGCGCCGCGCTGGAGGCCGTGGCGGCGGCGGCGCCCGGCGAGGTCTTCGATCTGGTGGGGCTGTGCGCGCCGGGGGCGCTCAGGTGGCTCTCGGGTCTGGAGGCCGCTCGGGCCGACAAGCTCCTGGGGCGCTACGGCGAGCTGCTCGGCGACGAGCTGGCCGGCGGCGCGCTGCCCGCCCCTGCCGACGCGCAGGCGCTCTGGGTGCTGGAGCTGCTCGACTCGCCCCTGGGGGACAAGGTCCTGTCGGCGGCGGCGGCGCGGGCGCGCTTGTCGGTGGGGGCGGCGTCGGCGCGGATCGCGCGGCTGTGCGTCGGCGTCGGGCTCTCGTCGCGGGAAGGGGGCGAGGGCGGGCTGGAGGCGCGGCCGGGGGCGGAGGGGGTCGACGCGGACACGATCCGCGGGCTGCTCGACGCGATGCAGATCCCCTGCGACGATCTGAGTTCGGACTCCTGGGCGCTGCGGCTGGCCTACAAGGACGCCTTCGGGCAGCGGGCGCGGGCGAAGGTCATCCTGAGCCTGACGGGCCGCCGGGTGCGGCTCGCGGCGACGCTGGAGCGGACCACACGGAGCGTCGAGGAGCTGCTGCGCCAGAGCCGCTACGCGGGCGCGGCCTCCTACACCCTCGACTCGGCGGGGGCCGTCGTCGTCCGGGCCGAGATCGTGCGGGAGGGGTTTGCGCAGGAGGTCCTGTCGCAGGTGTTGGAGGACGTCGCCCTGGCGCTGGAGTGGGCGGTGGGGTGATGTGGCTTCGATGGCGGTCACGTCGAGATCGTTGAGTCGGCGTTGTTGGGTGGGCACGTCGATCACGGCGGGTTGGCATTGTTGGGTGGGCACGTCGATCACGGTGGGTCGGCGTTGTTGGGTGGGCGTGCGGTCCTTCCGGGGACCGACGGGTTTGCCGCTGTCGCGGCTGCACCGCGCGGCTACTCTGTTTCGCCCCTCCGGGGCTCTATCTACCGAGCCGCCCCTTTGGGGCGGGGGGGATGAGACAACGGACCGACAACCCCAATCGAGCGGTTGTTGTCTGGCGCCTCGGGGCTGCAAATCACCACGCCCTTCAATATCACGAGGGGGGACAGCACTTTAGAGCCCCGGAGGGGCGAAACAGAGTAGCCGCGGCGTGCAGCCGCGACAGCGGCAAACCCGTCGGTCCCCGGAAGGACCGTGTGTCCAATCAACAACGCCGACCCGCCGTGATCAACGTGTCTACCCATCGAAGCCAACCCGTTGGGATCGTCTTGCCCTTTGATCGTCGGTCCCCGGAAGGACCGCGTGTCCGTTCATCGGAGGCAACCCGTCGCGATCGATTGTTCCCGACGGGGTCTTCTGTTCCCGACGGGGTCTTCTGTTCCCGACGGGGTCTTCTGTTCCCGACGGGGTCTTCTGTTCCCGACGGGGTCTTCTGTTCCCGACGGGGTCTTCTTGCCCCACGAGGACGGGGTGAGGCGTCAGGGTTGGAGACAGGGCAGGCCCATGCGGCCGCGCAGGGCGTAGCGCAGCGCGTGGGGCCAGGGATCGCGGCGCAGGGCGGCGGCGCGGGTGGCGGCGGCGCAGGCGCGCCATGCGATCGGGTCGAGGGCGTCGGGGGGGGGCTGGGCGTCGGACCAGTCGAGATCGAGGCAGATCTGTCGGGCGTCGGCGGTGGGGAGGAGCTCGATCTGGAGGGTGTCGCCGGAGGGGGCAAGGTCGAAGGTGGCGGGTTCGGCGCTCAGGGTGACGAGGGGCTGCGTGGTGCCCTGGGTGAGGTAGAGGGGGGTGGGCGTGTGGGTGGAGGAGGCGCGGAGGGTGAGCCGGTCGGCCTGGGGCTGGGTGAGGGTGATGGAGGCGCCGATGCCCTCGGAGGTGTTGATGAGGAGGCCGCGGCAGGGGTCGCCGACAGGGGGGAGGCGGAGGGCGTCGAGGCCGTCGGCGTGGGAGCAGGTGAAGCGGGAGCCGTCGCGGGGGCAGGGTTGGCGGTGTTGTGGGCGGAGGGTATCGACGCGCTCGATGGCGGCGAAGGCGTCCTCGGCGCGCGCCCGGAGTCGGCGAGTCGGGGGTGGGTTGGCGTGGAGGATCTGGACGGTGGCGGTGGCGACGCGGCGGGACTCGATGCGCTCCAGGCCCTCGGGGGGGTCAGCAGGCGGGGAGAGGGAGGCGACGATGAGGCGCTTGAAGGCGGGGGGTGAGCCGTCGTCGGGCGCGGCGAGTGCGTCGAGGATGGCGGTGAGGGGCGGTGAGGGGCCGAGGGCGATGAGGGCGGCGTCGTGGGGGGGAGCCTTGGCGTCCTGGTCGCTGGCGTGGAGATCGGCGTCGGGGTGGAGATCGGCGTCGGGGTGGAGATCCAGGTCGCGGTAGAGGGCTGGGAGGTCGTCGACGCCGTGGACGATGACGAGGTCGCCGGGGGTGGCGGCGGCGGCGGCCAGGGCGGCGGCGCGGTGGAGGTCGGGGGGCAGGGAGAGGGCGGGCAGGAGGAAGGCGAGGGCGGCGATCAGGGTGGAGAGGGCGGCCAGCGCGGCGAGCAGGAGCGGGGTGCGGTTTGCTGTGGCGGGGGCTGGCATGGGGTCCTGGCGGCGATCGGCGCATCGGGGCGCGCGAGGGTCCGGGGGGAGCGTCGCGGGGTCGATAGTGCCGCAAGAGGCGCGCGCTTGCACTCCCTGTGGGTTGTGCGCTACTTCATCGGCCCTGATCGGGCGCGGAGCGGGGCAGCCTGGCGAGGGTGGTCGGGGCGAGGACGCGACCGGAGGGAGGCGATGGGATGGGCGAGCTGAGGGCGTTGGAGGCGGTGGATCCTGAGGTGGCGGGGCTGATCCGAGAGGAGGAGGTCCGGCAGGCTCGGACGATGCGGCTGATCCCGTCGGAGAACTACGTCAGCAAGGCGGTCCTTGAGGCGACCGGGACGGTGTTGACGAACAAGTACAGCGAGGGTTACGCGGGCAAGCGCTACTACCAGGGGCAGGGGGTCATCGATCGGCTGGAGCAGCTGGCGATCGATCGGGCCAAGGCGCTCTTCGGGGCCGAGCACGCCAACGTGCAGCCCTACAGCGGCTCGCCGGCGAACCTCGCGGTGTACGCGGCCTTTTGCAAGCCGGGCGATCGCGTGCTGGGGATGGGGTTGCCGCACGGGGGTCACCTGACGCACGGGTGGCCGGTGAGCGTGACGGGCCAGTTCTACGAGGCGCACCAGTACACGGTGCGGCGCCAGGATGAGCTGATCGATTACGACGAGGTGCGTCGCATGGCGCGGGAGCTGCGTCCGGCGATGATCATCGCCGGCGCGACGGCCTACCCGAGGGTGATCGACTTCGAGATCTTCGCGGAGATCGCGGCGGAGGTGGGGGCCAGGCTCATGTGCGACATTGCGCACATCGCGGGGCTGGTGGTGGGGGGAGTCCACCCGAGCCCGGTGCCGTTGGCCGACGCGGTCACGACGACGACGCACAAGACGCTGCGCGGGCCGCGCGGGGGGATGATCCTGTGCAAGGCGGCGCACGCGGGGGCGATCAACAAGGCGGTCTTCCCGGGCTTGCAGGGCGGACCCCACAACCACACGACGGCGGGGTTGGCGGTGGCGCTGGCGGAGGCCTCGACGGAGAGCTTCCGGGACTACGCAGCGCAGGTGGTGTCCAACAGCCGCGCGCTGTGCGAGGGGCTGCTGTCGGAGGGCTTCCGGCTGGTGACGGGGGGGAGCGACAACCACCTGGCGCTGGTGGATCTGACGCCGCTGGGGGTGCCGGGCAAGCCGGCGGCCCAAGCGCTGGAGCGGGCGGGGATCGTGTGCAATTACAACACGATCCCCTACGATCCGCGCAAGCCCTTTGACCCGTCGGGGATCAGGATCGGGACGCCGGCGATCACGTCGAGGGGCATGAGGGAGGGCGAGATGGCGCTGCTGGCCGGGTGGATAGGCCGGGTGGTGCGCCACATCGGCGATCCCGCGGTGGAGGAGTCGGTGCGCGCGGAGGTCGAGGGCTTGTGCGCGGGCTTCCCGGCGCCGGGGCTGGACTGAGTCGGCCATCTCCTTGTTGAAGAGTTCACCACAAGACGAAGAAGCACACCCATGATCAACCTCGCCATTGCCCTCGGGGTCAGCATCCTGACCATGCTCGTCTTCAGCTTCATGCTGGGAGGCGGGGACTTCAACGGCTGGTATGGGATCCTGCCGGCGCTCATCGCGCTGGTGGCGGTCTACCTGGTGCTGGTGCGTCGGACGCTCAAGCAGGTCGAGGCGGTGATGAGCCGCGCGCAGGTTGAGATGACCAGGGCGCAGGAGTCGCTGATGAGGCTGGGCAAGCCGCCGACCGAGAAGCAGCTCAAGGACGCGATCATGGGCTCGGTCAAGATCATCAAGGAGGGCTACAAGTACAAGCGCTGGCAGTTCCTGGTCGAGTCGCAGATCAACGCCCAGGTGGGCACGCTGCTCTACGCGGTCAAGGAGTTCGACGGGGCCGAGCCCTACCTGCGCAACGCCTTCCTGCGCAACTGGATGGCGCAGGCGATGCTGGCGGTGACCCACTTCCGCAAGAAGAAGTACGATGAGATGAAGGCGACCTTCGAGGCGGCGGTCAAGGCCAACAAGAAGGAGGCGCTCTTGTGGTCTATCTACGCGTGGTGCTTGTGGAAAAACAGCGACAGGGAGGGTGCCATCGCGGTGCTCAACCGGGCCAAGGAGCATTGCAAGGACGAGCGCGTGGAGGAGAACCTGCTCAACCTCCAGAACAACAAGAAGATGAAGATGAGCGGCTGGAAGGAGACGTGGTACCAGTTCCACCTGGCCAAGCCGCCGGCGCAGAAGGTGCAGCAGTCGCCCTTCGGGGGCCGGATCTCCAAGAAGAGCGTCTACCGTTGAGCTGGGGCGAGGGCGCCCCGGGCTCCCTCGACGGCCCAAGGGGCCGCCATCGTCGCCCGGGGCGGCTATCGTGCCGACGGCGTCATCGATCGTATCGACGATGTCTCGGCGTCTCGTGCCGACGGCGTCTCGCCCCTTCGGGGCTGGCGACGGGCTGTCAACCTCCAGGCGACAGACCCTCTCAAGATCGTGCGATGTTTGCCTTCAAGCCCTTGAACTTCGCTTGTGATCTCGACGCGAGGGACGCGCCCCACACCTGCCGACACCCAGTGGCCAGCCCCGAAGGGGCGTCCCTGGCCTTGTAGCGCCGGGCGCGAGCCCGGAGCTAGGCGTCCTGTGGGTCCTTGGCGGCGTCCTCGGCGCTCTCGTCGACGCTCTCGTCGAACTCGTCGTCGTCCTCGGGGGCGACGGGGCGAGCGATCTCGGGGTAGAGGAGGCGGTGGAGGTGGGCGGGGTCGACGGCGCGGGCCATGGCGGACTCTTCGGAGATGACCTGCCGCTCGACGAGGCTGGCCAGCGAGCGGTCCATGCGGATCATGCCGAGGTCGTCGCTCTGGTCGATGAGGGTGTTGAGGCCGTCGAGGTCGCCCTCGCGGATGAGGCGAGAGGTGGCGAAGGTGTTGATGAGGACCTCGATGGCGGGGCTGACGTTGCCGGTCTTTCGGGGCATGAGCTGTTGACAGACGATGGTGCGCAGGGTGTCGGCGATCCTGTTGAGGGTGCGCGGTCGCTCGTTCTCGGGGAAGAGCTGCAGGAGGTGCTGGATGGCGGCTCTGGCGGTCAGCTCGTGGAGGACGGCGAAGACGAGGATGCCGGCGCGCGCGGCCTCCAGGGCGAGGCGGGTGGTCTCCTTGTCGAGCAGCTCGCCGATGACGACGACGTTGGGGTTCTCGCGCTGGACGGCGATCATGGCCTCGGAGAAGGAGCGGGCGTGGACGCCGATCTCGCGCTGGTGGATGATGGCCTTCTGGGGGACGTGGACGAAGCCGATGGGGTCTTCGAGGGTGATGATGCGGTGGGCGTGTCGCTGGTTGATCAGGTCGATGAGGGCGGCGATGGTGGTTGAGGTGCCGCTGCCGTAAGGTCCGCAGAAGAGGCAGAGGCCGCCGGGGAGATCGGCGAGGCGCTCGAGGTGGTCGGGAAGGCCGAGGGCCTTGAAGTCCATGGTGGTGTCGGGGATGCGCTTGAAGACGGCGCCGCCGCCCTTGCGTTGGCGGAAGAGGCTGACGTGGTAGCGGCCCTTGTCGGTTTCGTAGATGAAGTCCACGTCGCCGGTGCCTTCGAACTGGGGCCACTTGCCGGGGGGGCAGACGGGCTGTATGCAGCGCTGCCAGTCCTGCTCGCGGATGGTGCGGAAGCGGAGGCCTTCGATCTTGTCGCCGACGCGGAGCATGGGCGCGGCGCCGACGTGGAAGTGGAGGCCGTCGGCATTGCGGCGCTTCATCAGGTCGAGGAAGAAGTTCAGGCGGCGCTGGCCCTCGCTGGTGGTGGTCGAGCGGGATTGAGGTGAGCGCGTGCCCCAGTCGGCGGGCAGGGCGGCGATCTGGGCGATCTCTTGGGACTTGACGACGCCCTCGGTGCGGCGCTCAAGGCGCTTGAGCAGGTGGGCTTCGAAGGCCACGAGGCGCTCCCCGAGGGCGTCGTCGAGGGCCTCGCTGACGGCGAAGTCGACGGAGGCGGCGTCGATGGAGCGCGGGCCTTGGCCGTCCTGGGATCGCGGGCCTTGGCCGTCGGGGGAGCGGGAGGGCTCTTCGTAGGAGGCGGGGCCGAAGCTGTCGAAGTCGTCGCCGTAGGCGGTCGAGGCCAGGGCGGGGTTTTCAGCCCGGGGCGGGCGCTCGACCTCGCGGGGGTAATGATGCTCGGACCCCTTGGGCTCGTTGACGGGGTCAAGGTCGTGCGAGTCGTCCAGGCCCCCGTCGGAGAAGTCGTCGGGGAGGTAGGCGTCGAGCTCGTCCTTCTCGTTGGCGAGCGCCAGGTCATCGTCGAGGTCGTAGTCGTCGACGTCGAGTTCAAGAGACATCGCAGAGGGGACGCGGTCGTCGGTGCCGCTGATCCCGCTGTAGTCGGGGTCGAGGGCGTAGGGATCGTAGGGGTCGTCGCGGGAGGGGGGGATCGCCAAGGGGACGGGGGAGAGGTCATCGAGGGCGTAGGGGTCGCGGCGTTCCTGGGCGGCGGCGTTCCTGGGCGGCGGATCGAAGGGGGAGAGGGCCATGGGCGCCTCGTCGAAGTCGATCATGCCGTAGTTGTCGGGGTCGGCGTGCTCGTGTGGGGCGGCCTCGCCGAGGTCATCGAGGCCCCCGTCGAGGGAGAGCAGCTCGTCAAAGAGGTCCTCGCGCTCGTCGCGGCCTCGGCGCGGGGGGGAGAGCAGGTCGCTGTCGTCGTCGTCGTCGTCGAGCCCGTGGGAGGAGGGATCGGGGAAGACGTCCTGATCGTCGATGAGGTCGAAGTCGTCGGCGCTGGCCGAGGTCGGCGGGCTGCGCCTGGGCGGCTCGGGGAGGGGGGCCGGCTCGGGGGTCGGTGGCCGTCGAGAGGGCAGGGCGACGGGTTCGGACGCCGGGCGTCGGGCGGGCAGGGAGACGGCGGCGGCGGGCTCCGGGGCTCTGGCGGCGGCGGTGCTGATCGAGCGCTTCCAGGAGGCGCCGGCGGCGCCGAAGAGCTTGCTGGAGGAGCGCCGCGAGGCGTCCTCCTGGTCGGGGATCCACTCATCCTGCCCGGTCGGGAGGGTTGAGGTGTTGCCGAGGCTGGCGGCCATGAGCTGCTCGATCATGGCCTCCTCCTCGGCGGTCATGGCGGGCGGGGGCGCGGCGTCCTCGTCGTCGCTGCCCTGGTCGCGCTCGTCCGGAGGAGCCGGGCGGGTGAGGGGGCGCCGGAGGATGCTGGCGCTTGAGGAGGATCTGGGGACCCCGAGCGCGGCGGGTCTGGGTTTTTCGTCGTCGTGGTTGGCCATGGCGGCTCCTTGTATCGCTCTCAGGCGCGCTCTTCGGTCGCGGTGCGTCGGCGTGCGTGGTGTTCGAAGCGCTCTTTGTGGTGTGCGCGGCGGTAGGCGGCCTCAGGGGTGATGATCCCGAAGCTGAGCATGGAGGTCAGGGCGTCGTCAAAGGACTGCATGCCTTGCTTCTTGCCCTTGTCGATCAGGCTCCGCAGGCCGGCGTGGTTGCCGGCGCGGATCGCGGCGCGGGTGTCGGCGTTGGCCACGACGATTTCGAAGGCCGCGGCCATGCCCTGGCCGTTGGCGCGGGGCATGAGGCCCTGGACGATGATGGCCTTGAAGGCCGAGGAGAGCTCGCTCAGGGTGCGCTGCCTCGCTTCCGGGGGGAAGCTCTCGACGATGCGGTCCAGGGCGGCCTCGACGGTGCCGGAGCGGTAGCTGGCCAGCACCAGCGTGCCGGTGCTGGCCGCCCGCAGGGCCAGCTTGAAGGTCTCGGCGTCGGCCAGCGGGTCGATGACGATGACGTCGGGGTCCTGGCGCAGCGCGCCGTGCAGGGCGCGGGCCATGGAGGCGGCGTGGTCGCCGACCTCGCGCTGGTTGATGGTGCTGCGCCGGTCGCTGTGGATGAACTCCATCGGGCGCTCCAGGCTGATGATGTGCGCCCCCCGGTACATGTTGCAGTGGTTGACGAGCGCGGCCAGGGTGGTCGTGCGCCCCTCGCCCTGGGGCGCGCAGACCAGGACCAGGCCGCCCTTCCAGTAGGAGACCTCGGCGAAGTGGGCCGGCAGCCCGACGGAGTCGAGGGTGGGCAGATCGCGCGGGATGATGCGGAAGGCGGCGTTGACCCCTCGGCTGTCGACGAAGATGCTGGCTCGGTAGCGGCCGGCGCCCTGGATCTCGTGGCAGTAGCCCAGGTTGCCCTGGCTGGCGACCTGGGCGGCCTGGTCGCTGTTGAGCAGCTCGCGCACGAGGCAGGCGGTGTGGTCTGCGTCGGCGACCTGGTCGCTGACGGGGACGAGCTCGCCGCGCAGCCGCATCAAGGGGGGCTTGTCGACGACCACGTAGAGATCCGAGGCGCCGCGCTCGCGGGCGAACATCATGATGTCCTCCAGAGGCGAGAGGCGGACCTCGGAGAGCAGCGAGAGGTAGATGCCCTCCTGGATGGGGCCGCGGTTGGGGATGGGCCAGGCCTGCTCCTCGCTGAGCGCCTCGGCGGCGTCGAGGGCGGCCGAGGCGACCCGCGCGTCGCGGTCCTCCTTGCAAAGCTTGATGAGGAGCTTGAGGACGTCCTGATCTTTGACCTTCCTCAGGACCCAGACGATCTCGCGGCGCAGGTCGGTGGTGTCGGTCTTGTCGCTGCCCTCAAGGACGCTCTGGCCCAGGACGAGGGCCTTGAGGGGGGCAAGGGCGGCCTCGAAGCCCGAGCGGTCGCCGGCCTCGAGGTGCCTGTTGGCGGCGGTGGCCAGCGCGTCGGCGACGACCAGGACGGTGTCGCGCTCGTTGAGCAGGGCGGCCATGCGGCTGTAGGTCGAGGGGTCGGCCATGCGGCCCAGGGTGGAGATGATCCGGGTGCGGGTCCACCAGTCGTCCGTCTCCAGGGCGTCGAGCAGGGGCTTCTTGAGCCGCGCGTCATTGCCCTGGCCGACGGCCAGCGAGACGGCCAGGATGCGGACCTCGTGGTCGGGCGAGCGCATCAGCTCCAGCACCGGGTCCATGATCTTGTTGATGATGGGGCCGAGGGATTCGAAGGCGCGCTCCTGGCCCCAGGCCGACAGGCGCCTGGCGTCGTGCAGGAAGGCCTGGATGACGGGTCCGGGGTTCTCCAGCATGTCCAGGACGCGCACGGCGGCCTGTCGGACGTGGGTGGAGTCCGCGCCGAGCAGGGGGACGAGCTTGTTCTGAAGCTTGATCGTCCTGCTCTGGGCCAGGCGCCCGAGGATCTGCCACAGGACCTCCTGGTTGCGCTCGGTCTCGCGGCCCACGACGGAGACCATCTTCTCGAAGTAGGTGTCGTCGTTGGGGTTGGCCTGGGCCAGGAAGGCGAAGCGGCGGACCTCGGGCGAGGGGTGCTCGGTGGCGCGCTCGATCAGGGGGCGCCAGACGTCGAGGGTGCCGCTGACCTGGACGTCCTGCTGGATGCGCTCCATGAGGCGCTCGGCGATCTTGACGCGGGGGTCGAGCCAGAGGTCGGCGACGGTGATCAGAGCCTTGTCGAGCCGGCTGGAGGTGAAGAGCTCCTCGGCGGCCTGCCGGACCTGGACGTCCTCGCTCAAGAGGTGGGGCGCGAGCCGCTGGTGGTAGCCCTCGGGCAGCACCTTGACCAGCACGCGGGCCAGGCCGGTGACCATCTGGGGGGCCAGCTCGCTGACGCGGCGCAAGAAGGCGTCGACGATGAAGGGGTCGCCGACCTGATGGATGCGGACCAGGGCGGCCTTGCGCACGTCGGTGTCGCGCACCATCAGGAGATCGAGCAGCTCCTCGACGTCGATGCTGCCCTTGGGGCCGAGGGCCTTCTTGATCAGCCCGTCCTTGTCAAGCTCGGAGGACCAGTCGCCGGACTTGAGCCGCCCGACGGCGTCCAGCTTGCGAAATTTGAACATCGCCACGTCAGTTGACCTCGTAGCTTGTTGCTGTGCCTCATCGACTCTTAGCAGGGATCGCGCGCCTTAGACAAGAATGCGACGCGGCCGGGTTGAAGCCTGGGCGCCGATCGGTGAATGTAGAGCGGACTGCGGGCGCTTGTTCCTCGGCGGGCTGGTCGCCGACGGGAGGGGCGCCAGCGCACCCGGGCGGGTGAGGACATGGAACAGAACATTCAACTCGAGAAGCGCATCGACGCCGTGCTTGAGGGCAAGGAGACCCAGCCGCAGGACGCGGAGATGGACCTCAAGGCCTCCCGCGAGGCCCTCGAGGCGGCCACCACCGCCGAACTCGAGCAGCTGCTCACCTCGCCTGAGATCGGGACGCCCCAGAACGAGGGCATCCGCGATCAGATCCTGGGGCTCCTGACCGAGCGGCTCGGCGCCGACTACGTCGGGGAGCTGCTGGCCGCCATGCGGCCCGTCGGCGGCGCGTGGCTGCAGTTCGTGACCTCCCGCGAGGAGGAGGACGCCGAGCGGACGCCCGCCGACCGGGCCCGCGACAAGCTGCGCGAGCTGCACTGCCCGCTGGCCGAGATCGTCCCCGACCACGTGATGAACTTCGTCATCGACCCCAACGGCACCTTCTACATGCGCCTTGAGCAGACCGAGATGGTCCACCTCAAGGACTTCGACATCCTCCTCGAAGAGGAGATCTCCGGGATCGTCGAGGAGGACTGGGCCCACCACCTCCACGGCGTCAAGGGACTGGCGCAGATGCAGGACTCCATGATCGAGTTCGAGGTCAGAGAGCTGCGCGTCGACCGCACCCGGGTCACCATCACCACCGATCACCCCGTCGCGCGCGTCGTCCAGGTCCACATGGACCAATTCCTCTTCGCCATCATGACCACCATGTAGGTGGCATCGACAGGCGAGAAACCGCGGAGAGCTTTCATGACCCGAGGGGCCCAGATCCACGTGGCGTCGGCCACGCTCAACCAGACCGTCGGCGACTGGGAGGGCAACTTCCAGCGCATCGGCGAGGCCATCGACGAGGCCAGCCGGCGAGGCGCTCGCCTGCTGGTGCTGCCCGAGATGTGCATCCCCGGGTACAGCCTGGGGGACAGGCTCCTGAGGGCCGGCACGCTGCGGCGCTCCTGGGCGGTGCTGCGGCGGGTGGCCGAGCGGGCCCGCGAGGTGGCCGTGTGCGTCGGCCTGCCGGTGCTCTTCGAAGGGGTCGTCTACAACGCCATGGCCCTGGTCTTCGAGGGCACGATCCACGGCATGAGCTGCAAGGAGAACCTGGCCACGGGCGACGTCGAGTACGAGTCGCGCTGGTATCAGCCCTGGCTGGCGGGCCGCGTCGCCCTCTTCCCCGACCCCGAGGGCGGCCCGCCCATCCCCATCGGCAACCTGCTCTACCGGCTGGGCGACACGACCACGCTGGCGATGGAGATCTGCGAGGACGGCTGGATGGGGATGCGGCCGGGATCGCGCCGCGCCATCGCCGGCGCCGAGGTCCTCGTCAACCCCTCGGCCTCGTGGTTCACGGTCGGCAAGCACGCGGTGCGGCGCCGGATGTGCGAGCAGATCAGCCTGGAGGACCACTGCATCTACGTCTACACGAGCCTGGCCGGCTGCGACGCCACCCGGCTCGTCTTTGACGGCAGCGCCTTCATCACCTGCGAGGGCCACGTCGAGCGCGAGGGCCGCCGCTTCTCCTTCGGCAGCGACGTCGACGTCATCGACGTCGTGCAGGACCTCGGGCAGCTGCGGCAGCGCCGGATGGAGAACGGCTCCTGGCGCCAGCAGGTCATGGCCCACACCCGGGGCGAGTTCGGCCCCGCGCCCCAGCTCGTCGTGATCCCCGGCGACTTCGAGTCCCAGCAGATGCCCACCTCCAGCGGCCCCTACTGGATCCCGGCCCTCAAGGGCCCCGTCGACCGCAGCCTGGAGCACCTCGTCGAGGCGGGGCTCGTCTCCGGCCCCATCCGCCACGAGGAGATGAGCAACCTGGAGATCGAGCTGGCCCTGTGCATGGGCCTGCGGGACTACCTGCGCAAGACCGGCATCCGGGGCTACTGCCTGGCCCTCTCCGGCGGCCGCGACTCGGCGATGGTGGCCGTGATCGTGGCCCGGATGTTCCGCTACGACAACCCGACCCTGAGCCCCGAGGCGCTCCGGGAGGTCGTTCGAAAACGCTTTGTCTGCGCCTACATGGCGACGGTCAACTCCAGCCAGCTGACCCGCGACGCGGCGCGCGCCGTGGCGGCCGACTGCGGCGCGGAGTTCCTCGACGGCGACATCGACGAGACGGTCGCCGAGATCAGGACCACCGGGCAGGCGATGCTGGGCCAGGCCCTCAGCTGGGAGGTGCCCTCCGAAGATATCGCGCTCCAGAACGTCCAGGCCCGCGCCCGCAGCGCGATCATCTGGCTGGTGGCCAACGTGCGCGGCTTCGTGCTGCTGGCCACCAGCAACAAGTCCGAGGCCGCCGTCGGCTACGCGACCATGGACGGCGACACCAGCGGCGGCCTCTCGCCCATCTCCGACATCCCCAAGAGCCTCATCCAGCTCTGGCTGTCGTGGGCGCGGGCCAGGCACGACCTGCCCGGCATCGACAAGGTCATGGCCAAGGCCGCCAGCGCCGAGCTCCGGCCGCTGGATCAGGTCCAGACCGACGAGGACGACCTGATGCCCTTCCTCGTCCTGGATCAGCTCATGGATTACTTCGTCCAGCGCGCCCTGGAGCCCCGCGACATCTTCGAGCGCCTGTGGCCCTCGGTCCAGGAGATCTACCAGGGCAACCGCATCGCGTTCGCCGACCACATCGCCAAGTTCGTCCGGATGCTGTGCCGGGCGCAGTGGAAGCGCGAGCGCTTCGCGATCAGCTTCCGGCTGATGCCCTTCGACCTCGACCCCCAGAGCGGCTTCCGCTTTCCGCCCGTCCAGGACCTCTTCTCGACGGAGCTCGACGAGATGTACGCGCTGGCGCGCTCGGAGATCTGATGCGGAACCACGTCTGAACCACTTCCATCCTGGGCTTCCGGGTGGCCCAACATGGAAGTGGCTCGAGCGTGGTTCCGCAGGACCCCGAGCGGCGGGGTCAGCGACGCCAGATGGTGTAGTCGATGTCGGGGAAGATGGTGTCGCGCAGCTCGATGGCTTCGAGCATCTCGGGCTGGACGCCGAAGCCGGTCAGCTGCTCGTAGAGCCGGTTGAAGCGCACGATGTGGTCCTTGAGGCGCTTGACGGCGTAATCGACGCTGGTCTGCTTGGTCAGGATGAAGGGCCAGTCCGAGGACTGGGCCAGCAGCAGCTCGCGGGCGGCCTGCTTGAGCGCGCGCCGCTCCAGGTCGCTCGGGTCGGTGAAGCGCTCGGCCAGCTCCGTCATGCGCTCGGCGATGGCGTGCAGGTGAGGGTAGATCCAGTCGTTCTCGGTGTTGAGCCAGACCTTGGCGAAGCCCAGCTCGCCCCAGGTCGACATCGGCGGCTGCGCGACCTGCTGGGTCGGGTGGTCGGTCAGGTACTCGATGGGGGTCGTCAGGCCGTAGGTGGGGTGGTCGCAGCTGACCTGCCGCAGGACGTGCTCGATCCAGATCGGCCCCTCGAACCACCAGTGGCCGAAGAGCTCGGCGTCGAAGGGCGCCACGACCAGCGCGGGTCTGCCGAGATCCCGATGGAGATCATGGAGTTGCCAGCGCCGACTGTCGGTGAAGTGGGTGGCGTGGAAGGCCGCCCGCTCCTTGGCGGCCCAGGGCTCGTAGAGCTGCTTGGTGTCCGTCGGGCCAGTGACCCTGTGGTACTTGATGCCGGTGTTCTTGCGCAGGCCGTTGGGCTGGATCCAGCGCCTGATGTAGTCCAGGGGGGCGTCGTAGCCGATGTCCCTGTAGAACTCGCGGTAGACGGGGTCGCCGGGGTAGCCCAGCTTGGAGGACCAGACCTGGGCGCTGGAGAGCTGATCGCGGGCGAAGACGGCCACGCCCGAGGGGGTGTAGATCGGGGCGAAGACCCCGGCCTTCGGGCGCGGGACGGCGAACTCGACGGCGTGGGACTCGCCGACGAAGTAGCGCAGGCCGGCATCGCGCAAGGTCTTGTCCAGCCCCGGGAAGTAGGCGCACTCGGGCAACCAGATGCCCGTGGGGCGGCGCCCGAAGCAGTCCTCGTGGTAGCGCGCGGCGACCTCGACCTGCGCCTTGACCGACTCCGGGTAGTCCTGCATCAGCGGCAGGAAGCCGTGCGTGGCCCCGCAGGTCAGCGCCTCCAGGCGCCCGCGCTCGATGAACTTCCGGAAGGCCCCCGTCAGATCGCGCCCGTAGATCCCCTCGTACTGCGCCCGTCGTCGCTCAAGCAGCTCCAGGTAGAAGCCGGCGAGGTAGAGCAGGTGGGGGTCGTTCTTGTGGCGCAGGCACTCCTTGCTGGCCAGGGCGATGAGGCTGGAGAGGCGCGCGGCGTAGCGCTCCTGCAGCAGCCCGTCGTTGAGCATCGCCATCAGCGGCGGGCTCAAGGTCATGCTGATGCGGAAGTCGATCCCGTCGTCCCAGAGCCGCTCGTAGACCTCCAGCAAGGGCAGGTAGGTCTCCGTGATGGCCTCAAAGAGCCAGTCCTCCTCAAGAAACTCAGGGTACTCAGGGTGTCGGACGAAGGGCAGGTGCGCGTGGAGGATCAGCGCCAGATAACCGTCGAGGGCCATGCTCACTCCTTCAAGTGGTAGAGGCGATGGACCACGAGCTCGGACCGCCGGACAGCGGCCACGAGCTGACGGAGCCCCATATCCGGCCGCGCTGCTGCTCCTGACCGTGGTAGACAGGCTCCTGCCCGGGCTCAAGCCACAGCGGCTCGACCGCGGCCGCCCCCGGGCCTGCCGCCCCCGTGCGCGCCGCCACGCCGCTCACCTGGGCGTGCTCGCGCTCGCTGGCGCTGGCGTACCGATCGGGGTGGACGGGCCGCAGCGGGGCGTCCTGGCGCAGATCCTCGGATCGGTCCGCCAGCACCTCGACGACCTCGATCGTCGCAAAGACCGCGTCCTCGATGCGGCTGGGCTGGTCCGGCGGGGTCTGGCCCACGCCGCTCTTGAGGCGAGCCACGAAGGCCCCCCCCGTCAGCGCGCCAAACTCGGCCCTGTAGCGCCGATCCGGCGCGAGCCCATGGAAGAACCACCGACCCGCCGACGCCTCGACCTCGTCGGTCCTCACCAGCGCCTCCTGATCCTCCGTCACATCGTAGAGCCGCACCTGCGCCCGGCCTCCCTCGAAGGCCACCTCGCCCTCCCCGCGCGCCACGGACCAGTAGGTGAAGAGGCTCGTCGGATCCTGGATCATCAGCGAGAGGTGCTCGCGGCCGTAGCCCACCGGGATGCCGCCGAGCTCCAGCGGCGGCAGCAGCGGCGTGTCGTCCTCGAAGGGGTGGCGCTCGTGCTCCTCCTCGGCCTCATCGGCGACCTCGGCGACCTCGGCGACCTCAGCCGCCTCGGCGACCTTTCCGGGCCGCTTCGCCTTGCCAGCCTTGGACCCCTTGCCCTTGTCGCCCTTGCCCTTCTTCTTCGCCTTGGCCCCCTTGCCCTCGACGGCCGCTGCGGGCGCCTCGGCCGCTGCGGGCGCCTCGGCCGAGGCGGCCCCCTGCGCGGCGGCGATGGCCTCGATGAGCGCCTCCTTGTCGAGCGACTTCCGGTCGGAGATGTCGAGCTTCTTGGCCAGCTTATCGAGCTCTTTCTTCTTCATGGACTTGAGATCGTTCATCGCCCTCTCCCTAGTCGACGTGCGCGTCAGGCCGTTGCAGCCCTCGCCGTTACACCTTTCTCCGACCCCATGCAAGCGCGTCGGAGGGAAACTTCCCTCGTCGGCAGATTCGCTCGGTGAAGGTGACGACGCCACACAGGTCACGTTCGGGCCGCCCGATGCTCCACGATCGCCCCACGCTCCTCGCACCGCCCCCCACAAGGGGGGACGGGCTCGTCGGGTGGGGCTTGGATGCCCGGGTGGGCTGCGCCCGCTGGGCGCAGGCCAGCGCAAGGGTGACAGAGAATCGCAGGGGCGGATCACCGCGTCGAAGTGGGCCTATGGATTGAGGTTTTCACGCCCCCAGGTGTCGACATCGGTCGTGCGCTGGCCTGCGACCGACAGGGCGCAGCCCCCCTGCGCATCCAAGCCCCACCCGACGAGCCCCCGCAGGGGTGCGAGGAGCGTGGGGCGCTCGTCGAGCGGCGAGGATTGTCCTTGAACGAGCGGGCCGGAGAGTTTATGAGACTCGGTCGAAACGCCCGCCGGCACACCCAGGCTCAAGCCAGCCCGAGGGCGAGCGCCCAGAACGAGGATGCGATGAAGAACGACGCCGTGCAGATCGCCCAGGGTTTCGTGGACGTGGCGAGGAACCTCTGGTGGTCCTGGACCCCACGGGCGCAGCGCCTCTTCGAGCGCCTCGACCCGGCGGCCTGGGGCGAGAGCCACCAGAGCGCTCTGGCCACCATCAAGGCCCTCCACCCCGACGGGACCTTTGACACCCCCGAGGACGCCGACCTCGCCGTGATCGCCGCCGCCCTGTCCTCCAAGGGGCTCATGGAGGAGGCCGCCGCCGTCGTGGCCGACTTCAAGGCCTACATCGCGGCCGAGGACTGCTGGTTCAAGCGCTCAGGGTCCGTCGGGCTCGGCGGGGCGGCCGGCCCCGTGGCCTACTTCTCGGCGGAGTTCGGCCTGCACGCTTCATTGCCGATCTACAGCGGCGGGCTGGGCGTCCTGGCGGGAGATCACGTCAAGGCGGCCTCGGACCTGGGGTTGCCCTTCGTCGCCCTGGGCCTGATCTATCGCCAGGGCTACTTCCAGCAGCGCATCGATGAGGAGGGCTCGCAGCAGGCCACCTACCCGCCGCTGGACATGTCCACCTTCCCTGGCCGCCTCGTGCGGGACAAGGCCGGCTCCCTGGTCGTCGTCACCATGCCGGTGGGCCGGCACGCGCTCAAGGCGCGGATCTGGCGCGTCGACGTCGGCCGCGTGCCGCTCTACCTGCTGGACACCGACCTGCCCGAGAACGACGCGCGCGCCCGGACCATCACCGATCACCTCTACGGCGGCGGCACGGACCTTCGGATCGTGCAGGAGATCCTGCTGGGGATCGGCGGCGTGCGGGCAATCCGCGCGCTGGGCCTCGATCCGGCGGTCTGGCACCTGAACGAGGGCCATTGCGCCTTCTTGTCCCTGGAGCTCCTGCGCGAGCGCGTGGCCGCGGGCGAGAGCCTGGAGGCGGCCCGCGCCGCCGTCATCGCGCGCTCGATCTTCACCACCCACACGCCGGTGCCCGCCGGCCACGATCGCTTCGACGCCGATCTGGTCGAGCGCCGCCTCGGGTGGATGGGCGAGGCGCTGGGGTTGTCGCTCGATGGGCTGATGGCGCTGGGCAGGGTCGGGGAGGTCGCCGCGCAGGTGTCCCTCGATCTGCCGGAGCCCGTCCAGGCGTCGGAGATCCCCGGCGAGGAGGCCGACGGCGAGGAGGTCGACGGCGAGGAGGTCGACGGCGATCTGGCCGGCGGCGATCTGGCCGTCGAGGGCAATGGGGCCGCGCCGAGCCTGGAGGCCCGGGCCAGCCGAGGGTTGAAGGCCGCGCCGGTCGTCGTCGAGGACGAAGACGAGGGGGAGAGCGACGAGCCGCTGTGCATGACGGTCGTGGCGCTGAGGCTGACGCGGTCGGCCAACGGGGTCAGCATGGTCCACGGCGAGGTGAGCCGGCAGATGTGGGCCGCGATGTGGGGGGACAGGGCGGCCTCGGATGTGCCCATCGGGCACGTCACCAACGGGATCCACCTCCAGACGTGGTGCTCGCCCATCGCGCGCGATCACCTCGACCCCCACCTGCCCGCCGACTGGATGGAGCGCCAGGATGATCCCGAGCTCTGGCTCGATCTGGTCGACGGCCTGACCGACGCCCAGATCTGGGCGATGCGCCGCGATCTGAAGCGCCAGCTTGTTGATTTTATTGGAGATCGTTGGGGTCGGCGGGCGTCGAGGCTCCTGTCCGGGGGCGAGACCCAGGGGGCGCCGGCCTTTGATCCGGAGGTGCTGACGATAGGCTTCGCGCGGCGCTTTGCGACCTACAAGAGGGCCGATCTGCTCTTCCGGGATCTGGATAGGGCCGCGGCCTTGCTCAACGACGCCGAGCGCCCCGTTCAGATCGTGTTCGCGGGCAAGGCGCACCCGAAGGACACGGGGGGTCAGGCGCTCATCCGGCGCCTCGTGGAGATCTCGGAGCTGCCGGACTTCCTCGGTCGGGTCGTGGTGCTTGAGGATTACGACATGATCATGGGTCGGCAGCTGGTCAGCGGCGTGGATCTGTGGCTCAACAACCCGCGCAAGCCGCGCGAGGCCAGCGGCACCAGCGGGCAGAAGGTCGCCATCCACGGCGGCTTGAACCTCTCGGTGCTGGACGGCTGGTGGCCCGAGGGCTTCGACGGCTCCAACGGCTTCGCCATCGGCGACGCGACGGCGCCCGTCGATCCTGATCGTCAGGACGACCGCGACGCCGACGCGCTCTACAGCGCCCTCCAGGAGCAGGTCCTGCCCCTCTACTACGATCGCGACGCCGACGGCCGCCCGCGCCGCTGGATCCGCCGGGTGCGGCTGGCGATGAAGACGCTCGTGGGGCGCTTCACCACCTACAGGATGGTCAAGGACTACACCCGGTATTTCTACCTCTGAGCCGGCAGGCGCTCGTCAGGCGCCCGACATCGGGAGGCCGGGGGGGCTTGCGGCCTCGATCCCGTCGATCTCGCGTCAGCGGCAGATGGCGCGCAGGCGCGCCGTGTCGACGTGGCAGGCGACGCAGGCGCGGGGGTTGCTGTCGATCAGGGATCGGCAGGTGGCGGCCCAGCCTGGGGGGTGGGGGTTGACGTTGGTGTGGCAGTCGACGCAGTCGCGCTCGGTGTGGCAGCTCGTGCAGGACCAGAGGTCGCGTCGGGCGGCGATGGCGTGATCGGGGCCGGGGACGGCGCCGAGCCAGCTGGCCGGGTGGTAGCGCAGGCCGGGGACGGGCGCGGCGGGGCCGCGGGTGCCGACCCGGACGCCGTCGTGGCAGTTCTTGCAGAAGGTCTGGGCGCCGTGGCAGGCGACGCACGCGCTGGCGTCGCGCGCCGCCTCGATCGCGTGAAAGGCGATGAAGCCGGGCGGGTGGTTGGCCTCGGGGGGCAGCGCGCCCGAGTGGCAGTCGAGGCACTGGCGCTCGGTGTGGCAGGCCTGGCAGGGGGCGCCGTCGAGCCGGGCGATCGCGCCGTGTCTGCGCAGGTAGTCGTGGCGGTGATCGGGGGGAAGGGCGGGGCGGTCGTCGCCGCTGGCGTCGGGATCGGGGAAGCCGTAGAGGGCGGCGCGCCCTGCTGGGTCGAGGTCGGCGGGGTCGAGGCTGCCGAAGCCTCTGGGCAGGAGCGAGCCGGGCGTTGCGCGCGGCAGGATCGAGGGCGGGTCGCCCGGGTCGGGGTCGAGCGGGGCGCCGGGGCGCGGGTCCTGGGCCAGCACGGGGGCGATGAGCAAGGCGACGAGCAGGGCGCCGGCGAGCGCGAAGAGGGCCTGGGCTGGAGCGGCGCGGCGGCGCTCGGCGTGGAGGCGTGTGACATGATCGCAGAGCGCCGAGGGGCCGGGCGCGGCGGGGTGCGCGGCGCGGCGTTGGGGCGTCTTCGGAGTGCGCTCGCGGGGGCTGGTCGGTGGGGTGTTGATGGCTTACTCCAGCAGCGTGGCGTCGAGGCTGTAGGTGAAGAAGGCGCTCAGGGCGTGGAGGAAGGCCGGCGTGGAGGCGTACTCGGCGCTGGCTTCGAGGCGGCCTTGTCGGGTGATGATGGCGCCGAAGGCGATCTGGGCAGCGGCGCTGGCGCCGCTCATCAGGGGTTGTTCGTCGCGCTCGGCGGAGACGGTCAGGAGGCGAGCGCGGACCCAGGAGGTCTTGCGGGTGATCTGGAGGCGGCCGCCGATCTCGGCCAGGAGGAGGCTTTCGGCGTCGCCGGGGTTGGCGCGGGCGAAGGCGTAGGCTTCGAAGCCGGCCAGCCAGTAGCGCTGTGGGGCGTCGAGGCGCCAGCGGGCGCGCAGGCTGGCGTCGAGGTCGCGGACGGCGCCGTCGCCGGTCAGGGTGGAGAGGGCGTCGGGGTCGCCGCCGCGGGCGCGGACGCCGAGGGAGGCGTCGAGGGCGAGGTGCCCGGCGCCGGGCTCGATGTCGGCGGCGGCGGTGGCGGCGAGCGCCTCGGTGGGCTGCGCGCCGAAGGCGATGAAGACGCTGCCGAGGGGGAAGGTGGGGGAGGAGCGCTCGGCGCGCAGGCCGAGGGTGAGGTCCAGCGGTGTGTGGGCGAGCAGCTCGACGTGGGCGCGCTGGAGCTGGTTGAGGGTGAGGTCCAGGGCGGCGCTGGCGCTGATCTCGACGGGGTCGAAGGGGCGGGCGTGGAGGGCGGCGCCGAGGCGGTCTTCGATGAGGGGGTGGGAGGTGAGGTTGTCGGGCTGGAGGTCGTCGGGGGTGTCCAGCCTGGGGTCGTCGGAGAGGGAGAGGGCGCGGTGGAGGGCGATGGAGGCGGACAGGCGCCTTTGTCGCAGGGCGAGCGCGGCGCCGAGGGCCAGGGGCGAGTCGTCGAAGGCGGGGGCCTGTGCGTCGGTCCAGGGGGCGCCGAAGGCGGGCTCGACGGTCAGGCGTCGCTGGGGCAGGGTGGGGGCGCCGGCGTAGGTGGAGAGGGAGAGGCCGGATCGGGAGCGCAGGTCGATCTGGAGGCCGTCGAGGGCGAGCGAGGCGGCGGGGTTGGCGATCAGGTCGCGGCCGAGGGAGAGGTCGAGGGCGCCGGCGATGTTCTTGAGGCGCAGGCAGGCGATCTGGAGGTCGGCGGCGATGAACTGGCGCGAGGGGTCATCGAGGCGCAGGGCCAGGGTGTCCTCGAGGCCGAGGTCGGTGTCGAGGCGCAGGCGGGCGAGGGCCTCGACGGTGAGGGCGTCGTCGTCGCTGCGGGTGAGGTCGGGGCCGTTGACGGTCGCGTCGGGGGCGTGGGTGACGCGCAGGCCGAGGAGTTGAGTGACCTTTCGGGCGGGGATGCGCTCTGCGCCGTCGATGGTTCTAAGTTCGAAGAGGCGGACGGCGCCGTCGGCCAGGACCTCGACGGCGCTCTGGGCCATCGCCGTCGAGGGGATGGAGGGGGCCAGCGCCGCGAGGGTGGCGACGATCCTGAGGGTGTGTCTGAAGGGCCTCGGTCTGCCTTTGCAGGCGGGCTCTGGCGAGGTGGGTTGGCCTGGGGTGATCAAGCGCTTCGTCGCCGGGTTGAGGGGGTCGTCTTGACCGCGCGTGGCTGGCCCGCCGGCAGTCGCCGTGGGTTGGGGGAGCAAGCCTAGCACAATCGCGGGCGGTCTTGCAGGGGTCGGTCGTCGTCGTCGCGGCTGCAAAGAGGTGTGAGAAGTTGAAATGTTTTCATAGCCAGGTGAGGGTCGGCGGGCGGGGGTGGCCGTGGAGGCGGGGTTGCCGTGGGCGTGAGGGGTGGGCGTGGATCTTGCTTGGTGTGCAGAGGCGAAGTGAAGGCGTGTCATGGAGCGAGGGGAGGGGAGCGATGAGGGAGGCGCGGGGATTCACCTTGGTGGAGCTGATGGTGACGGTGGCCATCATCGCGATCCTGGTCGCGATCTCCATCCCTTCAGGGATCGACTACTACACGGAGCGGGTCTCGCTCGGCGCGGCGCGGGACATCACGCAGCAGCTTCGGGGCCTGAGGCACCTGGCGGGGACGACGAACCGGGCCTTGATCTTGACGGTGACGGAGGGCGACGGGGGTCAGGGCGCGCAGAAGGGCTCGATCGAGGTCGTCCAGTCGGCCGACAACCAGTGTCGGACGCGCGGTGCGACGCCGTCGCCGGCCTTGAGCTTCGACGTGGGGACCTTCTACCCGACGCACAACGTCCAGATCGTCAAGGTGGCCCCGAGGATGCCGGTGCGCCTGTGCATCAAGCCCGACGGGCGAGTGCTGGACATGGGCGGGCCGGGGACGAACGTGGCCAACAACTTCGGGCTCATCCCCTCGAACGACCGGAGCGGCTCGGACTGCACGGGGGTGGGCTACGAGGAGTCGGGCGACTCGGTGGCGTGGCCGAAGCACTGCGACAACATGGGGACGCTGTGCCTCAAGGTGGCCTTCGTCAACAGGGATTGCCCGGATCGGTGCTTCCGGATGACCGGGAGTTGCCCCTCGCACCTGGGCGTCGACCACATCATTACGATGAACTTCAGCGGCGAAGTGAGGATGGTCCAATGAGGCTCAGGCGACAGGGACGGCGAGGTTTTACGCTCCTGGAGGTGTTGATCGCGGTGGCGATCCTGGCCATCGGGCTCGTGGCGATGATGGCGATGCAGGTCTCCTTCGTGCAGGGGACGACCATGGCCAGGGACACGACGGTGGCGCTTGAGCTCGGCGAGATGGTCGTCGAGCAGATGCGGACCGAAGGGGCGATGTGGAGCAACATCGCCGGGCCGCTGGACGCCAACCGCACCCCGGTGCTCTTCACCGGGACGGAGACGAGCCGCAATGCCTACTTCAACCTCTTCGGGGGCTTCCCGGTCAACCACGAGGGGCTGCCGAGGAACCCGAACGCGCCGCTGGCCAACGGGGCCAGCGTGTCCGAGAACGCCTTGATGAACGCCAAGTTCTGCATCGACACCCGGATGAACTTCATGGACAACACGGACCGGGAGGTGATCGTCGGGCAGGTCCGCGTGGTGTGGCCTTCGGACAACGAGGCGCCCTGGCTCGGGGCGCCGCTGAACCAGCCCGTGGCCTGCGCCAACGGCGGCCAGGGGCTCAACAACATCCTCTACATCAACGGCGACATGAACCTGCCGAACCCTCGGATCAACGTCGTCCACGTGCCCTTCGCCATCAAGCGGCACAACCTCTAGGCCCGAGGAGGAGAGGACCGATGCTCAACAAGGCTCAAACAATGCGCGCACGTCGCCTCCGCCGGTCGGGCTTCACGATCGTCGAGCTGCTCATCTCCGTGGTGCTCATCGCGATCGTAATGATCTCGACCTTCACCTTCATGACCAGCATGTCCAACATCTTCTACACCCAGGACATGGTCGTCGACACGCAGGGCAACCTGCGCTTCGCGCTGGACTTCATGGCGCGCGACATCCGCCGGTCCGGCTACCTGGCGACGCCCGCGGCGGCGGTCGATCCGCTCGTGTGCCCCAAGCCGAGCGTCGGGGTCCCCGTGCGGGCCTTCTCCTACGAGGACAGCGACAACGGCGCCCACGTCTTCGGGCGCATCTCCCCGAACGACAACATCAACATCGAGCCCGACAGCGCCACGATCATCGGCAGCTTCGACGCGCCGGACCTCTTCCTGCTCGACGGCATCAACGGCGGCACGGCCATCCTCAACGCGGTCACGACCGCGCGGGTGCTCGGCAATGGCAACACCTCGGAGAACCAGGTCGTCTTCCAGAACCTCTTCATCCCCGGCCGACTGGTGCGGATCAGCGACGTGGACAGCTCCTCCCAGTTCGGCGTCATCTCCGCGGCCAGCTTCAACGGCGGCCAGCCCAACGTGACCGTCAGCGGCATCCAGGTGCGCGACGGCAACCTGGGCTGCGGCCTCGAAGGCGTCTCGGGCCAGACCTACGAGATGGCCCTGCTCAACGTCATCCAGTACCAGCTCCAGCAGGACACCCACGACGAGCGCAAGACCAACCTCGTGCGCGTCGAGCTCGACGCCCGCTCCGGCCAGCCGCTGCGGATCAACAACGGCACCCGGCAGAACATCGTCGCGGTGCTGGAGTACGCGGTCGACCTTCAGGTGATGGCCTTCGGCGACAAGCTCGGCGGCCGGACCCCGGTCATCGCCACCGATCAGGCCGGCGACGACGCCGGCAGCCTGGAGTACACCTTCGTCGACAACAGCGTCGAGCGCCTGTCGATGTGGCACCGCGTGCGCGCCGTCCAGATCTCGCTCAGCGCCCGCACCCCCCGCGAGGACGTCACCAACGCCCACATCCCCAGGACCCGCGCCGTCGGACAGCGCGGCGGGACCGTCTACAGCCCCCTGACCAGCTTCGACATCGACAGCGACCTCTCCTCGGCGGCCCACGTCGTGACCATGACCACCATGGTCGAGCTGCCCAACCTCACCTTCGCCAACGTCCGTGGAGGCACCCCGTGATGACGACCTCGACCTCCACGCGCCTCGCCGCGCTCCGGCGCCGCCCCGACCAGCAGGGCAGCGCCCTGATCATGGCCCTGCTCATCATCCTGGCCCTGACCGGCCTGGGCCTGGTGGGCCTCAAGCACACCACCTTCGAACTGCGCCAGGCCAACAACGCCCGCTTCTCCAAGCAGGCCATCTACACCGCCGAGGTCGGCATGATGGGCGCCATGCAGCGCGTCGGCAAGAACGGCCAGGCCTTCTGGGACTACATGGACCGCTTCCAGCGCCAGCGCCAACGCCAGTTCAACGACAACTCCTCGCCCGAATACCCCTTCTCCAGCGCGGACTTCCTGACCCAGGGCAAGGTCTTCGGCACCCCCCTGGGGAGCTTCGAGACCGAGCAGAACACCCCGGCGAACTTCTCCGTCGTCTTCACCGAGCCCCGCGACGGCCCCCGGCCCCCGGGCTTCTCCAAGGAGTTCTGCTTCAAGCGCTTCACCTTCGAGGCCACCGGGAACATCGGCACCCCGGAGGCGAACCTGCGCTACGACGACGCCGTCCGCTCGGCGACCAGCCGGACGATTTCTCACGCGCTCGTCGGCCCGCTGATTTGCGATGAGGGCTTCGGACTTTGAAAAAAGACAATAAAATACAGGCACCTGGCCAAGGAACCTGCGCGGAGGTCGAGATGTCACACCCCAACTTCACCCTCTTTGGCATGCGCGGCGCCCTGGCGCTGACCGCCGCCGGACTGGCGCTCCTGGCCTCGCCCTCGGGGGCCAGCGCCCAGAACAACACCCGGCTGCTGAGCGACGTCAGCAATGCCGTCCCGCCCCTGGTCATGGTCCTGCTCGACACCAGCGGTTCGATGGAGTTCGAGCGCTCCACCGGCACGGTCCCCGTCTGCTTCAACCCCGGCGTCGACAACTTCAACCCCCTGTCGCGCGTCTGGGCCAGGCCTCGCCATGTCATCGCCAAGGAGGTCTTCACCGGGCGCTTTGACGGCTATTACTGCGAGAGGGAGAGCCGCTCTCTGGCGCCCGGCTTCGACGACGGCTACCCGATCGAGCACAACGTCCCGAAGTACACCCGGCAGGTGCGCGAGACGGGCCTGCTCTTCCTCAACCGCGATCTGGTGCGCTTCGGCTTCATGGCCTTTGACTCGGTGCCGACCAGCGGCGATCCCTTCAGCTACCCCAACCCGCCACGGCTGCCCGAGACCGACCTGTGGAACCTCGGGGCGCGCGGCCCCGCGGCCTCCCACTCGCCGCTGATCGACTTCGGCGATCTGAGCAGCCCCCGCGTGGGCGTCCAGCGCTCCGAGCAGCTCGAGAACGCGATCCTCAACTTCATCCCCTTCGGCTCGACGCCCATCGCGGCGCTCTTCAGAGACCTCAACACCTTCCTGGCCACCGACCCCCAGGTGCAGAACGACATCTTCCGCGCCTGCCGCGGCCGCGACGTGATCCTGGTGACCGACGGCCAGCCGACCTTCGACGACTGCGCACCGGGCGAGGATGACCGCAACACCGCGCGCTGCGCCGGCTACCCCTACAAGACCTCGCTGGAGGAGCTGGCCGAGCTGACCGTGACGCACGACGTCCGCGTCCACGTCATCGGCTTTGACCTGGCCGAGGCCGATCGCAAGCCCTGCCGCGGGGTCAACAACATCCGGGACCTGCCGGAAGACATCGAGTGCATCCACCAGCTGGCCATGGTCGGCGGGACCGACTCCAACGACGACCCCGACGACAACACGGCGGCCTACATCGCCAACAACCAGGTCGAGCTGACCCGCGAGCTGACCAAGATCATCAACAAGATCGTCGACGGCACCACCGCGCGCACCAAGGTCGCCACCACCCGCCGCACCTCCACGCGCAACACCAACGCCGGCTCCTACCAGTTCAGCTCCGCCTTCGACCTCGACCCCGACTTCCACCTGTGGCGAGGCCGCCTGGAGCGCGTCGAGAGCAAGTGCGTCAACGGCGCCCTGCGGGTCTCGGACGCGATCAACTTCGGCGACGCCCTCAACACCCGCGACCCCAACACCCGCAAGGTCCTCACCACGCTGCTCGATCGCAACCGCCTGACCCAGGAGATCAGCACCGGCTTCATCGTCGAGAACGGCAGGAAGGAGATCCGCCTCAACCGCGCGATCTCCACCCTCGACCCGCTCATCAACGCCACCGACCGCAACGCCACCTTCGAGGCCAACGTCATCGAGGGGGTCGGCTTTGACCAGATCGTCGACCTGCTCGACGGCAGCGCCCCCGACAGGCGCCCGACCAGCCTGGCCGACCGCCGCGTCCTGGGCGACATCTTCCACTCCAACCCGACCATCGTCGGCGGCCCTGAGCTGTCGCTGAACATCCCCGGCTACACGCGCTTCGCCAACTTCGTCAACCCCATCAACAACCCCCGGACCACCACCGTCTACGTCGGCAGCAACGACGGCACCCTTCACGCCTTCGACGCCGAGTCCGACAACGGCGACGAGCTGTGGTCCTACCTCCCCATCGAGCTCCAGCGGAGGATCTACCTCCAGAAGGCCACCCACATCTTCGGCGTCGACGGCTCGCCCGTCATCAACGACGTGCGCATGTTCCGCGGCCCCGGCGACCAGCTCCCGGCCGACGTCGTCGACCCCGTCAACAACAGCCAGAGCCGCGACAACTCGGGCTTCAACGATGTCTGGGATTCGGTCGCCGTCACCGGCCTGCGCGGCGGCGGCCGCTCCTACTTCGCCCTGAGCGTCGCCTCGCCGACCACCCCGCGCTTCCTCTGGGAGCTCAACCCCGAGGTCGAGCGCCGCAAGCTCCAGGTCAGCAACAACGACTTCTTCCGCAGCGTCAGCGTCGACATGTCGCCCAGCACGCCCACCATCGGCCTGGCCTACGGCGAAGTGGCGCTCGGCGTCGTGGTCCGCGCCAGCCAGAACGGCGACAAGTTCGAGCGCGGCGTGGCCATCGTCCCCGGCGGCCTGCCCGCGAACATCTCGACCCCGGGCAGCGTCGGCAAGGCCATCTACGTCATCGATCTGAACGACGGCGAGATCATCCGCCGCTTCACCACCTACAACAACGACCCCAACCAGCCCTTCCGGGCCGCCGTCACGGGCGCCGTGGCCGCCCACAACGACTTCCCCGGCAAGGTCCTGACCCGCGCCTTCGTCGGCGACGCCTCCGGGCGGCTGCTGCGCGTCGATCTGCGCTCGACCAACCCCGCCGACTGGACGGTCAAGATCTTCCACGACGCCTTCCAAGGCCAGGACGACACCGTCCGCCAGCCGATCTTCCTGCGCCCGGCCATCGCCACGAACGCCGCCGGCGAGCTCGTCGTCCTCTACGGCACCGGCGACATCGACGACATCGAGAGCCGCAAGACCGGCAACGCCATCTTCAGCCTCACCGAGCGGGTCCGCTTCGTCCAGAACCAGTTCAACGTCGACGCCTTCCTGGCCGTCCTGAACTTCAAGTACACCTTCTCCGGCGCCGAGAAGCTCACCGGCTCGCCCCTGATCTTCGACTCGACGGCCTACTTCCCCACCTTCGTCCCCAACAGCACCGCCTGCTCGGTCGGCAATGGCCGCGTCTACGGCATCGACTTCAACCAGACCGACGAGAACGGCAATGTCCTGGGCCGCTTCGACGGCGGCGACGATCAGTTCAATCCCAACAACGGCGGCCCCAACCTGCGCCTCAACTCCGGCCGCGCCTTCTTTGACCTGCCCGCCGGGACGGTCATCTTCGGCCTGGAGATCGCGCAGAAGCCCGCCTGCACCCCCGACGTCCCCGACCAGCTGCAGAACGACAACGTCGGCATCCAGAGCTTCCAGGCCGAGAACCTCCAGCAGAACCTCGAGCTCGTCGCCCAGGTCGGCAACAACACCAACGTCGGTCAGCTCGGCCCCCGCAGCGCGATCAACACCCTGAAGTTCAAGCTCAACCGACCCCCGAGCGCCATCTTCCCGCTCTCCTGGAGCTCGGTCCTGGATTGACCCCTCCCCAGCCCTTGAGGCAAGGAGCCCCCGCCGCCATGGCACCACACCCACGCTCCATCAGGTCCTTGACCGCAACCCTGGCCCTGGCCTCGCTGGGAGCCTGCGCCTCGGACAAGCCCCCCGAGCCCCCCCCCGAGGTCGAGGCCGTCGCGGAAGAGGCCCCTCGCCCCCCCGCAGACCGGACCTTCGACCGCGACGGCGTCCTGGCCCGCGCCGACGACGAGGTCTTCAACAGCCCCCTGCCCGTCGAGTCCTACACCACCACCGCCGGCAACCGCTGGGCCGGCTACCAGAACCGCCACGGCTACTGGGAGGTCATCCGCTTCTATCAAAAGAACCTCGGCAACCGCTACAACCTCGAAGAGCGCCTCGGCGGCGCCAAGCTCACCCCCAAGAACGGCCAGGGACCCGAGATCTACATCCCCAAGCCCCGCAAGCCGAGCGACTCCACCCGCGTCTACTACTTCGGCGGCGGCGCCAGCGATCTACCGCCACCGCCCTTCATCAAGAACCCCAGCGGCGGCGGCCCCAGCGGCCTGGCCTCCGGCAGCGCCAGCAAGCCCTCGCGAGAGCCCAGCGGCGGCGATCCCTCCTCGCCTGAAGGCAAGAACTACGTCGAGTCCGTCCAGACCCGCCCCGACGGCTCCCAGTTCATCGTCATGTCCCCCAACCCAACGACGAACGGCGACCCCAGGCGCTCCAACGCCCCAAGCGGCGACCGCCCCGACAGCCAGGGCGAGGGCAACAAGCCCTTCGCCGGCACCCGCAAGATCGAGATCCCCGAAGGCACCCTCTACTGACCCCCCCCAGGCTCTCGCGCCGCCCGCGACTCAACTTCAGCGCCTCCCTTGGCTTTTTGGGGTCGCCGTGCGACGATCATCCTGCAACCCTTGATGTGGAGCGTCGCCGTGATCCTCCGAGCCGCCCTCTCTCTCTTCTTGATGCTCCTGTCCACGGCGGCGATGTCCCAGGATCGGGTCGACGATCCCGGGCCTCACCGCGTCGCGGTGCTCAACGTCGTCAGCGAGGGCGCCGACGACGCCCTGGCCGTCGACATCACGCGCGTCATCAAGGCCGAGGCGCGCGGCAACGCGGCCTTCACCCTCGTCCAGCAGGAGGACATCGCGCTCTACGAGTCCCTGCTCCTCTTCGGCTGCGAGGACCCCACGCCCCAGTGCATGACCCGGCTGGCCGAGTCGCTGGAGGCCGACAGGCTGATCTACGGGCGCCTCGTGCGGGTCGGGGAGCTCTTTGACATCTCCATCGAGATCTTCGACGCCCGAAAGGGCCGGTCGGTGGAGCGCTGGCAAAAGCGCTTCACGCGCGAGGTCGACACCATCGGCTTCTTCAAGGACGAGATGGGGCGCTTCATCGGCGGTCGGGAGGCGCCGTCGCTGGCGACGCTGCGGATCTCCAGCAATGTGCGCTCGGCCGCCGTCACGGTCGACGGCGCGATGATCGGGCGCACTCCCTTCATGACCGATCGCCTCGCGCCCGGCGTCCACCGCGTCGAGGTGAGCCGGGAGGGGTACAACCTCTGGCGCCGCGACGTGACGCTGGCCCATGGAGAGGAGCGCTTCTTCGAAGTCACGCTGCACCCGACCGGCGCGGTCGGTGGGGGCCCCGGAGACGCCGTCGGCTCTGAAGGCGCCGGCGGAGGCATCGTCGGCAAGGGAGACGGCGTCGGCCGGATAGACGACGTCCCGCCGAAGGTCGAGCTGCCCGAGGGCTTGGGCATATCGACCTATGGCTGGGTGTCGACAGGGGTCGGGGCGGCGGCGCTGGTCAGCGGAGGGGTCCTGGGCATGATGGTCAACGACGCCCAGCGCGACTTTGACGCCACCGACATCGAGCGCGAGGCCGTCGACATCAAGGCGCGCGGCGAGCGGCTGGCCGAGGCCGCCAACGCCCTCTACGCCCTCGGCGGGGCCGCCGTGATGACCGGCGTGATCCTCATCGTGGCCGACAGCTTCGCGCAGGAGGGCGATGGGCCTGCGATCGCCCCGACGCCCGGCGGCGCCTCGCTGCTCTGGCAAGGGCGCTGGTAGCGCGCGTCAACTGTCTTGTAAGACATTTAAATTATTGATTTATTGGTCAAGTGCGCTTGAAGATCATGGTGCTGTCATCGCCGCGCCCGGCGGACTCCTCGCCGGGTTGATCCTCGCCGCTGCGGCGCTTGTAGATGTCCTCGATGGCGCGGAGCAGGTCGCCGAGGTCGAGGCCGTCGTCGACGCCTTCGAGCCTGGGGTCGGGGGCGGGGTGCCGGCTGGCGGCGAGATCGGGCTGATAGCGCACGGCAGAGAGGTCCTCGGGGAGCAGGCTCTCGTCGGGGCTCTGGCGCAGGGAGGGGTCGGCGGCCGGGCGCTGGACCCGCTGGATTCGGCGCAGCCCGAGGTGGTGGCGCCTGTTGTCGGAGAAGGGGTCGCCGCCCTCGTCGACCGCGGCTTGCGCCGCGGGGGGCTCATCCGGGGAGATGTGGGCGGGGATCCTGCGGGTGAGGTCGTGGGGCTGCCTCGCGGGGGTGGCGTAGGCGCGGGCCTGGATCTGGGCCTCGACCTGGACGGCGTGCTCGGGGGTGAAGCGCAGGGTGGCGGGGTCGAAGTCCAGCTCTTCGGGTTGGACGGTCTCGGGGTCGTCTTCAGCGGAGCGGCCCCCGTCGAGGTCGTCGGTGTGGACGACCTGGGTGCTGAGGCGGCCCTGCTGGCCGCGCTCGGCGTTGAGCTCGTCGCGCAGGACGGCGCGGACGAAGGGGCCCATCTCGTCGCCGCAGAAGCGGGGGTTGAAGCCGTGGAGCAGCTCGCTGGCGGCGACCATCATCTCGCGGGCGCTCTGGAAGCGGCGCTCGGGCTTGCGGGCCAGGGCCCGGGCGAGGATGGCGTCGATGGTGGGGGGCAGGCGCGCCTTGTGGCGGCGGGCCTGGGGGATGGAGGGGTTGCGGGCGCGGTCGAGGGCCGAGGCCTCGTCGCCGCCGAGGGCCTGGACGCCGGTGGCCATCTCGTAGAGGACGAGGCCGAGGGCGTAGATGTCGGCCCTGTGGTCGATGTCCTCGGCGCCGTAGGCCTGCTCGGGGGCCATGTAGGCCAGCTTGCCCTTGACCATCCCGAAGCGGGTGTCGCGGGTGGAGAGCCTGGAGATGGCGATCCCGAAGTCGATGAGCTTGATCTGGCCCTCGTAGCCCAGGATGATGTTCTGGGGGTTGACGTCGCGGTGAACGACGCTCAGGGGGCGGCCGCCCTGATCGCGCAGCGAGTGGGCGCGATCGAGGGCCATCAGGACGCAGCGCGCGACCCAGAGGGCGTGCTCGACGGGGAGCATCTCGCCGGTGCGGCCCAGGCGCTCAAGGAGCATGGCGAGGCTGCGGCCGGCGACGTACTCCAGGACCATGACGAGGCGGTCGTCGAAGATGTGAAGGCCGTGGATGGCCAGCGTGTGGGGGTGGGAGAGCTGGGCCAGCAGGCGGGCCTCTGCGATGAGGCTGCGCGCCTCGGGGATGTCGACCGGGCGCCGTCCGCCGAGCGGGACTTTGAGGATCTTCAGGGCGTGCTGGACCACGAAGCCCCCGGGGCCCTCCAGCTCCCCGAGCAGCACCTCGGCCTGGCCGCCTATCGCCAGCGATCGGACGATCTTGTAAGGCCCCAGCGTCGTCAAGGTCCCCTCCCATCTCTTCGAGGACCATTGAAGCACGGATCGCAGGGCCCCTGCAATCGGCCCCGAGCAATCCGAGGCCGGAGCCTTGAGGGTGGGCAGGGCGGCGTGTATCATGTGCCGGCTTGAGCCGATGGGGGGGAGCATGGGCATTCTCGATCGCATCAACACCTTGATCCGCGCCAACATCAACGATCTGGTTCACCGCAGCGACGAGCCCGAGCGGGCGCTGGATCAGTCCATCGGCGAGATGGAGTCGTCCACGCGCGAGGCCAGAGCGCAGCTTCGCCTCGTCGAGCGGCAGGAGGCCGAGCTCATCCAGCGCTACGAGCGCAGCCGCGAGGAGGAGGGCGCGTGGGACGACAAGGCCATGGTGGCGCTGCGGGCCGGCGACGAGGGGCTGGCCCGCGAGTGCCTCGTGATGAAGAAGCGCGCCGAGAGCGCCAGCGCCCGGCTGCGCGACGAGATCGAGCGCCAGCGCACCTTCGTCGCCGACCTGTCCCGCTCCCTGGACGCCCTGGAGGTCAAGCTCGACGCCACGCGCAGCCGCCGCCACTCGATCTCGACGCACGTCCGCAATGAGCCGACGACGATCCCCAGCACCACGATCCCCGGCGGGGCGCTCCCCCATACGACGATCCCCGGCGGGGCGCTCCCCAGCACGGCGAGCCCCGGCGCGGACAGCCCCGCCTCGGCGCCCTCCGGCGGCTACACCTTCCCGACCTTCTCGTCGAGCCCCTCGACCACGCCCGGTCGCCGCGAGCGCCGGCTGGCGCCGGCCGAGGAGCGCTTCGGCGAGGGCCGCCGGGCCTTCGTCTTTGACGAGGACATGCGCCGACAGTTCCCTGAGGAGGTCTTTGGCGCATCGCGCCCCTTCGAGGCTTTCTCCGACATGGAGGATCGCATCGCCGGCCTGGAGGCCGGCTCCGCCGCCGCCCGCGAGCTCAGCGGCCTTGAAGATCCCCTGCGCGACGACCTCGAAGAGCGCTTCCGCCGCCTGAGCCGCGATCGGCAGGCCAGCGAGGGCCTTGAGGACCTGCGCCAGAGGGCCGCGGCGCCCGATCCCCCCCCCGAGCGCGCGAAGGACGGCGGCGGCAAGCCCTCCGACCTGCGGCGGCGCCTCTCCGAAGAGCTCGACGGATGATCCGTCGACCGCCCATGAGCCTCAATATGTCAAGCAATATCAACGGTTTGCTAGGATGTCGCCGCGCTGGGGTGGGCCGCCGTGGGGTCCGCGCCCTCGGCGTCGGTCGGGCCGCGTGGCTCTGCGCGGCGCTGGCGCTGGTGTCGCTCGGCTCGGCCTGTGAGCGCGCCGACGCGGTGCGCTGCGAGGAGCTGGACGCGATCCTGGAGGCCAAGGGCGAGCAGCTCCCGAGGTCTTGCGAGGCCGACGTGGACTGTCTGGTGGTGCAGATCCACCCTGGCTTGAGCGTCGCGGCCAACAGCGTCGCGGTCGACCCCGAGATCGACGTCATCAAGGCCCGCCGCGTCGAGCTCTGCGACGAGTTCGAGCTGGATCTCAACGTCTACCAGGCCATCTGCATCGAGGGGGCCTGCGGCGTCCAGATCACCGGCCAGATCGATCCGCCCGACGTCGGCCAGCCCGATGCCGGCCAACCCGACGTCGGGCAGCCCGACGCCGACGACAACCCCGACGCCGATGTCTGCTCCTGCGCCTCCGACCCCGACTGCGCCTTCGGCGACCTCTGCGTCGACGGCTGCCTCTGCCAGCCCATCTGCGGGGTGGTCTGCGCCCACGCCGACGAGTGCGGGCTGCTTGAGGAGCTGCGGCTGGGCAGCGACATCCCCAACTGCGTCGAGCGCTGCGACGCCTTCCTTGAGCGAGAGGGCCAGGCCGGCCTGACCCTGCTCTCGTGTCTGGCCTCGCGGGCTTGCGCCGATCTCCAGAGCTGCCTCCAGTAGACTTCCCCCTGTGCGCTTGAGGCGGCGCGGTCGGCGGTGGGGGGAGCCTCGCGCCGTCGTCGGGCTCGCGTCAGCGCGACGGAGCGCGGGTGAGCGCGAGGCGAGTCGCCGGGTCCGCGTCGATGCCGCCGTCGGCGGCGCGGTTGAGGCTGTCGAGGAGGTCTGCGGGGGTGAGGCCGGCCTGGAGCATGGCCTGCTGGACGCTGGCGACGAGGTCGAGGTCGATGAGGCCGCGCTGGTTGAGGGCGAGCGAGAGCTGGAGGGCGTCGTCGAAGAGGGTGAGCTCGGGGCGTCGCCAGGGGTCGATCTGGAAGCGCTCGTTGAGGGCGCCGGTGCGTCGGATGCCGATGAAGCGGACGGGGCGGTCGGCGCGGTTGTGGGCGCAGGCGCTGGCGGCGGCGTCGAGGATCTTGAGGCGGGCGATCTCGGAGACGCCGAGGGTCGAGAGTTCGGCGCTGAGGGCGTCGGGGGTCCAGGGGTCGTGGAGGATGCGGGTGTAGAGGTGGTAGCTGACGAAGTCGGCCTCGGAGTCGTCGCCGATGAGGATCTCGGCGCAGGCGGGGGGCAGGCGGAGGCGCTGGTCGAGCAGGGCGCGCAGCTTGTAGCCGACCTGCTCCTTGAGGGCGCGCAGGATGAGGTGGGGGCGCAGGTCCATGAGGGTGCGCCAGGCGATGTGCTTGAAGGGCTTCAGGAGCAGGGCGTCGTGTTCGACGCCGTCCATCTGGAGCTTACCCTCGATGACGCGCTTGAAGAAGCGCGGGGAGCCGGAGAGGAAGACGAGGGGTCGCAGGTCCTCGGGTGAGCCGCGCAGGCCGCGGTAGAGGGCGTCGTTGCCGGGGAAGGAGGCGCGCGAGCGGGCGTCCTCGCGCAGGAGCTGGAGCTTGTCGGAGGTCTTCTGGAAGGGGGTGTTGAGGTAGGTCAGGTCGACGTCGGAGGTGATGACGGTGGCGCGGCTGTCCTCGGGCAGCAGGGTGATCCGGGCGCGGCCCAGGGCGATGTCGTCGCGCTCGGGGGGGGTGACGATGGCCAGGGTGCGGCCGGGGGCGAGGGCGTCGTCCGGGCCGAGGGTGAGCTTGAAGAAGCCCTCATCGTCGGTCTGGATGGGGTGGGCGCGGCCTTGGAAGAGCAGCCGGAGGTGGGCGTTCTTGATCTCGTCTTCGAGGATCTGCCGGGTGGGTCGCGAGCGGGTGGGGTCGACGCGCTCGGGCTCCTCGACGACGCGCCCGGAGATGGTGACGCCCTTGGGGGTGCCGAGGGCGTTGTTGACGTCGGCGTGGATTTTTTCCCAGTGCATTGGCGGTCTTTCCTGGCGCTTCGCGGGTCGGGCTGCGGTGGAGCGGTGGTCTTTCCCATCGCACGGCGGCCTTGAGGTTGGCAAGAGGCGCCGTCTGGTGCAAGTCATCGGGCCTGGACAGATCGCGCGGGTCGGCGGCGCTGGCCTGGGCTCGGTGGCACAATGGGTTGCTCAAGGAAGGGGGAGGTGGACGAGATGAAGGACAGAGTGACGATCGGCCCGGATGAGGTCAAGGCCGTGCTGGGGCTGCTGCTCAAGCGCCACCGGCTGCACTTGCGGCCTGGGGAGCGGCTGGCGTGGTCGGGGACGTACAACCACGGCGAGGCGCACTTGACGCTGACGCTCTCGGACGCGGAGGAGGAGGCGGTGTTGACGATCGAGGGTCGCATCGATCTGGAGGCCAACGACATCCAGGACCCGTCGGAGGGCAAGGAGGCGGTGATGGACTTCATCGACGAGGCGCTCCAGGAGTTCTTCTCAAGCGGTCGGAGCTGGCGGCCGCCGCTGGACTGGTCGGCCTACGAGGGCGCAGGGGAGGTGCCGACGATGTGGCTGCGGGGCGATCTGGTCAACCTGAAGCTGGAGCGGATGGCAGACGCGCTGCTGGAGGGCTCGGATCTCTGAGGTCTCTGCAGGCAGGCCGGGTTCTGGCGCGAGGGGCGGGGCCGAAAAAAAAGCGTATATCGATGGGCATTGGGAGAGCCCCGGTGGGGGAGGGCCGTCGGGCCTCGCGCTCAAGATCGCGGCCCGGGGCAGGCCGCGCCTCGACTTCGAGGCCCGAGCCGCCGATGAAGAGCCAGTGATCTGCCTCCCGTCGCCTGTGCGTCTCGGCTGTTCTGTAAGGCATTACGGGAGAGTCATAATCATCAGCGCCTCCATCTTGCGTCAATGTTCTGGTTCCATATAATGGGACAGATAGGCTCCTTAGCAGGATGGAACCTGGTGCCAACCTTTGACCAACGCTTCAGACCCATCTTCGTTGACGGAACCGAAGCCCTTCCTGAGGGGGGAGGCGGAGAGGATCGCGAGGCCCTCGGTGGCCTCGTCGCGCCCTTCGATGCTTCGGAACGAGGTGACCGGTCAGATATGGGAGTTGCCGCAAGATAGGCACTTTACGCTCGGCCAGCACGCCGAGTGTGACCTTGTCCTTGTCGGCGCCGGTGTGGGCGGCTGGCATTGCGCGCTGCGCCACGCGCCTCTGGCCGTGTCGATCGTGGATCTCAAGAGCAGCGGGGGGACGTGGCTCAACCACAGGCCGCTCAAGCGCGCGGTGATGGACGCGTCGTGCGCCTTGTCGCTGGGGTCCAGTCACCCCGAGAAGGGTTGCGTGCTCAACCTTGAGCTCAACGAGGCGCCCAGGCTCGACGTCATCTGCAAGGGGGAGAGGACGCTGTCCCGCGCTCTGGACCGGGAGGTGATGGTGGTGGGCCGGGCCTCGGGGTGCGATGTCGGGGCGCCCTCGGAGCGGGTGTCCCGAAAGCACCTGCGCCTGAGCGTGGTGCAAGACGGCGTCATCATTCAAGATTTCAACTCGTCGCGGGGCACCCGAGTCTGCGGCCAGGACATCCAGAGCGCGCTGCTGGTGCCGGGCGATGAGATCGAGGTGGGCGGCGAGCGCTTCACCTTCCTGGACGCGAGGTCCCCCTCGCAACCCCCTGAGGAACTCTGGCGGTTGATGACGACCGAGGGGATCGTCCCGCTGTCCAAATCGACGATCACCGTCGGGCGCAGCTCCGAGTGCGATCTCGTCGTCGAAGGCTGCCCGCACGTCAGCCGCCAGCACGCGCGCTTTGTCTGGGACAAGGCGCTGGGGCTGTGTGTCTACGATCTGTCCAGCATCAGCGGCACGGTGGTCAACGGCCGCCTGGTTGATCGCGCCCAGCTCAAGGGCGAGGATCTGGTGCAGATCGGGCGATGGCGCGCCTTCGTGGTGCCGCCGGGGCGCTGAGGGCGCTTCGACTTTTCGGGCGGTTGATCTTAACATCTGCGTCGCCAGAGTGTCCGGTCCAGGTGGGGTCGTGTGCGACGGCACAGGCCCCGGCTGTCTGCCAAACCCCTTTGAGGATTCGATCATGAGAACCCCCCTCGCCCTCTTTGCGTTGTTGATGGCCCTGGCCGCGGTGTTGCCGGCCTGCGGTCGGGATTACAGCCCCGGCGACGTCGCCCGCGCGGATGAGGGCGACGAACCTGAGCCGACGCCCGATCCCTTCGCCGAGCCCGAGCCGGCCCCCGAGGTGCAGCCGGAGCCCGAGGTGCTTCCGGAGCCCGAGGTGCAGCCCGAGCCGGAGGTGCAGCCGGAGCCCGAGCCCTTTGAGCGCATGATGGTCCTGTCGCCCATCGAGACGCAGGGCTTCGTCGGCGAGATCGTGCAGTTCCGGGCGACGGTCGTTGAGCGCGAGGGCAACAGGGACGTGAGCGCGGAGGCCGAGTGGATCGTCGAGCCGCGCGATCTGGCCGAGTTCGTCTCCCCGGGTCGCTTCCGGGTGCTCTCTGCGAACGCGGGGCTCGTCGAGGCGCGCTTCGAGGGGCTGCAGGCCCAGGCGCTGCTGGAGGGCCGGGCGGCGGAGGAGTCGCTGGTCGGCCTCGCGATAGAGCCCGCGGAGGTCGAGGTCCCCGAGGGCTTCGAGGTGCCGCTCAGGGCCCTGGGGATCTACGACAACGGCGAGTCTCGCGATCTGACGGCGCTGGCGGACTGGCGCAGCGACAACCCGATGGTTGCTCAGGTGTCCACGGGCGGCGAGGGCGCGGGGATCGTCGGCGGCTTCAGCCAGGGGGCGGCGCGCGTGACGGCCCAGCTTGGGGACTTCACGGCCAGCGCCGAGGTGCAGGTGACGCCCGCGCAGCTGGAGGCGATCGAGATCGTCCCGAGCGTGATCACGCTGCCGGCGGGGGACGGGGCGAGGCTCCAGGCGCTGGGGCGTTTTTCGAATGGGGCGCTGCTGGACGTGACCGAGTCGGTGAGCTGGGAGATCGAGAACGTGCGCATCGCGTCGGTGGACAACACGCCGGGCGCCTCGGGGACGATCACCGGCCTCGTCGAGGGTGAGACGCGCGTGAAGGCCCTCGCCGAGGGGATCGAGGGGAGCGCGCTGGTCCGCGTGACGGAGGCCGAGGTGGTGCAGCTGACCATCTCGCCGGCGGCGGCCCAGGTGCCCGCCGGGGCCAGCGTCCGCCTGCGGGCCAGCGCCGTCCTGAGCGACGACGTGGCCGTGGAGGTCTCGACCGAGGCGGTCTGGGCCGTCGCCGACCCTCGGATCGCGGCCGTCGAGGTCGACAACGGGATCGTCCGCGTCCAGGGCTTCATCCCCGGCGAGACCTTCGTGACGGCGACCTACGGGCAGGTGACGGCCAGGGCGTCCCTCGTGGTGACCGAGGCGCAGCTGGTGTCGCTCTCGCTGTCCCCGCTTCAGATGCGGCTGCCGGTCGGGACGACGCGGCCCTTCTTCCTGGTGGGGACCTTCAGCGACTCAAGCCGGACGAACCTGAGCCCCGAGGCGGTCTGGACGATCTCGGACGCCAGCGTGGCGCTCGTGGCCAACGGCGCCCAGGGCGGGCTGATCACGGCCCGCGCGCCGGGCGAGGCGACCCTCACGGCCCGGGTCGGGGCGCTGGAGATCCAGGCGTTGGTCGTGGTCACGGACGCCGAGCTGGTGGCCATCCAGATCCAGCCGCCGGTGGTCACCGTGCCCCAGGGCGACGCGGTCCAGCTCGGCGCCTTTGGCGTCTACTCCGACAACAGCCTGCGGGCCATCGGGCAGGAGGCCACCTGGTCCACCTCGGACTCGTCCGTCGCCACCGTGTCCAACGCGCCGGGCGAGCGGGGCAACACCTCCGGCGTGGCCGCGGGGCAGGCCACCGTCACGGCGCGCTTCGGGGGCCTGAGCGACGAGGCCGCGATCACGGTGGTCGAGGCGAGCGTCACGGCCGTCTTCATCGCCCCTCCGCAGGCCCAGGTCGTCTTGGGCCGCACCGTCAACCTCAACGCCTTCGCCGTCCTGTCCAACGGCTCCACCCAGCTCGTCACCCAGGAGGCCACCTGGGTCTCGGCCACGCCGGAGCTGGCCCAGGTCAGCAATGCCAACGGCCAGCGCGGCCAGGTCTCGGGCATCAGCGCCGGGTCAGCGCTCATCCAGGTCAACTACCGGGGCCAGCAGGCCGAGCTGAGCGTGCGCGTCCTGGACGCCATCCTGGAGCAGATCTTCATCGCCCCCCAGGAGGTCCAGACCTCGCCGGGGGTCTCCGTGCAGCTCTTCGCCGTCGGCCTCTTCTCCGACATGAGCGTGCGGGAGAACATGACCGGGCAGGTCGTCTGGGCCACGCGCGACGCCGGGATCGCCGTCGTGAACAACTTCCCCCAGCCCCCCGGCATCCTGACCGGCGTCGCGCCCGGCCAGACCCTCGTGACGGCCACGCTCGACGGCGTCGTCGGCCAGCGCCAGGTCCTCGTCATCAACCGGGCCGCGATCAGCCTGGAGATCTCGCCGGCCAGCGCGCTGCTGCCCGTGGACGCCTTCCAGCGCTTCTTCGCGCTGGCCCAGTTCGATGACGGCACCTCGGGCGACGTGACCGCCAACGCCGTCTGGACCAGCTCCGACGCCTCCATCCTCGCCGTGCTCCCCAACCCCGGCCTCGTCAACACGCTGCGGCCCGGCGAGGTGACCCTGAGCGCGCGCTTCTCGAACCTGGAGGCGGCGGCGCAGGTCACCGTTCGGCAGGCGACCCCGCGCGCCGTCATCCTCTCGCCGGTCAACGCCGTCCTCAACCGCCAGCAGGGCATCACGCTTCAGCTCTTCGCCACCGGGCTCTACGACGACGACTCGACCAGCGACATGACCCAGCTGTGCCAGTGGTCCAGCTCCAACTCCGGCACGCTGCTGGTCCTCGACGAGCTTGGCGCCAAGGGGCTCTCCTTCGGCCTGCGGCCCGGCAGCGCCGTCGTCACGGCCCGCTGCGGCAACCTCCAGGGCACCACCAACGTCACCATCCGCTGACGCGCCCCGAGCCCTCCGGGCGCAGGCCGGCGGGATCCCCCCATCGATCCCGTCCACCAGGGTCAGGGCGCACCACCACGCGCCCCTAAGATCCTCCGGTCAGCCCGCGACAACTCCACACCTCCCGATCCGATCCTCCAGGGCCCTCGGGGGGAGCAGCAGCGAACGAGTGGGAGCGCAGCGGCGGCGGCGAGTTGCGAGAGCCTATCCCAGTAACGTATAGAAGGTGTAAAGTGGCCTCGTGGACATCGAAGATGACGACGAGGTGAGACGATGGCAGGACGGTTTGAGGGGCTCAGCGATCTGGAATGGCAACTCTTCGCGGACCTGTTTCCTGTGC
>SYOX01000364.1 GCA_005804885.1 Pseudomonadota bacterium
GAGCAGTTCGACCTCAGGGCTAAAGGCGTTGGGGGAGGTGCGACCTTTTCTGCGTTTGTCAGTCATCTCGATCTCCATGGGAAGGGGCTCGACGCCCTATTTTACCCCAGGGCTATCTTACACACCTCATCATACAGTCCCTATTCATCTGGACAGGCGCCCTTCCTGGAGGCGGACATGGCACCACCCATCGGACTGACGCGTTTGGCGCTCCTGAACGCTCTGTACAAGTCCTGTGAACAGGGGTTCATCGATCTCGGTTACGAGGTGGTTGTCATCGATGAAGGTGTCGAGCAGGAGTGGACCATCCGCTCATCACCTCGGGGTTGGCAGGCGTGTTTCAACGGTCGTCCCATGACGAACCTCTACTCGGAGCGAGAGGTCGAAACTTTTGTAGGGCTGCGCTCGCGTCGCCGTCTTCAATGATTTCTTCGGGTGGAGGCAATAATGCCAGCGTTGACTCCATTTGTTTTCGACGAGGCGATTCTTGGCTTTGCGCCCGCGTGGCGGATCGAAGGCCATGAGGGGCAGGTCTTCGTGCGCTCGCGCACGTCCGAGGCCGTCTACTCGCTCAAGGGATCGGAGTGTACCTGCCCTGCGGGCTTTCATGGGCACCTTTGCTGGCACCTGGAGGCGGCGGCGCTGGCTTCCTCGTGGGAGGAGGCCGTCCGCACGCTCCAGCAGGGCGGATGTGGTCCCGAAGACATCAAGGAGATCTGGACGGGGTGCTTCGAAGGGCGCCAGAGCGCTGTCGTGGCGGCCATGAGGCGGTTTATTGAAAATGCCGGCGTTGCTGGTGTTTCGGCGATCCCGTGATGCCAGCGCCAACCCAGCGCGACAGGATCCTGGAGGCGGTCGCGAGGACCGGGCGCGTGCGCGTCTCGTCGCTGGTCGCGCAGCTGCCCGACGTCCCCAGGGAGAGCCTGTCGGCCCAGGTGCGCTATCTGGTACGCAACGGGCGTCTGGCCAGGGTTGGTCAAGGAGAGGTGGAGATCCCCGGCGGGTTGCCGGACGACGCGGATGTGCCGCGGCCAGACGAGGCCGTGCTGCGGTCCTGGATGCGGACGATCCGGGACGCGGGGTCGATGACCGCTTGGAGGCTGCCGGACCTCGTCTGGGAGGAGCTCGATGAGCGAGGGTGGATTGAGGACTTCTACCCGGGAGACGACTGGAGGGCTGACCGCAGGGTGAGGCTGTCCCAGCCTGGAGTCGACGCGCTTGATGGAGGTCACCCCAACCCCGAGGGGTGTGAGCCCGGGGGGCAGAGATGAGCGGCTTGAAGGGCTCTGAGCTTCGAGGGCGCTCGTTGAAGGCCAGCAGGCCGCTCAAGGGCGTCGCGCGGCGCCTCGGGTTGAGCCTCGATGAGGTCCTGAACCGCCGATGTGACGAGTGGCCCGGCGGGCTGCTCGATGAGCGCGCCTTCGAGGCGCTGAACAAGTCCGGCGCCCTGATGCGAACAGGCCGGAGAACCACCGAGGAAGATCGATGAGCGAGAAGAACGCAGGGAGCTGGATGAGCGCCTTGGGCCTGATGCTGGCGCTCCTGTGTGTGGCCTTCATCACGCTGAAGCTGACGGGCCACATCGTCTGGCCGTGGTGGTTGGTGCTCGCGCCTGGGGGGTTGCTTGCGCTGCCGGTGGTGCTCGCATTGGCGGTCTCTGGCGGGGGGATGCTGGCGCTTGCGGTGCATGGCCTGCGCGGCCTCCTGCGCCTCGTTGGGGGTCTTTGGCGCGGCAGGGACATCACCAGGGGGCGCTGAGTTCTGGGAGGGGAAGCCGCATACCGCCCGGCTCGGGCTTCGCCTCCATCGGCTTCAGGGTCGGGCGTTTGGCGCTCGGCGGCGTCTGGCGCCGCCACAACTGTCCGGTTCGATCCCGGCGGGCGCCTTTGGGCAGTGGAGAAGCAGGAGGAGGGTCGATGACACGATCGAAGATCGAGTGGACAGCGCGGACATGGAACCCGACGCGGGGCTGCTCGCGGGTCAGCGAGGGCTGCCGCAACTGCTACGCCGAGCACCAAGCCGCTCGGTTGTGCGGGTCCGGTGAGCCCTTTGAGGGGTTCGTGGAGAGCAAGGCGTCCGGCCCTCGGTGGACAGGCCGGGTGGAGTTGGTGCCGGCCAGGCTTGAGGAGCCGCTGCGCTGGAGGAAGCCCGCGAGAGTGTTCGTCAACTCAATGAGCGATCTGTTCCACGAGGCGGTGCCCTTCGAGATCATCGCTGCGATCTTCGGGGTGATGGCGGCGTCTCCACGGCTCACCTTCCAAGTGCTGACGAAGCGGCCCCGGCGAGCCGTAGAGTTCTTTGGGTGGATCAAGACTCAGAGGCGCGGCTACATGCACGGAGAACAGAGGCTCCTGTGGAAGTGCCTGACGGACCTCGACGAGGCCGTGACCCGCGCGCTTGAAGGCAAGGAGATCAAGGATGAAGAAGATGGGGAAGAAGAGGCCACCGCGGCCAACATCGAAGGAGCCCATCGGGCTGAGCCAGGCTGCGTGTCAGAGGCACATGCCCTCTCTGGCGGCGGTGCTGCCAGCGGGCTTCTGGAAGAGGTCCTTGCGGGAGCAGTTCGTGGAGATGGCGGTGTGCTTCAACACCGCCATGTCGGGGCGATGGCAGTGCGATGACGCCAAGGTCAAGGCGGCGCAGGCGCTCGATGAGGATGAACTGACCGCGCTGCTGGATGTCCTGGAGGGCGCATCGCAGAGGCTGTGCGATCGAGTGCCTGACATAAAGGCGCTGATCGAGGCGGGCCAGAGTGGTCAGGACGTCGCCAGGGTCGAGCTGGGCTTCTTTCTTCTGATGGAGCCGCTGTTCGAAGAGCGTGCCCGTCGCCAACCTCAAGGTGAGGCGCCTTAAAATGCTGGCGTTGCTGGTGTTGGTGGAGCGCTTCTTGAAGGACCCCTACGACGGCAAGGTGCTCAAGCATCTGGCGCTGTCTCTCGGAAGCTCGCGGGCGGGCCGCGTGCTGTGCGCCGCGCAGCGCGCGTGGTGGAGGCGCCGCGGCGTGGTGCCGGCCGTGACGATCTGGAGGGTTGATGATCTGCGGGCCGCTCGCCGAGGCAGCGCGCCCGAGGCGCTCGTTGAGTGGGCGAAGGTCAACGACGTGGATCTGGAGCAGACGCGGATTCTCCTGGAGCAGATCGAGGCCCTGGGGTGTGCGGAGCTCGCGCAGCTCATCGTGCTCCACGATCTTGTCCACGTCGTCCTCGGCGCTGACACGGGGCAGGGCGGCGAGCTGCGGGTCATCGGGGCGCAGATCGGGGCGGGGAGCCCGGACATGCTGGCGTGGGGGTGGCTGGCCTTGATGCCACTGCTCGTGGAGAGATCGCCGAGTCGAGCAAGGGCGCTCAGGGCCTTCCTGGGGGGCGTCAAGGAAGGGCTGCAAAGACCGGAGCTTGCGCGCCTGGCTCAGAAGGACTGGAGGCAGGCGACCATCGCCGCGCTGGGGGGTTGGGGATGATTGGGATGTTGGTGGGCATCGCGGGCAAGAAGCGCTCGGGCAAGGACACGGCGGCGCTGGGGCTGGTGCGCCGGTGCGGGTTTGAACGGCTGGCGCTGGCCGACCCGCTCAAGGCAGCGGCGAGAGAGATCTTCGGGCTCAGTTGGGAGCAGACCGACGGAGGCCTCAAAGAGACCGTGGACCCGCGATGGGCCGCGACGCCTCGACAGATCCTCCAGCGCCTCGGGACTGAGGGCGTTCGCGAGGGCTTCGGTGGCGCGATGGTGAAGGCTGGGCAGTGGTCTCCCGAGGACGTGGCGCAGACCTGGGTTCGAGCGCTGATGGTGCGCGCCGAGGGTCACCCGCGCGTCGTGGTGCCCGACGTGCGCTTCGGCAACGAGGCCTTGGCGATCCTCGACCGGGGCGGGCTGCTCCTAGTCGTCAAGCGTCCTGACCTGCTGGGCGCCGACGACCATGCCAGCGAGTGGGAGATGGAGGCGGCCCTGCCGGACCTGGAGCGCCGCTATCCGGGGCAGATCGGGATCTTGCTCAACAGCGGGTCGGTCGATGAGTTGCAGGCGCTGGCCTGCAAGGCCATTGAGCGCGGGTGGGAGTTGAAGGGGCTACCGCCCAGGGAGGACGGGCGATGACGACCTGGTTGACCACCGAGGAGGCCGCTGATCACCTGCGGCTCGCCGGCCCCTCATCGATCCGAGCGCTGGTGCAGCGCGGCGAGCTCGTCCCCGATGGGCGCCGAGGGCGGCGCGGCCCCTACCTCTTCCGTGCTTCGACCCTGAACGCCTGGGCCGCCGCTTGCCTGGACGGGCGCGATCAGGCCACACTTCCCGGCGCACCTGTCGCCGGGTCGGCCTCCAACAATGGAGACGATGGCGATGACACGGAAGAAGAAAGGCCCAGCGCCGGGGGTAACGCTCCTCGGCGACGGGCGCTACGAGGTGCTGGCGACGGCGCGCACCTCAACGGGGAGGCGGTATGCACAGGAGACGATGCCCGTTGGGTCGACCCTCGGGCAAGCGATCGACAGGAGGGCGAAGCTCGCCGCCCAGCTCCGGGCAGGCGGGCCGGACAGAAGAGCCGATCTGCCTACCTTCGAGGTCTTCTCGAAGGCCTGGATCGCGCGGATGGCCCGTGAGGGCTACGCGCGGGGCACGGTCGAGCACAACGCCTACAAGCTCTCGTGGGGGCTGCCGGCGCTGGGTCGGCTGCGGGTGGACCTCGTGACCCTCGCGGCGCTGGAGAGGGCGCGCGACGAGATCGAGGCGGCATCGACGATCTCGCACCGGACAGGCTCGGAGGTCTGGGCGACGATCCGTCAGGTCGTCAGGCGGGCCTGGGTCGAGCACGACTGCGCGCCGCCCGTTGACCTCTTCAACGTGATCCGGCCGCCTCGGTGTCGGGGAGGCCGAAGCACCGACAAGAGGGCGCTGACCGCCCAGGAGGTCGCAGCCATCCTCGACAAGGCCGAGGCCAACGTCGAGCAGGGCAACCCCGGTGCAGGCCGTCAGCGGCGGCTGGAGGCCGAAGTCATCCTCGCGGGCGGCTTCAGGGCCGGCGAGATCCTGTCGCTGACGTGGGACTGCTTCGACGCCGAGCGGGGGACGATCTCGATCCGCCCCACGGTCGAGAAGACCCGAAGGGGTCGAGAGGTGGCGCTGCCTCGGCGGATCGTCGCCGAGCTGGTGTCATGGCGCCGAGAGATGATCGCGGCCCAGCACATCGGCCTCGGCTCGGGGCTCGTGTTCCCGTCGCCCGTGACGGGTCGCAGGCGCTGCGGAGACGGGCTGCGGATGGCGCTCAAGAACGCGGCGCGCGGGGTCGGGGTTGAGGTGGACGTCCACGTCCACACCCTGCGCCGGACGGCCAACCGGCTTGCGATGGAGGCCGGGGTGGAGCGCTCAGACCTGCGGGCGCAGCTCGGCCACACCAGCGCGGCGATGACCGACCTGTATCGGGGCGTTCGGCTCACCGACAAGAGGGCGGTTGCGGAGGCTGGATCGGCGGGGTGGTTGGACCTGGTGGTTGGACCTGGAGAGGGCGAGGGGGGCTCGACGCCCTAGAGCCGAGGGTGGGATTCGAACCCACGGTTGCTGCCTTACCATGGCAGTGCCTTTCCGCTTGGCCACATCGGCGAGTTGAGGTGGTGGGATTCGAACCCACGGTTTCCTCTTTGTAAGAGAGGGGCCTTGAGCCTCTTGGCGACACCTCATTGGCCCCTGCGAGGGGGGCGGATTCAGGAGCCAGGGTTCGAACCTGGATAAAGGGCACCAAAAACCCTTGTCCTGCCCGTTGGACGACTCCCGAGTTCGGAGACCAGGGTTCGAACCTGGATTTGCGGGTTCAGAGCCCGCCGTGCTGCCGGTTGCACCATCTCCGAGTGCGAGCGCGTTTGCCGGCACGAGGACCTGGCGCGCTCGGCTCAGAGGTCTGAGGCGATGGCCAGGGTCGTGCTTCACGGGGCGACCGTGGCAGCAGGTCGCCCCGATGTGTTGGTGTTTTGATCGCATGTCCTCGTGTCTCCTTGTGATCCAGCGGACGTGGGTCGAGTGAACCAGGCAGGGGTCGAACCTGCGACCTGCGGCTTAGGAGGCCGCCGCTCTATCCAGCTGAGCTACTGATTCAGGAGTAGACCCACCCCGACTCGAACAGGGAACCTCCGGGTAGAAACCGGAGATGATCTCCATTTCACCATGGGTCCGTTCTCATCGGACGCTCAGGGGCCATCGCATCGGACGTGCCAGGGGCGCGGTCGTGGTCAGCGCGGGATCGGCGTCAGGAGGCAGGAGACGGTTGTATCAATGGCGATAGGGGCGGATAGGCGTCTGGCGAGAGGGTGGAGAGGGGTGAGGGTGCGGGCAAGAAACAACTTCGGCGGCTTTGAACATGCGCAGCATCGGTACCACAGAGAGCTGTTCAAAGCCGCCGAGATGGGGGGCGCAAGAGCAATCGCCGGGCCAGGATCGTCGATGTCGTAGATGAGGGGATCGGTGGTGTCTGGGGAGGATCTGGGGGGTGCAAAAAGTGCGATCGGGGGTCGATCGAGGGTCAATGTTGCGCGTGGTTCCAGAGGGCGCGCGTCCTGGCTCCCTTGGGGATCAGGGCCTCCTTTCTGGCGCGCCAGAGCGCGCCGTATCGGTAGAAGGGGACGCCGGGGTGGAGGTGGTGGATGAGGTGGTAGTTCTGGAAGAACATCAGGGCGGTGAGCAAGGGTCCGCCGTCGATGTTGTGGGTGGCCTTGAAGCGATCGTCGGAGGCGGCGGTGCCGTGGGGCCAGTGGGGGAGGTAGTCGAAGGAGAAGGCGAGGATGGCGATGGCGAGCCTGGCGGGGATAGCCCAGAGGAAGAGGACCTCAAGGCCGAAGCCGGCCAGGGAGAGGGCGATGGCCAGGGCCGAGACGAGGGCGGCGGTGGTGACGACCTCGATGCGCTCGGCGAGGGGCCGCTCTGACCAGAGGCGGGCGTAGACGACGTAGTAGTGGATGTCCTGGGTCAGCCATCGCAGCGGGAGGGTCCAGACGCGGCCGCCGCCGCTCCACATGTCGGGGTCCTCGTGGGCCTCGTTGGTCTTCTTGTGGTGGCGCAGGTGCGAGACCTTGAAGCCGTGGAAGGGGGCCATGAGGATAAAGGCGCAGGCGCGGCCGACGATGGCGTTGATCCAGCGAGCGCGGCCCACGCTGCCGTGGGCGCTGTCGTGCATGGGGGTGAAGAGCGCGTAGCCGATGGCCGTCAAGACCGGCACCAGCGCCCACAAGGGGGCGATGCCCGAGATCCCGACGCCGATGAGCGTGACCCAGAGCGCGACGCAGGCGGAGAAGAGGCCGAGCGTCGGCCACGCCATGGGGGGGTTGTTCATCAGGTCCCGGTCGGGCCGGGCGGTGGCGGAGGCGGTTCGATTCGGCGTTGAGGTTGTCGCTGTTGCACTCATGGCGCTCCTCCCGTCTTCAAAGATCGCGCGGCGATGTGCGCGACGGGGTGGTGGAAGGCGCTTGTTCCATCAAGCGCTGGAGTATTAATCCATCACGTGATGTAAGTTGTCAAGAGGGAAGCGAAGGGCGAGGGCGAGGGGGGGTTAAAACCCGGAGAGCATCTCCTGCTTCTTGCGCTCGAACTCCTCCTGGGTCAGCAGGCCCTCGGCGTAGGCCTCCTTGAGCTGCTCAAGGCGCTCCTTGAGGGTTTCGTTCTTCTTGTGTTCGGACTGTTTTTCGGCCTTCTTGCTCTGGTAGACCTTCTCGAACATGGCCTTGAGCTCCGCGGTCGGGACGCCGCGGCCGTTGAGGAAGTAATGGTTGCTCACCTCGCCGATGGCGTAGGTCAGGGCGAAGGCCATCGAGATGCTCACGATCCAGCCGAAGAAGGGGACGAACTTGGCCGCGGCCATGATCACGTTCTGAGCCACGATGCTGGCGCCGAAGGTGCTGAGCATCTCCAGGACGGAGCGCGTGTCGAGCGTGTAGCCGTGGACTCGCCCGATGGCCTGGACGAGGGCGACCTGGATGGGGGAGATGAGCGCCACGTCGAGGAAGGGGATGGGCTGGATGGTGACGGCCGCGGCGGCGGCGCTGCAGATCTGGATGAGGTCGCGGATCGCCGCCTCCTTCTCGGCGTCGCTGGCGTGCTTGTAGTCGCCCTCCATGACGCGCCGAACCGTCTCGATGTAGCTGGCCATGTCGCTCGTCTCCTGATGTTCTGGAATCCTGAGGTTCCCTGGAAGGGTCCACAGCGTAAGGATGCCGGATGGCGCAGGCCAGGGCAAACTCCCAGGCGCCGCCGCCCCGTGCCTGAACAGGACAGGGCGGGCGGGTCTTCCGGTGCCCTGCGGTGTGACCGGGCCGCTCGACGAGCACGGCGTTCGTGGGCGTGGGGGCGCGGCCTCAAGGGTGGCCCTGCTTGTTCCGATGCTGGGCAGGAACTGGGGAATGGGATTGGGCCCACGAGAGGGGAATCGCCCCGCGGGCCTTGTCGGCGACCTTGATTCTTGTAGGATGGTGTCGTGCAGGACAGGGTTTCGATTCTGATTTTGAACCTTCAACAGACGTCGAGGATACGATGATTCGCTCTTCTGAACGCCCCTCTCGCAGGCCAGGCGCCTCGCTCTTGATCTGGCTCTTGTTGTCGTTGTCGGCCTTCGGGGCGGGCTGCGACAACGACGACCAGGGCTCCGAGGCCGAGGTGATCCTTGACCCCGACGGCGACGGTGTGGAGCAGGACAACTGCCCTGAGGACGCCAACGCCGATCAGGCCGATCTGGACGACGACGGCCTCGGCGACGCTTGCGACGACGACGTGGACGGCGACACCGTCCTGAACGACGACGACAACTGCCGCGAGGCCGCCAACACCGATCAGGCGGACCTCGACGGGGACGGTGAGGGAGACGCCTGCGACGACGCCGCCGAGCTCGACCGCGACGAGGATGGCGTGGTCGACGGGGAGGACAACTGCCCGGAGGACGCCAACGCCGATCAAGCCGACGCGGACGAGGACGGGATCGGCGACGCCTGCGACGACGACCGCGACGGCGACACCATCCTCAACGACGAGGACAACTGCCTGGATGCTCCCAACGCCGACCAGAGCGACGGCGACGACGATGGCCTCGGCGACGCCTGCGATGACGACGTGGACGGCGACGGCGTCCTGAACGACGAGGACAACTGCCCCGAGGATCCCAACGACGATCAGGACGACCTCGACCGGGACGATGAGGGCGACGCCTGCGACGTCGACGTCGATGGTGACGGCGTCGTCAACGACGATGACAACTGCCCCAGGGCGCCGAACGCCGATCAGACCGACGGCGACGAGGACGGCGAAGGCGACGCTTGCGAGGGCGACGTGGACGGCGACGGCGTCCTTGATGGGGACGACAACTGCCCAGAGGACCCCAACGTCGATCAGGTCAACCTCGACGGCGACGACGAGGGCGATGCCTGCGATGACGACGTGGACGGCGACACGGTCCCCAACGACGACGACAACTGCCTCGTCGACCCCAACGCCGATCAGGCCGATCTGGATCAGGACGGCACGGGCGACATCTGCGACGACGACATCGACGGCGACGGCGTCCTCAACGGCGAGGACAACTGCCCTTCGGTCCCCAACGCCGATCAGGCCAACCTCGACGGCGATCCTCAAGGAGACGCCTGCGACGACGACACGGACGGTGACGGCGTGGTCAACGGGGATGACAACTGCCCGGTGGACGCCAACGCCGATCAGGTCGACCTCGACCGGGACGACGAGGGCGACATCTGCGACGACGACCTCGACGGCGACGAGATCCTCAACGGCCTCGACAACTGCCCTGTCGACCCCAACGCCGATCAAGCCGATCTGGATCAAGACGATCTGGGGGACGCCTGCGACGATGACCTCGACGGCGACGAGGTGATCAACACCAGCGACAACTGCCCTCTGGACGCCAACGCCGATCAGGCCGACCTCGACGAGGACGATGAGGGCGACGCCTGCGACGGCGACATCGACGGCGACGAGGTGGCCAACATCCGAGACAACTGCCCCCTGGATGCCAACGCCGATCAGGCCGATCTGGATCAGGACGGCACGGGCGACATCTGCGACGACGACATCGACGGCGACGAGGTGCCCAACGACGAGGACAACTGCCCTCTGGACGCCAACGCCGATCAGGACGACCTCGACGGGGACAGCCTGGGCGACGCCTGCGACGACGACATCGACGGCGACACCATCCTCAACGACGAGGACAACTGCCCCGTCGACCCCAACGCCGATCAGGCGGACGCCAATCAGGACGGCGAGGGCGATGTCTGCGATCCCTGCCCCGAGTGCGTGTGCGGCAACGAGATCTGCGATGAGGACGAGGACTTCGAGATTTGTCCCGAGGATTGCACCTGTGGCAATGGGATCTGCGATGAAGTCGAGAACCTTGAGACGTGCTTCGACGACTGCTTCGTAGACGTGTGCGCGGACGCGCTCCCCTTGCCGAACAACGGCCAGGACGCCGGCTCGACGGTTGAGCAGGACAACAGCCTCGACAGCGGCTGCTTCTCGATCGGCGGCCCGGACGTCGTCTACAGCTTCACCTCGCCTGGCGCCCTGGTGTCGCTGTCGGTGTCGCTGGCCGGTTCGAGCTACGACACCGGGCTGCACGTCTACCGTGAGCGGTGTGCCCCGCAGGATCAGATCGCGTGCAACGATGACTCGATTGGCCTTCAGTCCTTCGCCGAGGTGTTCGAGCAGCCTGCGGGGGATTACCGCGTGGTGGTCGACGGCTTCGGCACGGGCGCGGGCAACTATGTGGTGACCGTCCTGGGTCGGCTCGCGAGCGGCGAGCCCTGCGATCCGGCGCTGACCTTTTTGACCTGCGACGTGGGCGTCTGCGCGGACAACGGCCAGGGGCAGTTCAGGTGCGGCGGTCTGCTGGACTGCGGCGACGGGATCGACATCGACAACGACGGCGACATCGACGAGGACGATCAGTGCGTGGCGCCGCCCGCGGTGGTCTGCCCCGAGGATCGGGTGGTGCCGGTGCTGGGGAGGGCCCAGTTCGAGGCGCTGGATGAGGACGAGGGCCAGGTCGCGCGCCGCCGCTGGGAGGTGGTCGAGGCCCCCCCGGGCTCCACGGTGACGCCATCGCCGGCCAACGCGGGGGCCTCGTCGCTGACGCCGCTGCTGGCCGGGGTGTACCGCCTGCGCTACTCGGCGACGGACAACGACGGCAACACGGTGGCCTGCGAGTTCAACCTGACGGCCGGGACCGACGACGACTTCCGCATCGAGATCGTCTGGAACGTGGAGGTCCCCGAGGCCGACGATCCCACGGACGTCGATCTCCACCTCCTGCACCCGACGGCGTCGGTCTGGTTCGACAGGGTCACGAACCTGGATTGCTTCTACTCCAATTGCGTGGGAGACGGCGTCGAGTGGGGGTTGCCCGGCGCGGAGGACAACCCGCGGCTCGACGTGGACGACACCAATGGTCGAGGTCCTGAGAACATCAACATCTTCGCGCCGGAGGTCGGGGTGCCCTATCGGGTCGGTGTCCATTACTTCTCGGACGACGGCTTTGGCCCCTCGGACGTGTTCGTCAACATCTTCTGCGGCGGTCAGAGCGCGGCGATCCTTGGCGTGGTGACGTTGGAGGACTTCGGGGCCGACACCGAGAACGAGTTCTGGAAGGTCGCCGACGTGACCTTCGACGAGGCGGGCAACTGCTCCGTCGAAGCCCTCGAAGACGAGCTCAACGGGCCGCTCATCGTGATCGCCTCCGAGGCGGCGCTGGCCCGCTGAGGCTGATGTCCGGCGGTGGCCGGCGAGGGCGTCGTGCCGGCGGGGCGTCCCGCTCGCCGTTAGGCGGGGTGTTCCGCTCGCCGTCGCCTCGCCTGCCTTCGCCTGCCGGTTGTTCCGTTCGCCGTCGTCTCCCTTCGCCCGGCGGGTTGTTCCGTTCGCCGTCGCCTCGCCTGCCTTCGCTCTGCCGGTTGCCGCCCTTCGCGTCGAGGGCCGGGCGCGCCTGACGGCGTGCTCCGCCGTCCCCTGCCCAGTCATGAAACCGAAGTAATTCTAATGGGTTGCGCGATAGACGGCGTTGGCGGCGTCGAAGGCGGCCTCAAGGTCGCCCTTGCCGAGGTGGGTCGGCCAGCCGGCGTCAGGCCGCGCCCGGATCCTGGCCGCGAGCCGAAGCTGTCCGGGCGAGAGGAGGTCGGCGGGGTCCAGGCCGCGGGCGATGGCGGCGTTGGCGCGCGCGGCCTGGGTGGGCGTCATGGGGACGTGTCGCCATGGGGTCCTTGCGAGGGCGTGCTTGTCGTCCTTGGGCGAGGGCTTGAAGGCGGCGTTGGCCTGGAGGGGATCGCCGATGGTCTGGGCGCGTTGGTCGAAGGCCTCCGGGTGGATGGCGCGGGGGTCGAAGTGGACCTCGACGACCTCTCGGCCCTGGGCGAAGCCCGTGTTTGTCTCCACCACGCCCTCCAGCGCCCCCAGGTCCGCCTCGCCCTGCCAGAAGCAGGACATGGCGTAGGTCGCTCGCCGGGTGCCGTGCTTGCGGGCTCGGGCCTCATCGGCCAGCGCCTTGAGCCAGGGCGGCGGGGTCACCTTGTGGGCTGCGAGGGCTGATATGAGGGTGTCGGCGGTGGCGGCGAGGGTGATGTCGTCGGCCAGCCGCGGGGCGAGCGGGCGGCGGTCGGGGGTGATGATGCGGACGACGGGGTTGTTCCAGGAGGGCTCTTCGAACTCTGCCAGCAGCTCCCGATCCCGGCCGACGAGGCGGTTGTTGTAGACGACCACGGGGACGAAGTGGTCCTCGATGGCCTCGACGATCAAGGGGTGGCTCAGGACGTTCTTGCCGTAGCTCAGGACGGTATGGCAGCCCGGGACCTCGTCGAAGAGGACGAGGGCGGGCTTGTTCTCCTTGCGGGCGCGCTCCATGGCGGCGTCGAAGTCGCGCTCCCAGCGGACCCGTCCGAGCTCCTGGGGTTGGTCGGTCGTGGCCTCGTCGATCTCGGGGCCGGGGTCGGCGCCGGCCTCGCGGGTCTGGTGGGACAGCGAGCAGCCGGCGGTGATGGCGGTGGTCAGGGCGAGCGTCTTGAGTCTGTTCGTCGGCATGGTTTCACTTCAGGCAGGCGAAGACGGGTCGCCGTCGTCGCGGTCTGCTTCGAGGTACGCTGGCGCGCGTCGGGCGGTTACAAGGCCAGCGGGGCTTTATCGGGTCTGGATCGGGCTGGGTTTTCCGGGGTGTTTTGCAGAGGGGTCGCGGGACTTGTTTCCCTTTGAGGGCGACAAGGTTTACCTTCTGGGGCCTGTGGACTCAGGGGGGGTAGGATGGGTGACACATTGGGAGCATCGGCGAGCGGGCTTTCCGAAGGTGCGTTGTTTGCGGGCAAGTACCGCATCGAGCGTCTGCTGGCCGAAGGGGCGATGGGGCAGGTCTATGTGGCCAGCCAGGAGCCCATCGGCCGGCCCGTGGCGATCAAGGTGCTCAAGAGCGCGCTGGCGACCGATCAGGAGCTTGTCGAGCGCTTCCTGCGCGAGGCGGTGGCCGTCAGCAATCTGCATCACCCCAACACGATCACCGTGCTCGATTACGGCGAGAGCGAGCAGGGCATCCTGTACATCGCGATGGAGTACCTGGATGGGCAGAACCTTGAGGCGTTGCTGGACAGGGTGGGTCCGCTGAAGGTCGATCGGGCCGTGGACATCGCCTGTCAGGTGGCCAGCGCGCTGACCGAGGCCCATCACAACGGCGTCCTTCATCGGGATCTGAAGCCGCCGAACATCTTCATCAGCGAGGTCAAGGGCAAGGGCGAGTTCGTCAAGGTGCTCGACTTCGGGATCGCCAAGCTGCTCGACAGCACGAAGGCGCCGCTGACCCGCGCGGGGATGGTCTTCGGGACGCCGGAGTACATGGCGCCGGAGCAGTCGTCGGGGGGGACGCTGGACGGCCGCACGGATCTCTACGCGCTGGGGGTGGTGCTGTGGCAGATGCTCACGGCGAAGCTGCCCTACACGGGGACCAACCCCGTGGACACGCTCCTGAAGCACACCACACAGCCCATTCCGCCGCTGCCCGAGCATATCCCCGCGCCGATCAGGCACTTTGTCAGCAGAGCGATGGCCAAGAACATGGCCGATCGGCCCGCTGACGCCGAGACCTTCATCAAGGAGCTTCGTCAGGCCCAGGCCGAGGCCAGCGGCCTCGATCCGGCGAAGTCGCCCACGTCGGGGGCGTCGAGCGAGAGGCCCGCGCCGGTGGGCGAGCGCAGGCGGCCGTGGCTGTCGGTTGCCCTCGTGCTGGCGCTCTTGATCGTCGGCGGGCTGGTCGTCGGCGGGATCGCCTGGCTGATCTCGGCCCAGGGCAAGGGAGAGGACGCCCCGGAGGTGCGCGCCGGGGTGGTCGCCGACAAGGACGACGAGGACGACGAGGGCGAGGAGGCGCGGGCCAAGAAGCAGGAGGAGGAGCGCGAGACGGTGCTGGAGATTGACTGCGCGCAGGGCCGCGCGGAGGTGCTCCAGGGGTCGAAGTCGTTGGGCAAGACCCCGGTGGAGATCACCGGCAAGCCCGGTCGCAAGCTCTCCTTCGTGGTCGAGAAGAGCGGCTTCAAGCCAGAGAAGGAGACGGCCACCTTCCCGAAGAAGGGCAAGAAGCGCGTCGTGGTCGAGCTTCGCAAGAAAGAGGTCGAGAAGCCGGCTCAGGACGAGGAGAAGGGAGAGGACGAGAAGGGAGGGGGCGACTCCTGGGGTGGAGGGTCCGGGGACAAGGAGGGGGGCTCGACCTATTGAGATCGGCGCGCTTTGTTCATCGGGGGATGAAGGGGAGCTGCCAGGTGGGGTCGTTGCCGGTCTGGATGTGGCTCATGTGGAGGGAGTCGGCCAGAGCCGAGTCGTTGGGCTGGTAGTGCGAGGCCCAGAGCTGGGGCAAGTAGAGACGTGCCAGGGAGCTTGCGGGGCTGAGATCCTTGAGGTCGCGCGCGATGCTGTCGGGGATGGGGTTGAGGTAGAGGTTGAGGTGCGTCATCGCGGGCAGCCCGTGGGCGCTGATGAGCGCCAGCGCGCCGCGGGTCTGGATCTTGTTGGAGCCCAGGCTCAGGAGGGCGAGGTTGCGCAGGTGAGGGGAGTCGGCCAGGGCGCGGGCGCCTTCGTCCGAGATGCCGTTGTTGTCGAGCCTGAGGCGCTTGAGGGCGCCGAGGCGGGGGTTTGAGGCCAGGATTTCGGCGGCGCGGCAGGTCAGGGCGTTGAAGGACAGGCAGAGGTGTTCGAGGCGGTCGAGGTGGGCGGCGTCGAGCAGCGCCTTGAGGTCGTCGTCCGTGAGGCGCCGGTTGCTCAAGTCGAGGGCGATCAGGGGAGAGGGGCGCGGGGTGGCGCTCGGGTCTGGCCCCGAGATCAGGCCGCTGGTGCTCAGGTCGAGGATCTGGAGGGAGGGCAGGGCGGGGGGAGCCAGGAGCGCCGCGACGCCTCGCATCGGGATGAAGCAGGAGTTGAGATCAAGGCGGGTGAGGGCGTTGAGCGAGGCGGCCTCGGCCAGGGCCAGGGCGCCGGGCTCGCGGATCGTCGTGTTGGACAGGGTCAGGCAGGTCAGGCGCGAGAGGTGGGGGGAGCGCGCCAGGGCCATGGCGCCGTCGTCGAGCAGGGGGTTGTAGGCCAGGTTCAGGCGGGTGATGTTGTCGAAGTGGTTGTCTCGAAAGAGGATTTCGACAACCTCAGGGGGGAGGTTCTGGCCTTCGAGGGAGAGGTCTTCGAGAAATGTGAGATGAGGGGATTCGGTGAGGGCGAGGGCGAGGGGCAGGCCGAGGTGCTGCCCGTTGATGCGGAGCTGTCGGAGGGCGGCGGAGGCGGGGCGGGCGAGCAAGGCGCTGATCTGCGCGGCGTCGGTGGGGATGGAGGACAGGTCGAGGTGTGTGAGGGCGAGGTCGTCGAGGCGGCGCGCGAGGCGCCCGACCATGTCTGGGAGCCAGGGGAAGGGCTGGACGCCGTAGCGGAAGAACTGAGCGCAGGAGAGGGCGCGGACGGTGGCCCATTGGGGTGGGGCGGGCTCGATATGGGTGTTCAGCTCCTCCATCAGAGAGCGTATCCAGCGGGGTTGAGGGGTGCGGAGGGCGTCGGGCCAGCGGTCGAAGCGGGGGGCGTTGTCGGCGATGAGCTGGCGCAGGGCCTCGTGGTCGGTTGTCGGCCAGACGTCGAAGATCGTGCAGAGGGACTGCCAGTTGGCGAGGTCGGGTTCGGCGTCGAGGAGCTCGTTGACGCGCTCGGCGCGCCTTTGGGGGTCGTTGCCCTCGGTCAGCGCGGCGGCGTTGGTGTCGCGCAGCCGGTTGTGGGACAGGTCGAGGTCGCAGCGGAGTGAGACCGAGCCGGCGATCTGTCGGGCGGCGTGGTAGGCCAGGGTGTTGTGGGACAGGTCGAGGGCCTGGAGGTGGGGGAGCCTGGGCCACGCCAGCAGGTGCGGGCTGCAGGCGTCCGCGAGGCGGTTGTGGGACAGGTCCAGGTGGGTGAGGCGATCGAGGCGGCTGGTGGCGAGCGCGCGCAGGGCGTTGGCGCGCAGGGCGTTGTCGGCAAGATCGAGGTGGGTGAGGTTTCGCGCCAGGCCGGCGTTGATGAGGGCTCGGATCTCCTGGGGGCCGATCCCGGCGTCGCGCATCGAGAGGTGTGTCAGTGCGGCGAGGCTGTCGGCGCGGGAGATGGCGCGGGCGCCGTGGATGCCGAGCTTGACCTTGTCCAGCGTGAGGATGGTGACGCGGGCCAGCAGATCGGAAGAGGCGATGACGCGCCCGATCTGCGCGGCGCGCTTGTCGCCGGTCAGATCGAGGTGCCGGATGAGGGACCAGCGCAGGCAGGCGTCGGGGGCCGGGGGTTGCTCCAGGGTCAAGGCCGCGCACCAGGCTTGCGGGGCGACTCTGAGGCGATCGGGCCAGGGTACGGCGAGCCGCGAGGCGTAGTCGAGCGCGAGCCGGAGGCCGTCGTCGTCGAGATCGTCGGCCTGGATGGCGCTGTCGATGAGGTTGCAGACGCTCAGCCAGCCCTGGACAGAGGGCGCGCCATAGAGCGCGGCGCGGAGGTCTTCGAGCAGGCTTGAGGTCGAGGTTCTGGTGAGGCTCAAGGGGATCTCCGTCGTTGGAGGGCAGGAGCAAGGTGGGCTTCTGGGGCGCTTCAGGCAAGCGCTTCGTGTCGAGGCAGGCCGCCGGAGCGGATCGGTTCGATCCCCAGGCGGGGTTCTGGTAGAAAATCCGGGGCTGTTGTCGAGGGAGGTCAGGATGAAGGTTGTGTGGGCGATCCTGATGCTGGCGCTGGCGCTGGCGGCGGGGTGCGGCGAGGAGGTCGGGGGCGCCCCGGTCGAGGCGGACGCGGGATCACCGGACGCGGGTGAGGAGGTCGAGCCTGAGCCGGAGGTGGTCCCCGATTATTGCAGCCTCCAGAAGCCCGAGGGCCTGTGTCCGAGCGCCCAGCTCTGCCTCGACGGCGCGTGCGTGTCGATCGGGCTGGTGTGCTCGCCGGGCCAGCCCGAGGGGCTGTGCAAGCACGGGGGTCGCTGTCTGGATGGCCGCTGCTGGGGGGCCGAGGAGGTGTGCAGCGCGCTGACGCCGATCGGGGTGTGCCCGAGCGGGCAGTTCTGCGATCAGGGCGAGTGCACGACAGGCCAGCCCTGCGGCCCGGAGGAGCCGCAGGGGTCTTGCGAGCGGGGCTCGGTGTGCTTTGGCGGCGCCTGTCGAGCGGCCGACGAGGTCTGCGGCTTCGCCAACGTGAGCGGGGCGTGCCCGCAGTCGCGGGTCTGCCTGCACGGGGCCTGCGTGCCGGAGGAGTTCCTGTGCTCTGCGGAGGTGCGCGGCGGTCGCTGCGCGCCGGGGGAGACGTGCAGCGGCGGCGAGTGTCTGGCGATCGGCCAGGCGTGCAGCCTGGCCAACCCGCAAGGGAGCTGTGGGGGCGACTTCTCGTGTCTGGAGGGGGCGTGCAGGCACCCGGAGGATCTGTGCAGCGCGACGAACCCGCACGGCTTCTGCGCGATGGGGCTGTCGTGCGTCGCGGGTGCGTGCGTCGAGCAGACCCTGACCTGCGATCCGCAGGTCTTCGACGGGCTGTGTCCGGCCGGCATGGAGTGCAGCGCGGGCCACTGTCACGGGCCCGTAGCCTGCGACGATGTCTTCGTTTTTGGGTCGTGTCCCGCCTCCCAGACCTGTCTCTGCTCGCCCGTCGGGGGCCAGTCGGTCTCGGCCTGCTCGGCGGACTTCGCGCCCGAGAGCGCCAGCGCGCAGCAGCGGCTGGCGATAGAGCGCACCAACGAGCTGCGCAACAGCATCGGGCTGTGGTCGATCGTGCAGGACGCGCGGATCAACGACGCGGCGCTGGCGCACGCCGAGTACCTGGTCAACGAGGTCAACGAGGCGCACGACGAGACGCGCACGGGGAGCCCCTACTTCACGGGGGAGCGCTTCTGGGATCGGATGGAGGCGGCCGGCTACCAGGGCTCGCCGCTGGGCGAGGTGATCTCGTACACGGGGGACGCGGTCAGGGCGGTGGACGGGCTGATCGCGACGGTCTACCACCGCGAGCCCTTCTTCAACCCCTTCGCGCTGGACATGGGCTACGGGGGGGCGACGGGGCCAAACGGCGCGGCGGACGTGATCGACTTCGGCGGGGCGGCCCAGTCCTGCCTCGACTCGGTCCTGGTGGTCTACCCGCCCCACGGCGCCGTGGGGGTCGACACCTCCTGGGATGGCCTGGAGAGCCCGCAGCCGCCGATCCCGCCGGGGGGCTACCCGAGCGGCCCGATCATCTCGGTGCACGGCAGCGGCGAGCTGCAGATCGATGAGCACGTGCTGTCGGTCGGCGACACGCCCATCGAGCACGTCCACCTGACCTCGGAGAACGACCCCAACGGCGCCGTCGGCCGACAGCACTATTTCCTCTACGCCAACGCGCCCTTGCGGCCCGAGACGACCCACACGGTCGTCGTCTCTGGGCGCCACGACGGCGAGCCCTTCTTCCTGCGGTGGTCCTTCACGACGGGGCGTTGACGCCTTGACCTGCCCGGGCGCGGCGTGCCATGAAGTCGTCGCGTGGGGCTGGGCAGGGTTCGCGGTGGACGGTCAAGGCGGTTCGAGAGGTTGGATCATGGAGATTTCAGGGACGCTTCGGAAGGGATCGAAGGGCGAGGATGTCAAGGAGCTTCAGCGCAGCCTCAAGGCGCTGGGCTTTGACACGGGCGGCGTCGACGGCGTCTTCGGCGAAGAGACCGAGGCCGCGGTGCTGGCCTTTCAGAACAGCTACGACCTCTACGACGACGGGACGGTCGGGCAGCACTTCGTCGACACCCTCAACGGCGCTCTGTCCAGCGATCGCCCCGAGCTGTGCAAGCGCCTGATCGCGCGGGGCCACCGCGGCGACGACGTCCGAATCCTCCAGACCATCCTCGGCGCGCTGGGCTTTGACGCTGGCCGCCCCGATGGGGTCTTCGGCGGCGGCACCCACGACGCCGTGGTGGGCTTCCAGACGGCGCTGGGCCTCAAGGCCGACGGCGTCGTCGGGGCAAGGACGGTCGACGCGCTCTTTCGCGCGCTGGCCGTATCGACCAAGGACGACTCCAGCGCCGATGTCTAGAGCGCGTCCCAGCGTCGCGGCGCTGGCCGCCGCGCTCGCCGGTGCGGCGATCTTGTCCTGCGACAGATCGCCGCCGCCCCCGGCCCTCGCCACGCAGGCTGACGCTGGCGCTGAGATCGCGCCCCCTGCGTCAGAGGCCAGCTTCCACGTTCAGATCGTCAAGTCCGCGCAAAGACTACGGATTGCGCGCGGCGATGAGGTGCTCTCGCCCGTCGCCTACCGCGTCCTGATCAGCGGGCTCTCCGGGGAGGCCGGCGCCTCGGTCCAGGCGGGCTTCTGTCGTGGGCTGGTCGGGTCGGGCGCCGGGATAGGGTGCTCGGACGGCGCGAAGGTCGCGGCGGGGACGATCCGGGTGCAGCTCTTCAGCGTCGGGGCCGCGTCGACGGCGCGCGTCTCCGGTGGCCTCTCGATGAGCAGCGGCGATCCGGTCGTGGCCGATCTGGAGTTCCTGGCGTCCACCGCGAGCGCTCCCCAGGGCGCGGGGTGGTACGGCGCGCTCGGGCAGGCGCTGGCCAACCGCTGGTTGACCGAGGTGCAGCGCGCCCTGTCCGGCGCCGACGCCATGGCCGCCGCCCGCCCCGATGCCCCTGCCCCTGTGGGCCTGCGCTGGATCGGGGCGCCGGGCATGCACCTGCGCGATCTGTGGCCGCTGCGCGACGGCGCCTCGGTGCCCGTGGCCGACGGGGTCTGGACCGTCCAGATGTCCGAGGCCGGGGAGCTGGCCGCCTTCCTCCTCGACGCCTCGGGCAACATCCAGGCGCGGCCGCGCTTCAAGGCCGCCGCCGCCGACTCTCCCGGGGCCATGCGCGCCTGGGCCGACCACGGCGCGGCGAGGCTCCTCGTGACGCTGGCCAGCGCGGACGCCTCGGTCGGGGGCGGGCAGGCCCCGGTCGTCGTGGCGTTGAGCCGCGCGGGCGCCGAGGCGATCGGCGAGCTCCCCGGTCACCCGCTCGGCGCCGCCGTGGCCGCCGCCGACGGCCTGCTCTTCGCGCCTGTGTCGGTCGAGGGGGCCGCGGCGCTCGTCCGCCTGCCCCGAGGGGCGTCCGAGGGGGCCGAGGCCAGGGAGGCCGTCGCCGGCGCGCGGTGGCTCTTGCCGCTCCCAGGGGACCTCCCCGCGCCGGCCGCAGCGCTGGTCTGGATCGACGCCAACAACCTCGCCGTCGTCGTCGATCGCCCCCATCCGGCGGTCTATGCGATCGACATCCGAGAGACAGGGCGCGACGCGCGGATCCTCTGGCGCTGGTCCGATCCCGAAGGCCGACCGGCGCTGGCGCCGGGGCATGTGCCGGTGATCGCGGACGGTCAAGGCGGCGCGATCATCCTCGACGCCAGCGCGCAGGGGCCGCAGGCGGTGGTCCGGGTGGACGGCGCGGGGGGGCGCGTGTGGTCGTCGCCGATGGAGGGCGGCGCGCGGCCGACGCCGCTCTTGATGGAGGGGAAGATCGCGGTCGGCGGCCCGGACACGCGCGTCTTCGGCTTCAACGACGGCGCGCCCTGGGCCACGATCGACCAGCCGGCTCGCGCCCTGGCCGACGGCGGCCAGGGCTGGCTGATCGCGTGCACCGAGATCGGGGCCGCGGCGCTGGATCCCAGGACCGGGCGCAAGCTCAAGGAGATCGCCTTCGGCAGAGGGTGCGCCGCCCTTCGCGCGCTGAGCGACGGCGGGGGCTTTGTCGGCGGCGAAACCCTCTCTGGGGTCGGCCTCGGGCCGGTCAGCGCGTGGTGAAGCGGGTGACCCTCAAGATCGCGGCGGCACCGTGTCCGTCGATGTCGATGAGGGCGGCGACGCCCGCGCTCCTGGCGGCGGTGATCCTGGCCTGCTCCCCGCCCGCGCGCCCGGATCGCGCCGCGTCCGCCCTCGACGCGGAGGCCCCCGATCTTGAGCGCGCCGCGCAGGTGGGGGCGCCCGTCCGCTCCGAATCTTCGCAGGGGGTGGCTGCTGCTTCGCGATCTGCGGTCGACGCGGGCCTCGCGGCGGACCCGGCCCCGGAGGACCTCCCCGACGCCGACCCTCGGGCGGGCGCCCTGGCGGACGCCGAGGCGCTGCCGCCCGCCCCGGAGGCCCCTGCGCAGGCCGAGCCGCTCGACGTGATCGGCTTCGCGCCGGCCTCCCACGCGGGGCCGGATTTCGCGGCGGCGCCGGTCTGGCCGAGGCCCGTGACGGTCGTGATCCACGGGACGCTCTACCGGCCCGAGTGGGAGTGCCACCGCTGGAAGCCGGTCATGGGCTGGTACGGCTGGGTGCTGTGCCCGCGCGGCGTCCGTGATCTGCGCGCCCCGCTGGCGCAGGATCGGTGGACCTTCAAGGGGCGCGACAAGGTCATGCTCGAGATCGAGGCGGGCCTCAAGGCGCTGGAGGCGCGCTACCCTGGCCGCGTCTCCCGCCAGGGCATGGTCTACGTCGGGGCATCGCTCGGGGCGAACATGGCCACCGATATCGTCCGCCGCTCGCCGGGCCAGTACGACCACCTCGTGCTGGTCGAGGGCGGCGCGATGGAGCTGGGCGAGCTGGCGATCTGGGAGGCCGCGGGCGTCAAGGGGGTCGCGCTGGCGATGAGCGTGCCCGGCCGCCGCAAGCGCGCCCAGGCCTTGATGGGGCCGCTGGAGGCGGCGGGCTTCCGGGCGGCCTTCATCGACATGGAGGGCGCCGGCCACAATTACCGGGGCGACTTCCTCGACACCGGGAGGGCGGGGATGCGATCGCTGATTCTCGGTGAAAGTCGTTGAAGTACAATCACTTGGGCGATCTTGACGCTGTCGGGATGTGAGAGCCGGCCGTCGGGGCGGGTCAGTCCCGGTGGCGCGCCATGTAGTCGACGAGCATGTCGAGGGGGAGGGCGGGGATGAAGCGGCCGTCGCGGCCTTCGAGCGGCTCGGCCATGCACAGGGCGTTGAGGATGGCCTCCTCGGTGGCGTCGACGACGGCGTCGTAGAGGTTGTTGAGCAGGGCGTTGGCCAGGACCTCCAGGGTGTAGGTGCGCCCCGTGAGCACGCGCGGGACGGTGTTGGCGGTCGAGAAGGAGATGACGATCTCGCCGGAGCCGTGGGCGGCGGTCGAGCCGCAGCGGCCGATGCCGAGCGCGGCCCGCTTGCTCAGGCGGTTGAGCTGGTGGCTGGTCAAGGGTGCGTCGGTGGCCACGACGCAGATGATGCTGCCGTAGTTGACTCGGCGGCGGCCCTCCTCCTCGACCGTGTTGCGATCGAGCCATCGGCCGAAGGGCAGCCCGTCGACGCGCAGCTGGCGCAGCCAGCCGAAGTTGGACATGACCAGGACGCCGACGGTGAAGTTGAGCCCGTCGGCGTCGACGAGGCGCGACGAGGTGCCGATGCCGCCCTTGAGATCGCAGGTGATCATGCCTGCGCCGCCGCCGACATTGCCCTCGGCCGGCAGGCCCGGCGACGCGTCCCTCAGGGCGGCGAAGGCGTGCTCCTGGCGCACGTGGCCGCCTGCGGCGTCGTTGAGCCAGGAGTCGTCGCACTCGCCGACGAGGGGGATGATGACGTCGTGCTGCTGGCCGATGCCCTCATGGCGCTGGATCATCCACTTCACCAGCGCATCGGAGCAGATCCCGACGCTCAGCGTGCTGGTCAGCAGCAGGGGCGTCTCGATCAGCCCCCACTCCATCACCTGGGTCATCCCCGCGAACTCGCCGGCGCCGTTGAGGATGAAGCCGCCGCCGCTGATCCGCTCGTCGAAGATGTCGCCGCCGTTGGGCAGGATGGCCGTGACGCCGGTGCAGATCGGCCCCACGCCGACCTCCAGCGGCCCATGACCCTGGATGATGGTGGCGTGGCCCACCTGGACCCCCGCGACGTCCGTGATGGCGTTGAGGGGGCCTGGTTGGAGGGTCCCGACGGCGATCCCAAGCTCTCTGAGGCGCCTTCGTTCGGTCATGGGCGTCAACCCTGACGTTGGACGTGGAGGCGCCGCAGGGCCGGGGTCATGATCTCCTGGATCAAGCTCTCGTAGGACATCCCGATGGAGTTGGCGATGAGGCACAGGTCCGACCAGCCCGGGGTCAGCCCTGGCAGCGGGTTGCACTCGATGAAGTGCGGGATGCCGCGGGCGTCGCAGCGCAGGTCGATCCGGGCGACGTCGCGGCAGCCGAGCGTCTCGAAGCAATCCAGGGCCGTCTGGAGCAGGAGCTGGTTCAGCTCGGGGTCGACCTTGGCCGGCGTATCATTGCGCACCGACAGGTCCGTCTCCTGCTTGTGGTCAAAGGAGTAGACCGGCAGCTCTCCGGCGCCGGCCAGGAAGACGATCTCCATCGCCGGCAGCGCCCGAGGCTCCGTCTCCCCGAGCACCGCGATGGTGAACTCGCGGCCGGTCAAGAAGCCCTCGACGAGCATCGGCTGCGTGTAGCGGCCCGCCAGATCGCGGACGCAGGTGCGCAGCTCCTCCTCGGTGCGCACGACGCTGCGCGGCGAGACGCCCTTGGAGCTGCCCTCGGCGTTGGGCTTGACGATGGCCGGGAAGGGGAAGCCCTCCGGCAGCGGCTCGTCGCCGGTCCGCATCAGCAGGAAGGGCGCGGTGGGGATGCCGGCCTCGCGCACGAGCCGCTTGGCCAGCGCCTTGTCGAGCGTGATGGCCAGCGTCGCGGGGTCCGAGCCCGTGTACTCGATGCCGAGCAACTCCAGCATCGCCGGGATCTGCGCCTCGCGGTTTCGCCCGCTGAGGCCCTCGGCGATGTTGAAGACCATGTCGATGCCGCTGGCCGGCAGGATCGTCATCAGCTCTGCGGTGGCCTCCAGCTCGACGACCTCGTGGCCAGCGCGCTCGATCGCGGCTCTGACCGCCGCCACCGTCGAGGGCGAGTCGTACTCGGCCTCGCGGTCGTCGCCCCCGGCCGGGTTGACGCGCTTGAGGTTGTAGGTCAACCCCACCTTGTACCCGGCCGCCGTGGACGTCGACGCCCGATCGACGCCCTGACGGACGCAAGCGCTCTCGATGATGCGATCCAGCACCGACTTGACCGTCGTGAACCCCTTGAGCGCGGCGCACGCGTAGATCGACGCGCCCGGCTCCAGCGAGGGCAGCGCGTTGGCCTCGATGAAGAAGACCTGGCCGGTCGGCGTCACGCGGAAGTCCACTCGCCCCATGTCCCGCAGGCCGAGCACCTCTACGACCCGCCGGGTGTAGGCGCAGGCCGCCTCGGCGCTCGCCGCCGGGATCTGGGCCGGCACCTGGACATGGACCGATTGGCTCTCTTTGTTCTTGAGCTTGTAGTCGTAGATCGAGTAGGCCCGATCTCCGGCGTCGAAGACGTAGGAGGCCGCGTCGAGCACCCCGCCGCCTGCCTCCAGGTAGGGCACCGTCACGTCCACGCCCTCGACGAACTCCTCGACGATCAGCCCGCTTTCGAATTGCGCCAGCAGCGCCTCGACGACCTCGCCCAGCTGCTCTCTGTCGACCACCACCGATTCCTGGGTCACCCCCTTGGAGCTGCCCTCGAAGTTCGGCTTGACGATCACGGGCATCTGAAGCTCCTCGAAGGAGGGCCTGATGTTCGCGTCGACGAAGAGCGATTTGGGCGAGGGCACGCCGTAGGCCCCCACCATGCGCTTGGTCGCCTGCTTGTCCAGCGCCACGGCGCACGCGTAGGCGTCCGAGCCCGTAAAGGGCAGCCGGAGCTGCTCAAAGAGCGCCGGATAGAAGGCCTCCCTGTAGCGCCCGTGCTCCCCCTCGGCGGTGTTGAACACCAGAGAGGGCCTCAGCGACTCCAGCCGCGCCACGAGCCGCGAGGCTGGCCCTGAGACGTCGATCAGGTGGACCTCGTGCCCCAGCCCTTCGAGCGCCGCTGCGATGGCCTGGACTGTCTCAGCGGTGTCAAATTCGGCCTCTTCGACCGTGTCGTGGAGCTTGAAGTTGTGCGTAAAGGCGATGCGCATTGGGGGTTGTCTCCTTCTTATCGTGGACCGCCGGCAAGGGCGCCCAACGACACGCGGCGATCTCAAGGATCCCCTCATCGTTGAGCGCCGGCATGATACACGTTGAGTCTGGACATGCGATCACTTTCACCCCAGGCTAGGGCGCCAGGGGCATTTTTTCAGGCCCAGGCCCCTCGATCCAGCCTCGGAGACCGCGCGGTGCTCAAGCTCGAAGACATCGAGGTCGTCTTCTCCGATCCCGGCGGCGCCCCCTTCACCGCCCTCTCCGTCCCCGAGCTGCGCGTCGAGGCCGGCGAGCAGCTCTGCATCCGAGGCCGATCCGGCTCCGGCAAGACCACCCTCCTGAACGTCATCGCCGGCATCATCCGCCCCCGGCGCGGTCGCGTCCAATTCGGCCAGCGCGACCTCGCCGCGATTTCAGAGGCCGAGCGGGACCGCTTCAGGGCCGCCAACGTCGGCTTCGTCTTCCAGACCTTCAACCTCCTGAACAACCTCTCGGCCCTGGAGAACGTCGCGCTGGCCCACACCCTGGCCGGCGGCCGCAGCGCCGAGGCCCGCGCCCGCGCCGCCGATCTGCTCCAGACCGTCGGCCTGGGCGACCGCCGCCGCGCGCGCCCAGAGCGCCTCTCCGTCGGCGAGCGACAGCGCGTCGCCCTCGCCCGAGCCCTCGTCAACCGACCCGCCCTCGTCCTGGCCGACGAGCCGACCGCCAACCTCGACCCCCGACGCGGCCGCGAGGCCCTCGATCTCCTCCAGCAGATCTGCGCCCAGGCCGACAGCGCCCTCCTGCTCGTCACCCACGACCCCGAGGTCGAGGCCCGCTTCGCGCGCGTCGTCTCCATGGAGGCCCTCTCGCGATGAACCCCCGATCACACCCCGCACCCCAGGGCGACCGATCGCGGCGGGCTCCGCCGCCGCTGAGGCCGCGATGAACCGCTGGGCGCTGATCCTCCGCAACCTCTCGGGCCGACCCCTGGCCTCGTCGCTGACCTCCTCCAGCGTGGCACTGGGCGTCATGCTCGTGTGCGCGATCCTGCTGCTGCGCGCCGAGCTCGAGCGCCGCTTCGAACCCAGCCGCGGCGTCGGGCTCGTCGTCGGCGCCCCCGGCTCCTCCCTCCAGCTCGTCCTCAACGCCATCTACCACCTCGAGCAGAGCCCCGGCCTGCTCCCCTTCGAAGTCTTCGAAGAGCTCGACCGACACCCCTCCACCCGGCTCGCCGTCCCCTACGCCCTCGGCGACTCCTTCCGCGGCTTCCGCGTCGTCGGCACCACCGAGGCCGCCTTCGACCCACGCTTCCCCCTGCCCCCCGCCGAGACGGCCAAGGGCAAGTTCGCCTCCGGCGGCCCCTTTATCGTCGATCCCCGCGCCCTCCAGTCTGCCCTGGCCCTCGAGCCCGCACCCCCCGAGGGCGCGCGGCGCCAGGCCGTCGTGGGCGCCGAGGTGGCCGCCGCGCTGGCCCTGCGCCCCGGCGACAAGATCGAGCCCACCCACGGCCTCGACAGCCTCCACGCCCACGCCCAGGCCGCGCTGTGGGAGATCACCGGGATCCTCAAGCCCACCGGCACGCCCCTGGACGCCGTCGTCTTCATCAACCTCGACTCCTTCTACCGCATCCCCGAGCACGCCGCCGCGCCCAAGCCCGGTCAGGACGGCCGCCCCGGGCTGTCGGCGGTCCTCCTGGTGCCCCGCGGGGGCATGCACAAGGCCCTGCTGCTGGGCAGCCTGCGCAACCGCCCCGAGCTTCAGGTCGCCTCCGTCGAGCGCGAGGTCCGCCGCCTGATGGCCGTCGTCGGCCGCGTCGATCTCCTCTTCCTGTGGATCGCGGCGCTGGTCGTGGTCGTCGGGCTGCTCTCCGTCATGGTCGCGATCTACAACACCATGAACGAGCGGCGCGGCGAGATCGCGATCCTGCGGGCCCTCGGCGCGCGGCGGCGCTTCGTCGTGGCCGTCGTCGTCGGAGAGGCCGCCGCGCTGGCCGCCTCCGGCGCGCTGGCCGGCCTCCTGCTCGGGCACCTGCTCGTCTTCCTGGTCGCCGATCAGGTCACGGCGGCGGCCGGCTTCGCCCCCGACCCCCTGCGCCTCCTGCCCGCCGAACCCCTCCTGCTCGTCGGCGTCACCCTCTGCGGGGCGCTCGCCGGGCTCGCGCCGGCCTGGCGCGCCTACCGCACCGACGCCGCCGCGAACCTCCGATGACCCCTCCGCTGTCCAGCCGCGCCCTCTGCACCCCGAACCCACCCCAGGAGGTGATCCCATGAAGCGCCCCCTGACGATCGCCGCCGCGATCTCCTGCGCCTTCGTGCTCGCGCTCGCGCTGTCCTACGCCATCCTTAAAAATCAAGGCGACACCCACAGTTACAGTGCCGCCAGAGTTTTCAAGGCCCCTCGCCAGGGCTCCCCTGGCCCCCTGGGGGCTGGGGGATCGTCGCCGGGATCGGGACAGGAGGATGGCCCCTCGGATGCGGTGGTCGAGGCGCTCCACGGGGTCTTGAGCGGCGTGCGAGAGGGTCGCCGCGAGGCGGCCGACAGAGCGGCCTACGTGTCGGCGCTGGAGGAGGCGCTGGCCTCGGAGAGCATGGGGAAGCCGTCGACCCGGCTGATCGCCTCGGAGGAGGCCGTGGACGCGATCTTGAAGGCCGACGCGGGCCGCCCCCTGGCGGGGGCGCGCGAGGATCTGGTCTGGAGGCTCGCGGAGGGCTTCGCGCGCGACATCACCGCGCGGCTGGACGGCGGAGCGTTCTTCACGTCGCTCAAGAAATTGCCCGAGGTCAAGGCGCCCAGGGGCTACGCGGTCGCATCCTGGGAGGTGCTCAAGGGCTACGAGCACGTGCCGGGGGTGGCGCCGCCGGCGGAGGTCCTGGCGCTCGACGGCGCGAAGGTGGCGATCAACGGCTACATGGTGCCGCTGGGCGAGGAGGAGCGCTCCAGGTCTTTCTTGATCGTGTCGTCGCTGTGGGATTGCTGCTTCGGGGCTGCGCCGAAGATCAACCACGGGATCGTGGTGGAGGTGGTCGGAGAGGGGGTCAAGCCGACGGACTTCCCGGTCATGGCGGCGGGTCGGCTGTCGGTGGGGGAGGAGCGGGAGGATGGGGAGGTGGTGAGCGTCTACGGGCTGTCGGCCGAGGTCGTGGAGGTGCTCCGGCCTTGAGGGTCAGCCCTGGGGGGCGGTGCTCATGATGGCGTCGTTCTTGATGATCTGGCCGGCGTAGCGCCCCAGGTTCGGCAGCTCTTCGAGCAGCGCCTTGCCCTCGGGGAAGCGGGAGACGCCGAGCAGCAGCGGCGCGAAGAAGTAGTCGGCCAGCGTGGGGGCGTCGGAGGCGAGCCAGGCGCTGTCGGCCAGGGCGTCGTTGAGGACGGCCAGGGTGTGTCGCAGGTCGGGGAGGGTCTTCTCGATGCGGGCGGTGTCGGGCGCGCCGTCCGGGGTGCGGGGGAAGATGTAGGCGAAGATGTAGCCGGGGACGGCCTGGTTGTAGAGGTAGCTGTCGATGACGCTGATCCACTGCTCCATGCGGGCGCGGGCCTTGGGGTCGGCGGGCTGGAGGGCGGGGCCGTCGAAGACCTCGTCGACGTAGCGGGCGATGGCGAGGGTCTCGTAGAGGGTGAAGTCCCCGTGGGAGAAGGCCGGGACCTTGCCGAAGGGGTGCCGGGCGAGGTGCTCGGGGGCCTTGTGGGCGGGGGGCATGATGGCCTGGAAGTCGACGTCGATGCCCTTGGCGGCGCAGATGGCGCGGGCGGTCCAGGTGTAGCTGCTGGGGGGGAAGCCGTGGAGGGTGACTTGAGCCATGGTGTCGCTCCTGATGTGGTGCGCGCCGCGCAGTTTATGGGTGTAAGTGGCTGTAGTGATTGATTTTTATTGTGCGGCGTGGGTCACCTGTCGGGCAGGTGGCTCCAGTCGATGGGGGACTGTCCGTGGCTCTGGAGGGCCTCGTTGGTCTGTGAGAAGGGCTTTGAGCCGAAGAACTTCTTGGCGGACAGCGGTGAGGGGTGTGCGCACTCGATGACGGAGTGCCTCGTGCGGTCGATGATCTGGCCCTTCTTCTGGGCGTAGCCGCCCCAGAGGACGAAGACGATGTGCTCAGCGCGGTTGTTGAGGGTCTGGATGACGGCGTCGGTGAAGGTCTCCCAGCCCTGGTCCTTGTGGGAGTTGGCGCTGTGGGCGCGGACGGTCAGGACGGCGTTGAGCATCAGGACGCCCTGGCTGGCCCAGCCGCCGAGGAAGCCGTGCTTCGGGGCGGTGGCGCCCACGTCGGTCTTGAGCTCCTTGACCATGTTGGCCAGCGAGGGCGGGACCTTGACGCCGGGCTTGACGGAGAAGGACAGGCCGTGGGCCTGGTCGTCGTCGTGGTAGGGGTCCTGGCCGAGGATGACGACCTTGACGGCGTCGAAGGCGGTCATGGAGAAGGCGGAGAAGACCTCGTCCTCGGGGGGGAAGACCTGGTGTTCGGCGCGCTCCTGGTCGATGAAGGCCATCAGCTTCTTGAAGTAGGGCTTGTCGAACTCGGGGCCGAGGGCCTGGACCCAGGCGTCGAGATCGGGCTCGCTGGTCACGGGCGGGGGGAGCCTGGGGGGCCCTTCGGGGCGCGGGCCGTCGACCTCGACGCGGGGGCAGAGGTCGAGGTAGACGCAGTCGGCGCAGTCGGGGTTCTTGGCCGTGCAGGTGTAGCGGCCGTGCAGGACCATGGCGGGGCCGAAGAAGGTCCACTCGTCCTGGGGGACCAGCGCCATGAGGTCCTGCTCGATGGCCTCGGGGGTGGACTGCTTCGACAGGCCCATGCGCTGGCTGACGCGATGGACGTGGGTGTCGACGATGACGCCGGTGGGGTCGTTGAAGCAGCAGTTGAGCACGACGTTGGCGGTCTTGCGGGCCACGCCGCTGATCTTGACCATCTTGGCCATGTCGCGCGGGATCTTGCCGCCGTGCTTGCTGACGAGGGCCTTGTTGATGGACAGGACGGCCTTGGTCTTCTGGCGGTAGAAGCCCGTGGGCTTGAGCTCCTCTTCAAGCTCGGCCGGATCGGCCTCGGCGAAGGACTTCGGGTCGGGGTACTTGACGAAGAGGGTCTTGGTGACCGCCCGGACGCGCTCGTCGGTGCACTGGGCCGCCAGGGAGGTGGCCACGAGCATCTGCTCGGGGGTCTGCCAGTCAAGCTCGTAGGTGGCCTGGGGCCAACGGGCCTTGAGGCGCTCGATGATGGTCCCGATCTGATCCGCTGACACGTGCGCTCCTCCTGTCCGGGGTGATGGGGGGCTGCCTTGTAGCGCCTCCTTCCTTGTCTCGCGACGGGTCAGTATCTTGCCAGATTTTCAGTGGTCTGGGAAGCCCCTTCCGACAAGGGCGAGGTCGTCGTCGGGGTCAGAGTGGCGATCTGGGGACCTTGAGCGATCGACGCCGACCCGTCGGCTCTGAGGGTCCGGAGCCAAGGCGCCGCGGAGTCAGGGGATGATCTTGTCGATCCAGCGCCACCCGAAGGCGCCCTCGTGGGTCACGAGGGTGACGCGGTCGCCCACGGTGGTCATCGAGTAGAGATCCTCGTCGACGTTCAGGTCCGTGCGAGGGCCGTGGACGCCGGGGTCGAGGCTGAGGCGGTAGGTCGTGCTGTTCTTGCCCCGCGTGGCGCTCCTGTCCACGACCCGGGCCTCGACCAGGAGCGTGGGGGAGTCGTCCAGAAGGGCGTTGAGGCTGCTCGCCGCGGTGATGGCGGTGGCCGGCAGGCCGACCGAGAGGCAGACGGCGGCCACGCAGAAGGTCGAGAAGGAGTTGGAGAAGCCGCGCATGGTCAGCATCAGGACGGGCAAGGCCAGCAGCCACAGGCCCGCGCCGATCAGGAAGCCCTCGCTCAGAGAGACGTCGCCAAGCGTCGGCCAGGTGTCTTTCGTGACCATGAAGAGGACGAAGCCGGCCAGGGAGAGCAGGGCCGCCGTCAGGGCGATCGACGTGGCGCGGGTCCAGATCTGGCCCGTGGTGCGCTCGACCTCGACGCTGGGCAGGCCCTCGGCGATGATCGAGAGCGCGTCGAGCTGCCCCTCGAAGGCGCCTTGTTGGAAGGCCCCTGGGACGGGCTTCGGGCTGGTGACCGAGACGGGCGCCTGGGCGGTGAAGAGGTCGACGGAGGTGTAGCCTGCGTCCAGCAGCCTCATGATCGCGGCGCGGGTGGTCGGTCGGCGCAGGATCTGGTGGATGACCTCCGGCGGCGCGTTGGTGTGGACGTAGACCGCCTTGTCGAAGTCGCCGTCGCCGGTCTGGAGCTCCCTGTTGAGCATCAGCCACTTGCCGACGCGGTTGCTCAGCCGCTCGCGGGTCAGCCGCATCGTCGGCAGGTGGGCGAGCCGGATGGGGCGCCCCCACGTCTCCTCGTCCATCGGCGTGAAGGCGCTCGGGTAGCCCTCCTCCGGCGGGTTGAGCGAGACGGTGAAGTGCGCGTGCTTGCCCAGGATATGCTTGACCGTGATCCGGCAGCGGCGGTGCTCCAGCCGCACGCTCCGCTCTCCCTCGTCGTGGCGGCCCTTGTGATGGCTTGCGATGTCCTGGAGCACGGAGTGGCCGAAGCCCGGCACGCCCTTGCGCCCGGCCAGGAAGACGATGAGGGCGGCGACGCCGATGACGACGGCGGCGATCGCGATGATCATGGCGGGGAGGAATGCCATCGAGACTCCAGATCGCGCGACGGGGCGCTCGCCCTTCTCAGGGGACCTCGGCCAGCAAGAGGGCGGCGAAGCCCGCCAGGTTGATCGCGGCGGCCTCGTCGATGGGGGCCGAGGGATCCACCAGCCCGAGGGTGAGGAAGAACCAGCGCTCGTCCTCGCGCCTGAGCAACCACGTCAGGTTCAGCACGCCCGGCTCCGAGCCGCCCTTGAAGCCGATGAAGGGCCAGGCCTGCGCGTCGAAGGGGATCCCGGGGTTGATCGAGAGGATCTGCGCCACGGGCTCGCCGCCCGGCGCCTCGGAGAGCAGCTTGAGGCTGCTCATGGCGCCGCAGAGATCCTCCGGGGAGGCGAACCACTCCAGCTCGTCGACGAAGGTGGGGAAGCTCCAGGGCCGCACCTCGCGCAACGAGCGGCCCGCCAGCTCCCCGTCGAGGAAGGCGCGGCGGCCCTCGGCGTCCAGCGCGATGTAGTCCAGGGCCTGCGGCCGGGTCAGCGCGCCTTTGAGCAGGAAGAGCTCGCGGGTGGACAGGAAGGGGGTGTTGAGCGCCGGGGCGCCGTGGCCCATCTCGGCCTGGAAGTCCTCGACCGCGCCGCGGCCCAGGTGGAAGAGCAGGTGATCGGTGGCCGTGTTGTCGCTGATCGAGATCATCAACCCGGCCATCTCCTCCAGCGTCAAGAGCGTCCCCTCCGGCTCCTGGTGCAGCCTCCCCGAGGGCAGGCTCTTGCGCGCCTCCTGGATCGCCAGCTCGTCCTCCCAGCCCATCTCTCCCGCCTCGATCCGGTCGGCCAGCGCGCCCAGAATGTAGAGCTTGAAGGTCGATCCCAGCGCCAGCGCCCGATCCGCCGCGCGGGCGCCCACCGGCTCGCAGCGCCCGTCGACGATCTCCGCGGCCAGGAAGTTTGACCTCAAGGCCGCCGCGCCGATGCGCTCGGCCAGCTCCTCGAAGTCCGCCGGCCTGTTCGGGTTGAACTGGGGCGCCGCCTCGAAGAGCAGCCCCACCATCCGGAATGGCGTCGCGCGCTCGGTCGCCACCGTGATCCTGAACCAGAGATCCCGGGGCCCCTCGGCGCGCACCGACAGGTTGAAGGGATCCGGCTCGGCCAGCACCCCGTCGACCCGCAAGGGCGCGACCTCCGATCGGAGCTGCCCCATGATCTCGATCAGATCGTCGGCCGGCACCTGGTTGAGGAACTGCGGTGCGAAGTGCTCCTCGACCTCGCCGACGCTCAAGACCCTGGCCGGCCCGTTGATCACCGACAACACCCAGTCGAGCTGCTCGCGCGCCCGGCTGACCTCCTCCTGCGGCGCGTCCGGCTCCTCGATCTCCTCCCCGCCCGTGTCCGCCAGCGCCCCGTCGGGCGCCAGCGCGTCAGCGCCCTCGTCCGCGTCGTCAGGGCCGACGTCGACGAGCCCCGCGTCGTCGCCCTGGCCGCCCACGTCGGCCCCCGGCGCCAGCGCCGGGGAGGTGTCCTCGCCGCAGGCCGCCAGCGCAGCCAGCGCCATCAACCCCACCCAAACCCTCTTCATGAGACCCCCCCGTCGATCCGACGCGCCCTGCTCGCGCCCCACTGGTTGTGCGACCGTTGGAGGTTGACGTCAACAGACGCGCCGCGCCGTCAACACCTCAAAGAAGCGCTCAGGGTCGTAATCGACGATGATCCACACCCCCGAGCCCGGCGCGAGCCTCGACCCCCACGCCCCACGCTCCCGGTACAGCTCGACCTCGGCCCAGCGCCCCACCCCCGGATCGATCGCGCAGCAGGCCGCCAGCGGATCGTGGAACTTCTTGCCCACCTCCTGCGCCTCCTCGTCCGGCATCGGGCCGATCCGCACCGCAGGCATCGGCCCGCGCTGGCGCATCGACCACAGCGCCATCCCCGCCTCCTCGGCCGCGCGCCGCGCCTCGTCCACCCCCAACACGCCCCGGTAATCGCCGCGCTGGTCCACCAGCCGGACCTCGCCGGACGCCGGGAGCACCGCCGGCTGCGGTCGTTGGCTCCGCTTGTGCGACAGGAAGGCCTCCATCCCCTGCCAGATCCGCCCCAGGTGGAACGCCTCGTGTCGCAGCGGCGCGATCCGCGCGTGCATCGCCGCGTCGTAGACCACCCCGTGGCAGACATTCTTGGATACGAAGCGCCGCGCCCCGATCCCCGGGTGCGTCAACGCCCTCAACGCCGCTCTCGGGGCGCCGTTGAGGTTGAAGGTCGGGCACGTCGTCATCCCTCTGAACTTCTCCAGCTGGCGCTCTCGCGGCACCACCCCCTCGCCGGCAAAGCCCCCCTGCGCCACCCAGCGCCCGACGTGGAAGTCCGGGTGCTCCATCGCCGCGCCCAGGTTCTTGACCGGCGCCCCCGTCAGGAGCGTCGTGCCTGCGTCGCAGCACCGCACCAGCACCACATCGGCCCGCTCGGCCTCCAGGGAGGCCGCGACAGGCCCATAGGCCCGCTCATGCCAGCTCGACACGCACGACTTGGGGTGATCGAGATCTCCGGCCCCGACCGGGATGTCGGCCTCGAACCAGCGCAGCGCCTCGCGCACCAGCCCCACCTGCGTCGCCGATCCCGGCGTGATCGTCACCGCCTTGAGGCGCACCCTCGGGTGGCCCAGCAGCAAGAGCAGAGTCAAGAAGTCGTCCGGGTCTTGCGTCTCCATGTCGAAGACGACATCGATGACGCCGCGGGCGTCCTCACCTCGATCTGCGCCCTGGGGGGCATCGGGGGTTCGCAGCTGTCCTGGCTGTCGCATCTTCTGGGCTCCTCGCGGCGGGGCTCATCGATTAAGCACGCCGTCGAGGTTGCAAAAGGGGGCTACTCCTTGGCGGTGCCGACGGCGGGCGACCAGGGGAGCCAGCGGAAGCCGTCGAGCAGGACCATGGAGTTGAGCAGGCCGTCCGAGCCGTCGTGGACCGAGAAGACCAGCTCGATCTCGGGCTCGCCCTGGGCGATGGGGGCGCGGGTCGTCAGCCACCCCGAGCCTGAGCCTCGGCGCCGCAGGCTCTCGGGGGAGGCGCAGTAGGCCGGCAGCGCGCAGCCGGGCTGGTGGAACATGGGCTGGAGGGACTGCACGAGGCACTGGGCCTCGTGGATCTTGCCAAAGGGGGTGACCTCCAGATCCACGGTCCAGTCGTCGGGGTGTTCGAAGAAGGTCGTGTTGATCGTGATCCGCTGCCCGTCTTCGTCAAATGAGATGTTGGTCGGCGCTCGCTCGTGCAGGGCGTCGGTGGTCAGCAAGGCGGTGAAGGCGTCGTTGAAGACGTGGCAGAGGTACTCGGGCCACTCGGCCGACACGAACATGAAGCGGTACTCCAGGCCGAGCGCGTTGGGCGGCGGCGTCAGCCTCAAGCGCCAGATCGCCACGTCCTGCACGAGCTCCTGGGCGTCGGCGGGGTCCGGCGAGCGCACCTCGAAGCTCTGGCCGGGCTGCACCCCGCCGACGCGGAAGTCCGGATGCGTCGGGTCGGTCACGCCCGTGGACAGGGCCGCGAGGCAGGCCCCGGTGTCCTGCCTGCCGAGCCAGGGGTCGCCCTTGAGGACCGCGAACTGGCGAGGGTCGCCGTCGAGGGCGATGTCGGACATGGCGGCGCCGCAGAGGCCGAGCGCGTCGACCATCTGAAGGGCGTCGGCGGCCCGGCGCAGGGGCAGCGTCGGGCAGGGGCAGGGCTCGACCTCATCGACGAGGCCGTCGCAGTCGTCGTCGAAGCCATTGCCGTCGAACTCGACGCCGCCGGGCTGCGTCGTGGCCAGGTTGTCGTCGCAGTCGATCTGATGGGGGCGCTGAGGGATCATGGGGTCGACGCAGCCGTAGAAGCCGTCGCCGTCGCGATCAAAGCAGCGCTCGACGCGCTCGTCCGCGTCGATGTGTCGAATCGACGCGCGCGTCGGCGCCCTCGGCGGGCTCTGGAAGGCGCTCGCCTCGGGCTCACCAGGTCCGGGGCAGTCGGCCGGCGCGCACTCGAAGCGGCCGCCGTGCGCGCAGGTGCACCGCTGGCACAGGAAGGGGTCGTAGGTCGACTCCCCCAGGTCGAGCGACGCACCCTCCACGGCGCAGGTCTCCGCCGGCGACTTCTCAAGCTCCCCGCAGGAGAACAGGGCCAGCGCCGCGAGGAGGTTGATACTGCAAACACCTCGTTTCATTGTGTTTTTATCCGCGGCGCAGGTCGGGCGTCCGCGCCAGGGTCGATCAACGAGCGCAGAGCCTAGCGCTCCTGACGTCCCCCGTCAAAGGACGGCGTCGAGTACGCTGGCGGCTCTGCAGGTTGGGTCCCTGGCGGTTCAAGGGTCCGCCGCCCCGCCGAGCGCTCCGCGCTCCCCGTGGGGCGTTCGGCGGGAGGGGCGTCGCCGTGACTGCGATCAGCAAATGGCGCACAATATCTCAAGGACGCGCTCAGGATCGTGGCTCATGGAAGACCCCATTGGACGAGAGCGGGCCGACGAGGCCCAGGATGAGGGCCAGGCCGTCGAGGCGAGGTCTTCCCTGCCAGCGCAGGCCGCTGAGGCGCAGGGCGTCGGCGCGCGGGTCGCCGAAGAGGTCCAGGCTGTCGAGGAGGAGGGCGGCGCGCTCTTCTGGTGGGTGCGGGACAGGGAGTCGGCGCAGGCGCCAGTGAGGAGGAGCTTTGAGGCCATCGGGGCGCTCTGCGCCGAGGGCGCCGAGCGCCTGGACGTGGCGCCGACGCCGCGAGGCCCTTGGGTGCCGGTGGTGACGGGGTGGGATTACAGCCACCCCGAGATCGGCGAGGGCGCGTTCAACCCCCGGGAGTTGTTGTTCTTTTTGCGGCGAATGCCCGAGGCGGAGCGGGCCGACTTCGTGTTGAGGCACCGGGGCGGGCAGCGGCCGATGGAGGCCTTCCTGGGGGAGGGAGGCGAGGTCCGCTTGTTGTGGTGTTATCGGTCGAGCGGAGGCGAGGGCTTCGTGGCGATCGACGAGGTGGGGTTGCTGCCGGCGAGGCTGGAGGGGGCGGGGGGGATCATCGAGGTGTCCCCGAACCCGGACAGGGTCGGCTGGTCGAGGTTGACGCGGCCGGCGGCCTCGCCGGCGCCCGAGGTCGAGCCGGCCGAGGTGGAGCCCCCTGAAGACGCGCTCTTGCAGGCGATGGGGCAGGGCGACGTGGAGGGGGCGCTGGGGCGTCGGGTCTGGAGCTGGCCGGAGCCGGCGGGGTGGGGCTGGGCGCTCGGGTTGTGGGCGATGCACCTGGTCTACGCGCTGCTGGGCGCGATCCGTCATGTGGAGTTGAGGGCGCTGGTGGTGGTCCCGCTGGTGGTGGGGGCGTGGTCGGCGATCGCGGACGGTCAGGCGCTCAGGCATCGCAGCGAGGGGGGGTTCCGGGCGGCGGACGCGCTGTCCGTGGGTGAGGCGCGGCGTTGGCTGGTGATGGGCGCGGGGTTGACGGCGGGGTTGGTGGTGGCGCTGCTGCCCTACCGCTTCGACACGGCGCCGCTGGAGCTGGCGGTGGCGGTGGCGGTGCTGGGGACGGCGTTGACCTCGCTGGGGATCGACAGGGTCGCGTCGCCGTGGAGGCCCTGCGGGGAGTTGTTCGAGGTCGGCCAGGTGTTGATCCAGCCGGGTCGGGCGATGGCGTTCGGGGCGCTGGTCAACGCCGCGGTGGCGGCGTCGGCGTGGTGGTGGTTCGTGGGTCGAACGGGGGCGTCGCCGGGGCTGGTGGGGGTGTGCTGCGCGGCGGGTGCGGCGGCGGGGTGGCTGCGGCCGCTGGGCGCGCTGGGCGTTCAGCGGCTGTGGGTGGGGTGGCCGCGCGGGCCGATGGATCCTGCCGCGTGGTGGTGGCCGTCCAGCGCTCAGGAGGCGCTGGCGGAGGCCATCTGTCGGGCGGATTACGTCGTCAGGCTGGCGATCCACGGGCCGGCGGTGTTGTCGAGGTCGGGGGCGGACGGCTCGCGCTTCGGGCGGCTGCTGCGCAGGGCGCTGTCGGGCGAGCAGGGGATCAGGGCGCAGGAGGCGCTGGTGGTGCTGGCGCCGATGGGCCCTCAGAACGCCTTTGGGGCGCTCTTGAGCAAGCGCCTGGAGGGGCTCTCGGTGCGGGGCTTCGGGGAGGACGTCTTGAAGGACGCGGCGCTGGCGAGGCTCTTTGAGGGGGTGCGCCGCCGCCTGGAGGCGCTGTCGGAGCAGGGGGGGGAGCTGGCGCCGCGCCACCGGGCGTGGCTGGGCGGGTGGCTGGACGCGCAGGCCCACAACACGGGGGCGTTGACGCCGTCGCGGGCGCGGTGGTCCTTCCACGTCGCCCAGGCCACGCGATCGGCGCTTCAGGCGCGGGGGGCGCTGGAGGATGAGCCGGCGGTGGTGCGCGAGCGGCTGTTGGCGCTGCGCCAGCACACCGAGCGGGTCTTGAGGCTGCTGCAGTCGCCCTCGCACTGGGGCGATCGGCTGCTGGCCTCGCGCGTGGGGGCACGGCGCGGGTGGGCGCAGCGGCTGCTGCTCTTGTTGTGCGCGGCGCTGTGCGCGGTGGCGGCCTGGGGTGTGGGCGGTTGAGGGAGGGGGCGTTGGCGGGCTACGGGACCAGTCGCGGGGCGAGGATGGAGATCGGGGGCTTCTCCCACGATGGGGGTCGCGTGGACGGGCGAGGGTGCTGGTCGCAGCAGGACCACTGGCTCAGCGCGCGGGTGCCGGGCGGCGTGGTGGCGGTGGTGGCCGACGGGGACGGGCGCTGGGATCGCTCGTCGGCGACGGCGCAGCTGGCCTGCGCGGTCTTCGTCCACAAGCTCACCGAGTTGATGGAGCAGCGCGCCTTCGGGCTGGCGCGCGAGGCGCTCACGGACGGGGGCTGCGTGAGGGAGGCGCTGCTGGCGGCGGCGGCGCGCTGCTACGAGGACCACCAGGGGGCGGGGGAGGCCGGCGGGGCGAGCCTCGCGGCGGTGCTGCTGCGCGAGGACGGGGGGGCGTGGACGGCCCATGTGGGCGGGGGGAGGGCGTGGGGGCGGTCGCGGGGCGTGTGGATGTCGCTGCTGGGGCCGGAGCACCGGGACGAGGAGGGGGCGGTCACGCACTGGCTGGGGATGCACCCGGGGCGGCTTGAGCCCTCGGAGCGCTTCGTGTCTGCGGCGTCGACGCCGGGCGTGGACAGGGTGGTGCTGGCGACGGAGGGCTTCTACGCGCAGCTGGAGAACCTCGCGCGGGTGCCTGCGTGGCTTCAGGCCACGGCGGGGGCCGAGCCGGAGGAGGCGGCGCGCTCGCTGGTGCAGGACGCGTTGAGCAGGGCGGGGCGGGACAACGTCACGGCGGTGGTGATTCAGCGGCGCGAGGAGACCGACAGGGTCGTGTGGCCCTACAGGATCGAGATCCCCGTTCAGCTCGTCACGGCGGCGATCTTCCTGATCATGGGCCTGCTGGTTGGCGCAATGATCAAGGATCTCGAGGTGTTACCATCGCCGCCTGCGGGGGTGGCCGGGGATCGCGCGGCGGGGTCGGCGCCTGCGGACCCCGATTGGCGCGTCGACGAGGGCCAGCGGCCCGAGGCGGCCGGGCGGCAGGGGGGCGCTGCGGGGGAGGGCGCCGCCGGGAGGGGCGCCGCCGGGGAAGGCGCTGCGGGGGAGGGCGCCGCCGAGGGAGGCGCCGCCGGGGAAGGCGCCGCCGAGGGAGGCGCCGTTGGGGAGGGCGTCGCCGAGGAAGGCGGATCGCTGCCGCCCGGGAGCGAAGCGGGCGGGGCGTCGCCCGAGGAGCCCGCCGAGGGCGTGGCTCTGGAGGACGAGGCGGTCGAGGTCGATCCCTCGGGGGGCGGGTCGCCGTTGGGGGGTGAGGAGGAGGGAGGCCGCGCGGGCGGTCAGGAGGGAGGAGGCCAAGGGGTCGAGATCGGGGATGAGGAGGCGGGCGACCCGGAGCTTGAAGGGGAGGAGGGCGGGCCGCAGGTGGCGCCGGCGCTGAAGATCAGGGCGCGGGTCGAGGGGGAGGAGGGCGAGGGCTTCGAGTCGGTGGTGTGGGGCCTGTCGCTGGAGGGGGCGTTGGCGCGCGATTGCGGGGCGCGGCTGGCTTCGACCTTGCGGGAGGCTGGCAACAGCTTCCACCTGGCCTTCGTGACGGGGGAAGGTCGGGAGGCGCTCAGGGGCGGGGTCAAGCGCAGGACGACCTACGAGGCTGAGGGCTGGGCGCGGGCGTGGAGCGCGACGCTGGAGGCGTGCCCGTCGTTGGAGGCGGCGTGTCTGGGCGAGCGGTCGGGGTGGTGGGTGATCTTCCCGATCAAGAACAGCGCTTGGGGAGAGCGGATGTGGTATGGCTCGCTCTCGTGTCTCAAGGAGCCACCCTCTCCGTCGATGACCGTCGAGTCCCCGCTGGTGCGCTGCGACGTGCCCCAGGCGGGTTTTGTGACCTGCCGGGTGGACGGGCCGTGAGCGCGAGGTAGCCGCCGCGTGGTTGTGAGGTTGACCTTGACCGAGGGGCGCCGCTGGATATCCTCCGGTCGTCCTGGAGTTCATGGGGGGAGCGGATGGTGCAGGAGCGCGGTGGGCCAAGAGGGCTCGAAGGCTTCATCGAACGTTCGGAGGGCTACGTGCTCGGGCTGGCTGGGCTCGCCGTCCTGTCCTACCTGGCAGAGCTCATGGGCGTCTGGTCCCACATGGGCCTGAAGAAGGTCTACGAGGCGGTGGCGCTCAGCCTGGATCTGATCTTCGTGGCGGACCTGGTGCTCAAGGTGGCCGTGCAGCGGGGTCGTTACCTGCGCGGGCCGTGGTTCGTCATCGACTTGATCTCGGCCTTGCCGGTGTTGAGCTCTCTGGCGATCTTGCCGGCTGCGGGTCAAGGGCTCTATTTTGTACGCGGTTTCAGGCTTTTTCGCATCTTGAGGACGCTTCGGGCGCTCAGGGTGCTGCGCACGCTCAAGGTCTTCAAGTTCGTCAAGCAGGGGGCGCAGATCACGCCCGAGACGCGGGCGTTCAACCGCGCTCTGGTGATCTCGGTGGTGATCTACACCGTGCTCTTCATGGTGCTGGTCACGGGCCTGTACGCCGGGGTGGCCGACGAGGCCGCGGGCGCGATGCAGCGCGCCCGCGAGGTGGAGTTCTACCTCGTGGTCGGCTCCCTGATGGGGATGCTGCTGGTGATGGTCGTGGTGCGCTTCCAGATCCCCGAGATCGCCGCCCAGCAGGTCCGCTCGCTGCTCAACGTGGCGCTGCCCGAGCAGGTCGCCGAGCACTTCATGAAGCACCCCGAGTCCTACGATCGCACCGTGCGCGCCCCGGCGACGGTGATCTTCTGCGACATCAAGGGCTTCACCAGCACCGTCGAGCGCCTCGGCGGGGACCTCGTCACGCTCAAGCACCACCTTGAGCGCGCCATGGACGTCGTCACGGCGGTCCACCGCCGCTACGACCTGATCATCGACAAGTTCATCGGCGACGCGATCATGTCCTTCCGCGGCGGGGATCTGGTCAGCGGCGGGGCCCCCGAGCACGCCTGGAGGGTGGTGCGCGCGACCCTGGACGGCATCCAGGCGCTTGAGGATCTCGACGACCCCTACTTCAAGGAGATGAAGATCGGCGGGGCCTCCTCGGAGGTCGCGCTCATCGGCGCCTTCGGGACCTCGTCGCGGCTGTCCTACACCATCCTCGGCGACAGGGTGAACCTCGCCGCGCGGCTGGAGGGCGCCGTGAGCCAGTGCGGCACCCGGAACCTCTTCTGCGCCCTCACCGTGGAGCTGACCCGCGATCGGCAGGACATCGTCTGGCGGCGCTTCGGCCGCCTGCGCGTCCAGGGCAAGTCCGAGGCGCTGGACATCTACGAGGCCTTCGCGCCCGAGCGCCTCGGCGATCGCGCCTGGATCGACCTCTACCACGCGGCCCTGGACGCCTTCGAGGGCAGCCGCTTCGAAGAGGCCCGCGCGGGCTTCGAGGGCGTCGACGCCGCGCGCCCCGAGGGCGACCCGCCCTCCCGGCGCTACATCGAGCGCTGCGCCCGCCTCATCGAGCAAGGCTCCCCCGCAGGCTGGGAGCCCGTCTTCCAAACCGAAAAGTAGCCTCTCCCGTCAAAAATCTGTTTGAACACCCCCAGTTGCCGCTACAGTGGCGCCATGGTGAGACATCGACCTGAAGGCGAGGTGTCGGGATGAAGATCGCGCTGCCTTTCAAGATCATGTTCGGCTTCTATGCGGTCATGGGGGTTGCCTTCGGGCTGGCGGCCTCGGGCGTGGAGATCCCGATGGTCCTGCCCTACAAGTGGCACAAGCTGCTGCACATCACCGGGGCGATCATGTTCCTGGGTAATGTCGTCGTCACGGGGCTCTGGTCGGGGCTGGCCAGCCGGATGCAGCGGCCGGCCTTCGTGCGCTTCGCCATCCGGGGCGTGGTCTGGGCCGACGTGTGGTTCACCGGGCCGGGCTTCTTGCTCGCGGTGGTCAACGGCGTCGTCATGCTTCCGCCCTGGGGCGGGCTCTATGGCGCCAACTGGCTGATCGCGACGCTCGTGCTCTTCGGGATCTCCGGGGTGCTGGCCAGCGTCGTGATGCCGCTTCAGGTCAAGCTGTGGCGCCTGTGCGAGGGGGAGCTGGACGACCCGCTGCCCGAAGCGCTGGAGCCGACCGTGAAGGTCTGGGCGGTCTGGGGCTCGCTGGCCGTCCTGCCGCTGCTCGGGATCCTGGCCATGATGGTCCTCAAGCCCGAGTTCGGGGGTGGATGAGGCCCGGCTTTCTGTTAGGCTGTCGTCGAAGGCGCCCCTGCTGACGGCCGGGCTCTCTGGAGAGGGCGCCCAACGCAGGGCGCCTTGACTCGGCGGCAGGTTCAACCCCGGATCTTCTCCAGATGGTCGCGCGATCAAATCTCTCCCTCCTCCTCGGCGTCGGCCTGCTCGCCTCGCTCGGGGTGTCGCTGTGGGCCTGCAATGGCGCCGTGCCCATCGACAGCGCCACCTTCGAGCCTCGCCAGGGCTTCTCCCCAGAGCCCGAGCCGGGCGAGCCCGAGCCGGGCGAACCCGAGCCGGGCGAACCCGAGCCGGGCGAGCCCGATGATGCCGAACCCGATGATGCCGAACCCGACGATCCCGAGCCCGACGATCCCGAGCCCGACGATCCCGAGCCGGAGGCCGAGCCGGAGGTTGAGTGCGACAGGTGCCCTGTCGGGCAGGTCTGCGTCGACGAGCGCTGCGTCGATGATCTGTGCCAGGGCGTCGAATGCCCGGCCAGGGAGCCAGAGTGCATGGGCGACTTTGCGTTGAGGGATCGCGCAGACGGCGTCTGCGAGGCGGCCACGGGCCGATGCAGCTTCCGGGATGTCGAGGTGGCCACCGACTGCGCCGCGCTCGGGCGGGTGTGCCGTCAGAGCCAGTGCGTCTCCCTGTGCGGCGGCGCCGGCTGTGTCATGCCCCAGGGCTTCTGCGACGGCGACACCTCCGTCAATTACGACGGCGCGGGGCGGTGCGACATGGAATCCAACACGTGCGACTTCTCCATCGTCGAGCGGCGCGCCGACTGCCGCGCCTTGGCGATGCGCTGCCTCGACGGCGCCTGCGCCGAGGATCCCGGAGCGCGGCTGATGATCTCCGAGGTGCTCTACAACGTGCTCGGAGACGACAGAGAGCGCGAGTGGATCGAGATCTTCAACGGGACCGGGGCCTTCATCAACCTGTCGGGCTACACCCTCGGGATCGGCGGCGAGAGCTACTTGAGCAAGATCGTCCCGCTCTCCGGCGGCCTCGACCCTGGAGAGTGCTTCGTCGTCGGCGGCCCCGACAGCAACTCCAGCAACGGATTCCCCACCTACGACCTGTCGATCAGCGGCGGGCTCAACATGCAGAACGCCACCGGGGAGATCGCCGACGCCGTGGCCCTCTTCGCCTTGAGGGGCGAGGAGCTCACCTCCGCCGCCGTCCCCATCGACGCCCTGATCTACGGCGCGCGCAATGACTCGGGCTTCCTGGACGAGGACGGGCAGATCGTCGATCCCGACATCATCGGGGCCGGCGAGGGCTCGTCGGTGGAGCGCACCGGCCCGGACACGTGGCGCGTCCAGCCCGCCCCGAACCCCAACAACTGCCGGCTGCTTGGCCAGTAGCCTCCCTGCGCCGCGCCGGCCAGCGCAACCGGACCAGCGGCCTCGTGCCCTCATCGCGGTGGTCCGCTGACCCTTCGCCCTGCGCTCTGCCGCCGACTCTCCCCTCGACTCCTCCTTCTGAACGCAGCCCCGCCGCGACGGACGGGCGCGCCGCCCTCGCCTCCCGCGACAGGGTGTGCGCTCAGAGAGGAGGTGGGTGGTCTATGCGTGCCACTTGACGATGGCGCCGAGGGCGCCGAGGCGCTTCTTGATGGCCTGGGCTTCGGGCAGGGTGGCGTTGGCCTTGAGGAGCATGGGGAGGTCTTCGAGGCGGGACTTGAGGGTGCCGGTGTCCTCGCCCGTGATGCTCTTCAGGGCCATCATGAGGGCGAGGTCGATGGCGCGGCTGCTGGTCAGGGCGACGTTGGCGCGGCCCTCGGCGGGCGCAGGCGCGAGCGCGCTGAGCGCGCGGGCTGGGGTAGCCCGCGCCGCCTTGCGGCGGACGATGGGGGGCGCGGCCTGTGCTTCGGGAGGAGGCGCGGCGGCCTCCACCGGCGCGGGCTTCGAGGCCGCCGTCGCGGGCTTCGAGGCCGCCATCGCGGCCTTCTTGGCGACCTTGACGGTGGCGTCGGGCGCGCTGTCCTGATGGGCGGGCTTGACGGTGGCGTCGGGCGCGCTTGCGGCAGGTGGCGCGGCGGCCTTGGCGGCGGCCTGGGCGGCGGGCTCGATGGCCTTGGCGGCCTTGGCGGCCCTGGCGGCGCTGGCGGCGGCCTCGGCGGCGCGCTGCCGGTCGGCCCAGACCAGCTCGGGGCGGTCGGCGGGTCTGCGCGGGGTGAGGCCGACGGCCTGGGCCTTGACCTCGGCGATGACCTCGGCGAGCGTGGCGGCGTCGAAGGTCTCCTGGATCGTCGCCTGGAAGCAACCGTCGATGAAGTCGGCCGGGTGGCATCGGGACTCGACGCTGCGGTCGCCGTAGCGCTCCCCCACGACGACGTCGCGCTCCTCCAGGCGGACGAAGGCGACCCGGCCGGGCCAGTAGATGTCATCTTTCTCCCACAAGAACACCGACCTGTCGGCCTTGATACGGACGATCTTGGGGCTTCGGCCTGCTGCCATGGACCACTCCTTCCTCGTTGTTGAACCTCTCGTGTCCTGCGCAACACTACTGAAAATTTGGCCCCGTGGCAAGGGCTCAGGCGGCCCTCGCTCCGGGGATCGCCGGGTGGGCAGACCAAGGGGATCCGGCGGTGGCGTTGAGCCCGCCTGGGGCGCTCGCGGCCCTCTCGACGAGGGCAATGGGGCGCGGCGAGGCGAGCTTGAGGCGCCTGTTTTTTGTGCGTCGAGAGGAAAAAACCTCGGGGCTCTGCTAGACATGGTGGTGAAGCAAGGCGACAACCATCCGCAGAGCGAGGCCGTGGGTCGGAGATCCGCCGAGAACATTCTTTGGGGAGCGCAGCACGAGGAGCGCGAGGGACGCCATGATATCCAGAAGATCATCCACCTTGATCAGCGCTTTGGCGATCGGGATCATCCTTGGGGTGGGCCTCTCTTCGGTCGCCAGAGCGGAAGGCAGCTTCGAGATCGGGACCAACCAGGGGCTGCGGAGCAACACCGCGATCAACATCGACATCCTCGATCCGGCCAACGAGCGGGTGCGGTGGGTCGGGACCGGGACTCTGACGCTGCGGGCCTCGAACAACGTCGTGATCGGGACGATGACCTCGGGCCAGGCGCTCAACGCGCTGGCGAACGTCGGCGGCGTCTACACGGGCCTGCTCAGCAGCGATCAGGTCTCGGGGACGACCTGGGACGTCTCGGTCGAGGACAGGCGCAATGGGCAGGTTCGGATTGGCCGCGTCTCCTCGCTGCAGTGGCAGTTCGACGCGGGCAACTTCAGCCAGGACCGGGCGACCAACGCGAGCTTCTTCGCCAAGGTCCCGGGCGGCGGCACCACCACCTCGGTCGTCGAGCTGCGCTACAGGGGGCTGGCGGGCTTCATCTTCTCGCTGCTGGTCAACCAGACCGGGATCCAGAACAACTCGGGCCGCAGCGTGCCGCTGGAGCCCGTCCCCTCGGTGACGCTGCCCTTCTTCCCGGTCTACTTCAACCCCCCCGAGGACGCCACCTACTCCTTCATCACCCCGGAGGTGACCGACTTTGGCTTCTTCGGCAGCCAGACGCTCCTGGGCTGCAACCAGGTGCTGCCTGGCCAGACGTCGAGCCTCTTCGTCTTCAACACCAACGTCCAGGCCACCTTCCAGGTCGTGTGCGACCTCGACGGAGACGGCGTCTTTGACCCGACCAACCCCGATGATCACGTGATCTCGGGCGCCTCCCGGGTGGGCCGGAACGCCGTCCCCTGGAACGGGACGACCCGCAATGGCGATATCGTCGAGCCGGGCACCTACGAGTGCCAGGTCAACATCCTCGTCGGCGAAACCCACTATCTTGGTATTGATATCGAGACGAATTACGAGGGTTTGCGGATGTTCATGGTCAACCAGGATCGTTCGCGCACCCCGCTGCGGATGTTCTGGGACGACGCGCTGGTCCAGAGCCGGGCCGTCCTGATGCCCAACGGCCAGTTCGGGCTTGAGTCCTCGGGGCCGCTGGGCATCGACTCGGGCGACCCCAACGCCGCCGCGATCCCCAACGTCAACGCCCGTTCGTGGGGCAACTTCAACCTCGATGCCGACAGCAAGGGCGATCAGGCCGCCCTGGACACCTACACCTTCGCAAGCTCCCGCTCCTCGACCTCCATCGAGGTCGTCGCCGCCAACCCGCTGGGAGACTCCGACGGCGACCAGCTCATCGACTTCCGGGAGTCCTGCGTGCTCGGCACCGACCCCGGCAACCGCGACTCCGACAACGACAGCCTGGACGACTTCGTCGAGACCAACGGCGGCAACCTCGTCAACACCGACGGCGACAACGCCATCGACGCCCTCGACCGCGACTCCGACAACGACAGCATCCTCGACGGCGTCGACGTGAGCTTCCGCAACCCGGACCTGTGCGCCGACGCCGACAACGACACCTGCGACGACTGCGCGATCGGCGTCGACAACTTTGGCCCCCTCCCCGACAACAACCCCGCCAACGACGGCGCCGACTTCGACGGCGACGGCCTGTGCAACCTCGGCGACACCGACGACGACAACGACGGCGTCGCCGACAACCAGGACGGCGCCCCCACCAACCGCTTCGTCTGCCGCGACTCCGACGGCGACACCTGCGACGACTGCTCCACCTCCGGCACCTCCAACCCCGCCAACGACGGCGCCGACTTCGACGGCGACGGCCTGTGCAACCTCGGCGACACCGACGACGACAACGACGGCGTCAACGACAACCAGGACAACGCCCCCACCAACCGCTTCGTCTGCCGCGACTCCGACGGCGACTTCTGCGACGACTGCACCGCCGGCGGCTCCAACCCCGCCAGCGACGGCCCCGACACCGACAGGGACGGGATCTGCGACCTCGGTGACCCCGACGACGACGACGACGGCGTCCCCGACCTCGACGACGGCGAGCCCAACGACCCCACCATCTGCCGCGACGTCGATCGGGACGGCTGCGACGACTGCGCCCTCGGCGCCGATGATCCCGCCAACGACGGCCCCGACTTCGACATCGACGGGATCTGCGATCTCCGCGACCCCGACGACGACGACGACGGCGTCGATGACCAGGACGATCTCGCCCCCCGGAACCCCGACGTCTGCCGCGACGCCGACAGCGACTCCTGCGACGACTGCACCTCCGGCTCCTCCAACCTCGCCAACGACGGAACCGACTCCGACGGCGACGGCCTGTGCGACCTCGGCGACCCCGACGACGACGACGACGGCGTCGACGAC
>SYOX01000365.1 GCA_005804885.1 Pseudomonadota bacterium
GCGCCAGGGCAATGACGTCGGCACCCAGTACCGCTCCGGGATCTACTGCCACTCCCCCCAGCACCGCGCCGCCGCCGAAGCCTCCCGCGACGCCTACCAGCGCCGCCTGACCGCCGCCGGCCACGGCCCCATCACCACCGAGATCCTCGACGCACCCGCCTTCTACTACGCCGAGGCCTACCACCAGCAGTACCTCGGCAAGAACCCCAACGGCTCCTGCGGCCTCGGGGGCACCTGCGTCGCCTGCCCCCTCGGGTGCGTGGCCTGACCGCCCGCCCCCCCGCGATGCTCCAGCACCCCGACGCCCTCCTCGAACGCCTCGATACCCTCAGCGCCCTGATGCGCCGACGCCACCTCTGGGAGCCTCGCCCCTTCATCCTCCACCGCCTCCCCTGGGAAGACGACCACCCCGATCTCTCCGCCTGGCTTCGGCGCCTGACCACCCCCCAGATACTCGCCATTGAAGAAAATCCTTTTGTATTACAGGGGGATACGCCGGGAGTGTATCTGGAGTGGGCCAGCGCGTCGCAGGCGGCCACGGCCATCGGGGCCTTCGCCCAGGGGGCGAAGGACGCCGCGGGGCTCGAAGGCCCCCACGTCCGCTTCAAGATCCCGGGCCGCAAGTGGACCCAGGTGCGCTCCTTCGCCCAGGTGGCGCTCTGGACGATGCCCCCGGGCGCGACCCGGATCGTCGACTGGTGCGCCGGCAAGGGCCACCTCGGGCGCGCCCTCGGCGCCGCCACCGGCCTCCCCGTCCGCCTCATCGAGCGCCAGGGGCGCCTCGGCCCCCTGGCCCGCCGGCTCGCCGGGCGCCTGCGCCTCGACGTCGAGTTCATCGAGGCCGACGCCCTCGACCCCGGCGCAGGCCGCCACATCGACGCCGACACCGTCGCTGTCGGCCTCCACGCCTGCGGCGCGCTGACCTCGACGCTGCTGGAGGGCGCCTGCAGGGCCGGCGCCCGCGCGGTGCTGGTCGCGCCCTGCTGCCATCACTTCCTCGGCCCGGCCACCTCCTTCATCCCCATGTCCCGCGCCGCCCGCGACGCCGACCTCCCGCTGGCTCCCCACCAGCTGCGCCTCTCCATCGCGGACGACGTCCTGGCGCCCGGCAGGGATCGCCGACGCAGAGCCCGCGAGCAGTCCTGGCGACAGGGCTTTGACCTGCTCGTGCGCGAGGCCACGGGGCGCGAGGCCTTCACCTCCCTCGGCATCCTCCCCCCGGACGCGCCCGCCGACAGCTTCGAGCGCTTCTGCCGCGCGATGGCCGCCCAGCTCGACCTCCCGCTGCCCTCCCGCTGGGACCCCGACCGCGCCGAGGCCGCAGGCCAGGAGCGCGCCCGGCTCGCCCGAGCCCTCGGCCTCGTGCGCGCGCTCTTTCGGCGGCCCATGGAGCTCTGGATCGTGCTGGACCGCGCCCTCTACCTCACCGAGCAGGGCCGCCCGGCGCAGCTCGGCGCCTTCTGCGACCGCGCCGACTCGCCGCGCAACCTCCTGATCGCCTCCTGCCTGCCCTGATCCGCCTCGCGAAGCCCAGGATGGGCTCGCCATCGGGCGCGGGCTTCTCTAGGATGCGCTCGCTGCCCGGCGCCGCGACTTGAGCGCGGCGATGGGGATCGCGGCGAGGCCGATCGGGTCGCGGAGATCGCGGCGGGGTTGTGCGTGGTGGTGTTCGCGGGCTCTGAGAGGGCCGGCGAGGTTGGACGATGTGGGGAGGGGGCAATGGTCAAGGGGGTCGTGCTGGAGTCTGGGGTGTCGGCGCCGCCGATGAGGTCGTGGTCTGATCCGGCGCGGGGTTGGCTGCCCGAGGCCGAGGCGCTGGCGGATGAGGCGGTCGCCGTCGGCGGCCGGGGCGAGCCCGAGGGGTTGAGGGGGCTGCTGGAGGGGATGGGCGCGCCGGCGTTGGACGTGCTGGTGACGGCGATGTCGGGCAGGGCGGCGCTGCTGGGCCTGTCGCGGGGGTGCGCCTTCGCCCACCACGAGCTGCGCGGTCGCCTGCCGATGCCCAAGGGGCTGGAGCCGGAGATCGCGGTGTGGGGCGACGGGACGGTGCCGGTGTGGAACGACGGCGTGCTGGAGGAGCCGAAGTACTTCTCCTTCTTTCAGGACGCGCCCGTGCCGGTCTTCAACCCCAACCATCGCCGCAAGTGGCGGGCGCACGAGCTGCTGCACGCGGCGCAAGGCTTCTTCTGGAACCCCGAGATGTCGAGGTTCTCGTTCTACCTGGGCGCGAGGCTCAACGAGCTGCTGCCGGTGGTGCACTGGTATGGCTTTGACGAGGCGGCGCGGCCTCGGTGCGCGGCGCACGAGGGCGCGGCGTCGGATCAGGAGTTCTGCCGCGGCTGCGAGGCGGCGGCGCGGCCCTGGTGGGAGATGGACGCGGGCTGGAGGGCGGGCCAGCGGGAGGCCGCGGTGGGGTGTTTTGAGCGCGGGCTGGAGCACTTCGAGGCGGAGTGGTCGGCCTGCGTGCGGGAGCTTGAGGGCGGCCGCCGGGTCAGCACGCCGAGGCCGGGGCTGGACGCCTCCAGCGACGCGGTGGGCTACCTGCGGGGTCACTGGAACCGGGTGACGGCCTGGAGCTTCGGGTCCTGGGTGGAGATGTTCCTGGTGGACGGCGAGGATTATTTTTCGACGCTGGAGGGGGCGATGGGGCGGGCGGCGCGCACGGCCAGAGCCTTGACGGGGGGGCGATTGGAGCTGTCGTCGGAGGATTTTGCGGCGCGCAGGGCAAGGCGGGTAATTCAGGACATTGCGGGGCGGTCGCTGCTGGCGATGGAGTGGCTGGAGGAGGGCAGCGCGGCGGCGGATCGGGTCGAGGGGGCGCTGATGCCGGCGCTGGAGCGCGCGGCGGACGTGTGCGGCGACCTGATGCTCGATCCCGACACGGCCGACGCCGCCGAGGTCGTGGCGGAGATCCTGGGGGCGTGGAAGCGCTGCGCGCCCTCGCTGCCGGAGGTCGTCCGCAAGCCGCTCGGGGTGCTGGGCTACCTGTGGCCGGACATGGAGGGGTCGCTGGGGCTGTCGCCGTCGACCTTCGCGGCGGCGGCGACGCCGCAGCTCGTCGAGGGGGTGCGCGGCGCGCTGCCGCTGCTGTGCGACGGCCTGGAGGCCGACGGGGAGGGGATCGACGCGCTGGTCGGGCGCTTCGCGGGCTCGGCGGCGGCGCAGGAGGGCGGGACCTTGGGGGAGCGCGCGGCGAGGTGGCTCAAGGCGCAGTCCCACCCGCGGGCGGGGCTGGCGGGGGTGGAGGTGATCCTGGCCGCCGCGCCACAGCTGGACGAGGAGGCCGAGCTCTTCGGGGTGCTGCCGGACTCGCCGGATGACCTGATCGACGGCCAGGGGGTGCTCAGGCGCCACGCGACGATGCGGCGCTGGTCGATCCCGGCGTCCGTGGCGACCCAGGTGATCGGAGAGCTGCCCGAGGGCAAGCTGCCCGAGGGCAAGCTGCCCGAGGGCAAGCTGCCCGAGGGCGTCGAGGGCGGCGAGGGCGGCGAGGGCGGCGAGGTGGAGCTGGCGGCGATCGTGGCCCGGGGTGAGCCTCGCGTGATCGTCGTCGACGAGGCCGTCGGCGCGGCGCTGGCCGCGGTGGAGGGCGAGGTCGGCGGCGACCGCCTTGAGGGGCATGACCCCGAGGTGTGGATGCCGCTGCTGGAGAACGGCTTCCTCGTGTGGCTGCCGACGCCTTAAGGCCCTGCGCCCATCTGGGAAGGCGGGCCGGGCGTGGGCGCTGGCCACGTCCAGATGGGCGCTCAGGCCGCCCGGAAGGCGGCCAGCGCGGCGTGGGCGATGGGCTCGCCGTGCTCCTGGACGAAGTGGCCGCCCTCGGCGACCTCCATGGGCGGGGGGCAGCCTCGGATGAGGCGGCGCATCATGGCCATGATCGGCGGCCCGAGGACGGGGTCCTGCATGCCGACGGCCATGAAGCTGGGCCCGGACCACTCGGAGGACCACCAGCCCAGCGCGCGGCGCGAGGTGTCGGCGCCCTCCATCTCGGGGGTGACGGGGACAAGCTCGGGGAAGGCGCGCACGCCGGCCTTGGAGCGGGGGCCGTCGAAGGGGGCGTCGTAGGCGGCGGCCTCCTCGGGCGTCAGGGTCGGCTCGGCGCGGCGCATCAGCGCCCCCACGGGCAGATCGGGCTGCGAGCGCATGTAGGCCTTCCAGGCTTCGAAGCCGGGGCCGGGCGAGACGCCGGTGGCCAGGGCGGTGTTCATGATCAAGAGGCGCTCGAAGCGGCCGGGCATGTCCATGGGCAGGGTCAGGCCGATCAGCCCGCCCCAGTCCTGACAGACCAGCGTGACGCCGCCCAGGTCCAGGCGCTCGATCAGCCGCATGAGGGCGTCGCGGTGGAAGTTGAAGCCGTAGACGGCGTCGTCCACCGGCTTGTCCGAGCGCCCGAAGCCGAAGAAGTCCGGGGCGATGACCCGCCCCCCGGCCTCGACGAAGGCCGGGATCATCGTGCGGTACAGGTAGCTCCAGGAGGGCTCGCCGTGCAGGCACAGGAAGACCTCGGCGGCGCCGGGGTCGCCCTCGTCGAGGTAGTGCATGCGCAGCCCCTCGAAGCCGGGCAGATCCTCGACGTAGCGGGGGGCGAAGGCGTAGCCGGGCAGCCCTTCGAAGCGGGCGTCGGGCGTGCGGTAGACTTCGGGTGTCGGGGCCATGGGCGCTCTCCTGGGTGGGGCGGTCGCGCGCTCGCGAGGGGGCCGCAGCTCGCGGCGCCACCCCGGCGGTCGCGCCAGCGGGCTCATGAGTTCGGCAACATACAGGATTGTTTGATGTTTTCGAAGCGCGCGGCCTCTCGTCGCGCCCTCCGGCTGGCGCGCCCGGCGCTTATCGGGCTTCGAGGCGGAGGGTGCGGGGCGGGGTGGAGAAGAGCTCGGGGGCCAGCTCGCCCCAGAGGCGAGCGGGGTCGACCTTGACGGGGTCGCCGCCGAGGCCGACGGTGACGACGGTGGTGATCCGGGGTGGCCTCAAGAAGAGGTGCAGGTTGATCAGGAAGTCGTCGTACTGCTTCATCTTGCACTTGCAGGCGGTGATGGCGGGCGGGAGGCGCTGGGCCGTCCACCCGCAGCGCTCGTCGAGGGGGATGTCGACGGAGCTCTTGAAGACCTGAAGCGCCCCGTCGCAGCCCTGCAGGGCGTCGCGCATGAAGGGCGCGGAGGCCTGCCAGCGGAATTGACCGATGCGCGCGGCGTCGGGGGGCAGGGGGACGGGGTGGGTGGTCGTCTCGAAGGCGAAGGCCACCTCCTTATAATGCCCGTCGCGCAGGATCTTCAGCGCCTCGATCACCTCGCCGGCGGGGCGCTCGCGATCGACGGCCAGGATCGGGGTGCCGATGATGTCGGGGAAGGCGCTGCGGATGGCGTCGGGGCTGAAGCTCCGGCCGCCCTCGTCCTTGAAGCGCGACTGCCGCCCGCCGATCCCGGCGCGGTTGGGGGCCTCGGTGCTGTAGGCGTCCCAGTGGATCACGGCCTCGGAGGGGGGGCGGCTGTAGGGCAGGTTGACGATGGCGAGGTTGACGTGGTCGGTCAGGTCGTGAGCGCGCTCGCGGGTCTGGGTACGGAGCTGGCAGTGGGCCTGGATCCAGGCGCCGAGCTGGGTCTTGTGGACCTCGCCGCAGCTGGCGCGGGCCTTCAGGTCCCAGCTGCCCCAGGCCAGCGGCGCGGGGTCGGGGGTGAGCCCGGCCTTGGCGCCCGCGTCGTTGGCGCTCGCGTCGTTGACGCCCGCGATCTGGGCCACCCCGGCGTCGGGGATGTCCGCGAGCTGGGCCGCTCCGGCGTCGGGGATGCCGCCCTGCGCGGGCACCCCGGCGTCGGGGGTGTCGACCTGCGCGGGCGCGGCGGCGTCGGCCTGACCGGCGTCGAGCGCCTTCGGGGGGGCCGCGCCCACCGGCTCGGCCTGGGGGTCTGGCGTCGAGGGGTTGGAGTCTGACTTGCAACCGGCGCTCGCCGCGATGAGGGCGAGCGAGATCACGATCCACCTGTGCATGGGCGCCTCCGCGTCTTCTTGTCCAGTCTTCAGCATGGATCGACTCGGTGCTCCTTGTCACCCCCTTTGTGCGCGGTCGTTCGATCCTGAGCCGCAGGGATAATATCTATCGCGCTGTATCGCAGGTGTGCCTCGACGGCGGGCGTCGATCGCGCGTTGATGGGGAGATCGGGCGCGGCACGGGAGGTGCTTTGGGGGTGGGCGTTGGGTTCGAAAGGGAGAGGTGAAGAAATGGAGGCCCCCGTGAGCATCGAGCGCAAGAACACGAACGAGCTGGTGTTGTCCGACGGCCAGTACGCCTACACGCAGGACACGACGAGCGGCATCATCAAGACCCACACGGGCCCGCTGGTGATCAACGTCACCGGCCAGGAGATCCCGGTGGTGTACAACGCGGTCACGCAGAACTTCGAGCGCGTGGCGCTGGAGGCCGCCGCGTGCCAGAGCCCGCTGGCGGCCCAGGGCAGCTACTGCGTCCTCTGGAACCCGGCCGAGAACGGCCGGCACCCGGACGAGAAGGGCAAGACGATCGCCCAGCCCCTGTCCATGGGCCAGCGGGTCAACATCCCCGGGCCCTGCACCTTCGCCCTCTGGCCTCGCCAGAGCGCCAAGGTGATCGAGGGCCACCACCTGCGCTCGAACCAGTACCTCTTCGTCCGGGTCTACGACGAGGAGGCCGCCCGCGCGAACTGGGGCCGCGCCGTGATCAAGCCCGCCGCCGGGCAGGTCGGCGGCCCCTCCGACAAGTCCGCCGACAAGAAGGCCGACAAGGCCAGGCAGCCCGAGGGCAAGCATCCCGAGGGCAAGCAGCCCGAGGGCAAGCGGCCCGAGGACAAGCTCTCCGAGGTCTCTGGCGCGCCGCGGGATCTGAGCCTGGGCAAGCTGATCGTGATCCGGGGTACGGAGGTGTCGTTCTACATGCCCCCGACGGGCGTGGAGATCGTGGTTGACGAGGCGGGCCGCTACGTGCGCGAGGCGCTGACGCTGGAGCGGCTGGAGTACTGCATCCTGATCGACGAGGACGGCAACAAGCGCTACGAGCGCGGCCCGGCGGTGGTCTTCCCCAAGCCCACCGAGCACTTCTACGAGGACGACGACTCGGGCCACGAGGGCGGGCGGGTCTTCCGGCCCATCGAGCTCAACCCCATCCAGGGCATCCACGTCAAGGTCATCGCGGGCTACACGGACGGCGAGACGGGCCAGGTCTGCACCGAGGGCGAGGAGCTCTTCATCACGGGCAAGGACACGCCGATCTACTTCCCGCGCCAGGAGCACTCGCTGATCTCGTACGACGGCAGCAGCAAGCACTTCGCCACGGCGGTGCCGGCCGGCGAGGCGCGCTATGTGATGCACCGCAAGACGGGCGAGATCCGGATGGTCAAGGGGCCGACGATGTTGCTGCCGGACCCGCGCGACGAGGTGATCGTGCGGCGCGCGCTGACCGATCGCCAGTGTGTGATGTGGTATCCGGGCAATGTGGACGCGCTGGCTTACAACCAGCGGCTGCGGGAGCTGGCGGCGCAGGCGCCGACGACGCGCTCGGGGGCGGTCTCGGAGGGTCAGATCGGCCGCGGCCGCAAGCAGCGCGGCCGCAAGGGGGGGATGCGGCTGGACGAGTCCACGGCGATGGAGGCCAGCCGGACGACGGCGGACGTGCCGGCGATCATGGCCGACAAGTTCTCGCTGGGCTCGACCTACACGGAGCCGCGGACCTTGACGCTGCACACGCGCTTCGCGGGGGTGCCGACGATCGAGGTCTGGAACGGCTTCGCGGTGATGGTGGTCAACCGCAGCGGCGGCCGCAGGGTGGAGGTCGGGCCGACGTCGGTCTTGCTGGGCTACGACGAGTCGCTGGAGGTGCTGGAGCTGTCGGCCGGGCGGCCGAAGTCGCCCTGCAAGTCGCGCCACACGGCCTACCTGCGCCAGCGCAACAACCGGGTGACGGACATCGTGTCGGTCGAGACGCTCGACCGGGTCAAGGTCTCGCTGTCGATCTCGATGCGGGTGGACTTCGAGGGGGAGCCGGCGCGCTGGTTCTCGGTCGAGAACTACGTCCAGGTGCTCTGCGATCACGTCCGGGCGCTCTTCAAGGTCCGGGCGCGGGCGCTGACGATCGAGGCGCTCTACGAGCGGGCCGAGGAGGTGCTGCGCGACGCGGTGCTCGGTGAGGCGCCGGCCGAGGGCGGCGAGCGGCCGGGGCTGGCCTTCGAAGGGAACGGCATGCGGGTGGTCGACGTCGAGGTGCAGAGCGTGACGGTGGGCGATGATCGGATCGCGGGCTTGATCGAGCAGGCCCACCAGCAGGCGGTGCGGGCCAACATCGAGCTGGCCGCGGCGCGCCGTCAGCTCGACGCCGTCAAGAAGGTCGAGGCCATCGCCCGCGAGAAGGCCGATGTCGAGGCCGAGACCGCGCGGCACAAGGCCGAGCTGTCCGTCGAGGCGCTGGGGCTGGCGCTGAACCGGACGATCAAGGAGCTTGAGGGCGAGGCCCGCGAGCAGGTCGAGCGCCTGTCGGCCCAGAAGGCCAGGGACGAGGTGGCCGACGCGGGCCACCTGGCCAGCCTGGAGCGCAAGAAGAAGAACGCCGAGATGGATCAGGCCATCGAGCAGGAGCGCCAGCGGCTCCTGCTGGCCATGATCGACGCCGAGACGCAGGCGACCGTCCAGCGCCTCGGGGCGGTCCAGGAGGGCTTCACGGAGGCGCTGCTGGCGCTGGGCAACCAGGAGACGCTCGTCAAGGTCGCCGAGGCCATGAGCGTTCAGCAGCTCCTCGGCGGCCGCTCGCTGCCCGAGGTCCTGGGGCGCGTCTTCGACAACACCCCGCTGGACGAGATCATCGGCCGGGTCCAGCGCCGCGCCGCCGCCCTGAGCCCCGCCAACGGCCACGCCGCGGCCACCGACAAGCCCCGCGCCTGAGCCCCGCGGCCCCGCGACCGATCGGCCGCGGGGCCGCCAGGCCCGCTCACTCGGCGCCGATCCTGGCGCTCTCCTCAAGCTCAAGCTGGTTGGTCTCGGGCAGCATCAGGAAGATCATCACCAGGGCGATCAAGGGCATCAGGGCGGTGGGCCGGATGGCGGCGCCCCAGCTCCACTGTTCGGCGGCCCAGCCGATGACGATCGGCGACAGGACGTAGCCCAGGCGGCCGAGCAGGTTGTTGGTCCAGGCGAAGGCGTCCGAGCGCAGCGCGGTGGGGAAGAGCTCGGCCGTGAAGGCGTTGAGGACCGGCAGCACGGCGCTGACGCCGAAGAGGGCCAGGCCCAGCGCCACCGTCAGCGGCCAGAAGCCCTCGAACCAGTAGGCCGTAAAGACCCCCACCGAGGTCAGCGAGAAGATCACCGCCGCCCCCTTGCGCCGCCCGATCACGTCGAGCAGCTTGCCGGCGGCGAAGACAAAGGGCACCGAGCCGACCGCCGCCATCGTCAGCGCCTTGCTGACGTCCCCGTCCGTCCAGCCCAGATCGGTCACCGCGTACTCCTTCCAGAAGGACACCGCGGTCTGCGTGCAGGCGTAGGTCACGAACCAGATCGCCGCGAGCTGGAAGACCCGACGGCGGTGCGGCCCCCGCAAGATCGCCAGCATCGAGCTCTGGACGATCTGGCCGCCCTCCTTGACCTGATCGGTGAAGCGCTGCGTCTCGCGCAGGTTGCGCCGGGCGAAGGCCAGGATGATCAGCGGGACGATCCCGACGAGGTAGACCGAGCGCCAGCCGTACTCGGTCTTGAGCAGCGCGGGCACGACGCCCGCGCACACCAGCGCCCCGAGCGTCGCGAAGGCCTGGAGCACGCCGATGACCATCCCGCGCTTGGAGGCCGGGTACTCCTCGGCGGCGTAGATCATGCTCGTGGCCCACTCCCCGATCAGGAAGATCCGCGCGGTGAACTGGAAGAGGGCGAAGAACCACACGTTGGGCGACAGGCCGCTCAAGAAGGTGAAGATCGTGTAGCCGACGATCGTGGCCATCATGACCTTGCGCCGGCCCCACCGATCGGCCTTGCGCACCAGCAGCCACGCCACCACGGTCCCGAAGTTCACGAAGGCGAAGAGCAGCCCCGCGTCGAAGCGCGACAATCCCATGTCATGGCGCAGGTTTGGCAGGATCTGCGCCAGCGCCAGGAAGTCGTAGCCCTCGAAGAAGGTCGCCACGCTCAGGAAGATGAACAGGCGCCACTGGTACCCGGTCAGCTTGTCCCCCTTGCCCTCCAGCGGCCCCTGCGCCGATTCTTGCCCTTCGATCATGATCTCCAATCCCCCCCTCGTTCGTGATCGACGCCCCATCTCGCGGCAGTCTCGCGGCCGTGTCAACGAGGCGATCGGCGCCCGCGGCGCTTTTGTCGGGCGTCCTCGGCCTCGATCCGGCGCGCTGGCGCGGCCAGGCCGAGCGCCCGGGGCCGGCTTCGGGGTGACGCCGGGCGGTCGGCTTGACCGCGCGGGGGCGCCGCGCGACAAGAGAGGTCGACGCGGACGACTCAGGAGGTGGTGTGATGACGAAGCGCTCGATGTGGACGGCGGTGGGCTTCCTGGTGGGGATGGCGCTGGGGTGCACGACGGCGGCGGTGGTGGCCCAGGATCCTGCGCCCCGGACCTCGCCGGGCGGCCAGGAGGGCGCGCCGAGGGCGCAGGTCGTGGGGCCGGAGGCGGCCGAGCGGCGCTGGGCGCCCAGCGGCAAGGCCATGGCGGCGCTCTACGTCAAGGGCCAGAACGCCTATGTGGGCAGGCTGGAGATGGCCGCCGACGCCGCCGTGCCCGAGCACCGCGATCCGACCGAGGAGTACATCTACGTCATCGAGGGCAGCGGGGTGATCACCATCGACGACGTGGCGACCCCCGTGGGGCCGGGGGCGGTGATCTACATGCCGGCCGGCGCCAAGGTCTCCTACGCCAACGGCCCGGCGCCCATGGTGGCCGTCCAGGTCTTCGCCGGGCCGGGCCCCGAGGAGAAGTTCCGCCAGTGGGGCGAGGCCCCGCCGGGCGAGGCCCCTCGGGGCGAGGCGCCTCAGGACCCCACGGCGCCCTGAGCGCCGCAGGTTGCGCGGCCGCGGTCGGCGGGCGTCCAGGGTCGCGATCAGAGCGCGAGGACCTCGGTGTTGGCTCCGGGCGCGGCTCGCCAGCCGAGCGCGGGCGGGGCTGCGTGCGGTCGGCGGGCGTCCTGGGGTGGGGTGGGGTGGCGATCCGATCAGAGCGTGAGGACCTCGGTGTTGGCTCCGGAGGCGTGCAGCAGCGCGCGGTACCAGTCGAGGGCGGCGCGGGTGCGCCCAGGCAGCGCCTTCGTCCCCCAGATGACGCTCAGCGTGGCCGTGGTGCCCTCGTGGGTCTTGGTGCGCTGCGAGTCCTTGACCGGGCCGGCGCACGGCCCCTCGGCGTCGTGCAGGCTGATCAGGCCGCCGACGTCGATGATCTGCCCCGAGGGGTTGAAGGCGTAGCGGGTGCCCTCGGGGCAGGGCGCCAGCCGCCAGGGCTCGGCGGCCAGCCCGGCGTCGACGACGCTGATCGGCAGGCCGCTGTGCAGGCTGACGACATTGCAGGCGTCGACGGCCAGGTTGATCCCCTTGTCGGGGCCGAACCAGCCCTGCTCGATGGCCTTGATGAGGTACTCGCTGGCCGGCTTGTTGCGGCCGGTGGGCTTGAAGCCCCCGACGCGCAAGAGGTCGCGCACCGCCCCCGGGGTCTGGTCGTCGACGCAGACCGGCGCCTTGCCCGTCGTGCTGAAAAACCCGAGCAATGACGCGGGGCTGGGGCAATGCTCCAGTGCGGCTGGGAAGGTCGTCAGGAAGGCGGCGGCGTCGAGCAGCGGGTGCGGGTCGATGGCGATCCGGGTCATGGCGGTCGTCCTGCTGGTCCTGGGTCCACGAGGTCGGTTGCTGTCGGCCTGAGGCTGACCATATTTGCCGGCAGCAGGATGGCTCAGACCTTCGGAGGCCAGGAAGGATGATGACTCTGAAAGACCGGATCGCGCAATGGGCGTGCGCGCTGCTGGCCACCGCGCCGCTCTGGCTCTTCTTGTCCGGGTGCACCGATGCGCAGATGGAGCGCTTCGCCAACGCCATGCTGGCGCTGTTGGCCATCATCCTCGTGGTGATGATCGTCGGCCTGATCATCTCGGCGCTGTGGACGATCTTCGGGCTCGTGGTGACGATCCTCAACTTCACCCGACCCTCGCGCTGGACGATGGTGACCGGCTTCCTGCTCGGCGGCCTGGAGGTCCTCGGGTCGATGTTCACCGCCGCGGCCGCGGTCCAGGTCGCCCTCGAAGGCGGCGCCGCGGGCGGCGCCGCGAGCGGCGACGGCCTCATGTCGATGATCGGCGCCATGATTTTTGGCCTGATCTTCGGCGGGGTCAAGATCGCCAGCTCCGTCTACGCCCTGCGCAAGCTCAACGCCGCCGATCTCCCCTGAGGACGCCCTGGCGTCGGCCTCGGGTCCCCTGCGCGGGGCCTGGAGGTCCTCGGGGTCGAGATCGGGCTCATGGCGTCGCCGACGCCGCCTTCACCTCGGCTGGCGGCGGCGCATTTATGGCTTGACCAGATGTTCAGCGGCGCCTTACCCTGAGTGGAGCACCTGCGGGCCAACTCCTGGGATCGCTGATCGGGCATCAAGGGGCCAGGCATGCGACCTGAATGTGGTTTCTACACGGACGACCTCGACACCTTCTTCGTCGATCGCCTCGGGGCGATCTGGCACATCGACAAGCGCGGCGAGCCGCTCGATGGAGGCGCCCCCCGGCGGATCGGGGCCTTGCCTGGCGGTCAGGCGAGGCTGCACCCGAGCATCGTGGAGGAGCGCCTGTGGCAGCTCGTGGCCTGTTGCCCGCAGATCGCCTGGAAGCTCGACAGCGCCGAGTGGGGGCGATTCGGGGTGGGGGCGGCCACGCGCGAGCTGTCGACGGAGGCCGCCTCGTCCTTCTGGGATCTGATCGGCGACGACGACGCGCTCTTTTGAGGGCCTTGGAGATCCCGGCGAGGGATCTGGGAAGGGCCAGGGCGGGCCGCGGATCGTGGGGGGGAGGTGCGATGTCTCGGCAGCGGTCGGCGTCGTGGTTGCAGGGGTTCGCGCGGGCGATGCCGGAGGACCCGCGCTATTGGAGGCGGCTGGATCGAGAGCTGCGGATCATCTCGGACAAGACGCTGGAGGGGTACTTCGAGCGGGTGATCGAGATCCTGGCCTTGACGGAGGACATCCCGCACATGGCGCGGGGGTCGGCGGCCTCGAGCCTGCTGTGCTATTTGATCGGGGTGAGCAACTTTGACCCCATCGCGGAGGGGATCCGCGTCGAGCGATTCTTGCACGAGCGGCGGGACGACTGCCCGGACGTGGATCTGGACTTCCCGTGGGATCGGCATCGGGAGGTGCACGAGCGGGTGTTGATGCGCTGGCCGGGGCAGGCGGCGCGGGTGTCCAACCGGGTGCACTTCCGGATCAAGGGGGCGCGCCGGGAGGCGCTGCGGCAGCTGGGCTACAAGCCCGCGGATCTGGGCTTGATGAGCGCGGCGCAGCTCAATCGGGTCGAGGAGGTCGCCGAGGCGCTGCTGGGCGAGCACAGCCACTTCAGCAAGCACGTCGGGGGTGTGGTGGTCCTGCCCGAGGCCATCCCCCAGGAGGCGATGCTGACGCCGACGCAGCTTCGGCTGGACAAGGACGAGGTCGAGGCGCGCGGGTGGTGGAAGATCGACCTGCTGTCGAGCCGGGGGCTGGGGCAGCTGATGGCGATCGACGGGCGCGCGCTGGAGGATTATCCGGAGCGGGACGAGGCCACGGCGGATCTTTTGTGTCGGGGGGACGTGCTGGGGGTGACGCAGGCCGAGTCGCCGGCCTTCCGCAAGCTGGTGCGGGCGGTGCAGCCCAGGAGCCGCCGGGAGGTGGCGATGGTGCTGGCGCTCTTGCGGCCGGCGGCCGCGTCGCGGGGGCGCAAGGCGCGCTTCTTGAAGCGGTGGCGGGCGGGGCGCGAGGCGACGACGCTGGTCTTCGAGGACGACGCCACGGACCTGATCGCCTCGGTGCTGCGCTGCGACCACGCCGAGGCCGACGTCTACCGCAGGGCTTTTTCGCGGGGCGACACGCCCCTGGTGGCCGACTTCGCCCGCAGGATTCGGGGCAACCCCCGGCTGGCCGAGATCATGGACGACCTCTCCCAGATGCGCTCGTACTCCTTCTGCAAGGCGCACGCGCTGGAGATGGCCCACCTGGTCTGGGCGCTGGCGTGGCAGAAGTGCCACGCGCCCCGGCGCTTCTGGTGGGCGGCGCTCAACCATTGCGCCTCGATGTACCGGGGGTGGGTGCACATCGAGGAGGCCCGCAGGGCGGGGTGGCGGATCGTGGGGGAGCTGGCGCCGTGGCGGATGGACGGGGACGCCCTGGTGGGGTCGCGCTGCCAGCTGGCGCTCTTCGAGCCTGGGGCCGTGGAGCAGTACGTGCGGCGCGGGTGGTGGCGGGAGGGGGGCTTCCTGCCGGGCTTCGGGTTGAGGGCGGACGAGGCGGGGATCGCGTTCACCGGGCTCGTGGCCACGGGGCGCCCCTACCGCTCGGAGGACGGCCACGCGGTGACCTTCGTGACGGTCGGGGTGGGCGGTCGCTACGTCGATCTGGCCATCGAGGGGCGAGTGTCAATGCGCGGCGTCGACGCCATCGAGGGGCGCGGGCAGCTGCGGGCGAGCTACGGCTCGCCCTTCGTCCAGGTCGAGGCGCTCAGGCTGCTGCGGCTGGGCGCCGAGGGCTTTGAAGAGATCCCCTTTGATCACGCAGAGATAGGGGCCGCCCTGGAGCGGGACCGCGAGGGCAAGGCCCGCGATCTGCCCGACCCCGTCGATTGAAATGCGGCCGCAGAGCGGTCATCATGGCCGCAGCGCTTCATGGATTGAGGGGGGGGAGATGGACGTGTCGAGGCAAGGTGCTCTGAGGGCGCTGGCGGCGCTGGTGGCGCTGGCGGCGCTGGCGTCGGGGTGCTCGGACGATCCGCCGCCGGCCGGGATCGGGCAGGCGCAGCTCGACGCTGGCCCTCAGGGTGACGCCGAGGCCGTCGAGCCAGACGCGGCCCAGGGCGTTGACGCGGACACCGTTGACGCTGGCGCCGACGACGCAGACCCTGAAGACGCAGATCCCGGCGACGCAGGCCCCGCCGACGCAAGCGCGGACGATGCGGGCGCCGACGATGTGAACATCGACGAGGGGATGGACGCCGAGGCGCCGGACGCGCCCGAGGCGCTGGATGCCGACGAGGTCGAGGTCGGGGAGGAGGTTGGGCCGCCGACGATCGGCGAGCTTTGCTTCTCGGAGATCCTCTCCGAGGGGGAGGACGGCCCCGAGTACGATCAGTTCGGCGTCCAGCCCGGGTCGCACTGCCAGGGGACCAACCACCAGGACATCGTCGGCGTCGAGCGGGTGGTCTTTTTCGGCGACTCCGTCACCCAGGGCACCCCCAACGATCTGCACCCTTTGTGCATCGAGAACGAGCACTTCTACCGCAACAGGCTGGCCGACTGGCTGGTGGGGCAGTTTGGCCTCGACATCGGCGACCTCTTCCAGTGGGGCCAGTGGCGCACCTACAGCTGCCTCTACAACGGCGAGCCGGGTCGGGTCCATGCGGGCGATTTTTCGAACTGCTCCAAGTGGGGCGGCCGCACCGACGATCTCCTGGGCGACGCCAACTGCGCCGGCCACCCCGACGAGGAGACCCGCGCGCGGTGCTGCTCGGCGTGCTGCGCGGGCGGCGCCTGCGATGATCGCGGCCGGTGCGTGCGGGCCGCCAACGCCCCCGTGGACGACGCGCTCTGCGGCGCCAGCGACCGCCAGATCTTCCAGTGCCTGCCCCAGGGGGGGCTGGATCAGCCGACGCTCTTCATCTTCACCCTGGGCGGCAACGACATCGCCGCGATCACCAAGGACGGCGCCGAGATCACCAGCGAGACGCCCGAGGGGAGGGCCGAGATCGACGCGGGCTACCCGACGATCTGGGCCCTGGCCGAGAGGACGGTCGCCTATCTGGAGCAGGCCGTCGCCTTCCTCAAGGACCCGGCGCGCTTCCCGGCGGGCTCCTTCGTCGTCTTCGCCAACCCCTTCGAGTTCACCGACGGCACCGGCGACGTCGGGGCCTGCTCGCCCGACTCCATCAACATCCCCGGGATCGGCCCGCTGGACGTCTCCGCGCTGGGCTTGAACCTGGCCGAGATCGCCGGCTTCGGGCAATGGGAGCGCCCCGAGGTCCAGCGCGACATCGTCCTGTGGATCACCGAGCAGTTCATGCGCATCGCCGTCGATTACCAGGCGGACATGATCTGGATGCTGGAGCATTTTTGCGGGCACGGCTACGTCGCCACCGGCCTCGATGCCGACACCGAGAACCGCTGCTACCGCGAGTCTGACCCGACGCTCTGGTTCGACATCACCTGCACCCACCCCAACCCCACCGGCCACCGCGCCATCTTCGAGATGTTCCGCGACACCATCCGCGAGTGACTTGAGGCCCTGATCTCACCGCGCTTGTGTCTCTGGCTCCGGTCGCGGCGGGCTTCAGGCCCGGCCATCGCCGCGGCCGAGGAAGGCGGCCAGGAGGCGGGCGGCGGCCGTGGTGGGGGCCAGGGTGCCGTCCAGGACGGCGCGCTCGACCTCGGGCAGCGCGCGTTGGACCTCGGGGTGGGCCTTCAGGGCGTGGCGCAGGCGCTCGTCGATCATGGACCAGAGCCAGGAGAGGTGCTGGCGCTGGCGCCGCGGTCGCCAGAGATCGCGCTCGATCATGACGCGGCGGTGCTCGAGCACGGCGCCCCAGATCGCGTCGAGGCCGCGGTTCTGAAGCGCGCTGCAGGTCATCACGGGGGGCAGCCAGGGCGCGTCGCGGGGGTGGAGGAGCCGGATGGCGTTGCGGTAGGCGCTGGCGGCGCGGCGGGCCTGAAGCTGGGCCTCGGTGACGCCATCGGCCAGCTCAAGGGCTTCGCCGTTGGCCGCGCCCGAGGCGCCTTCCATGTTGCTCGTGCCTTTGGAAAGACCAATAAGATCAACGCTTTCCGTTGTTTTTCTGGGGGCGTCATCGGGATCGACGCCGTCGGCCGGATCGACGCCGTCGGCCGGATCGACGCCGTCGGCCGGATCGACGCCGTCGGCCGGATCGACGCCGTCGGCCTTATTAATCGCAAGCAGGTCGGCCATCTCCATGAGGCCGCGCTTGATGCCCTGGAGCTCGTCGCCGGCGCCGGCGAGC
>SYOX01000366.1 GCA_005804885.1 Pseudomonadota bacterium
AGGCCACCAGGATGCCCAAGATGAAAGTGCTTCAAACGTGGTTCCGTATCAGGGTATCTCACCGGCAGACACGGCCTGTCCCAACGCGCCAGGGAGCGTCAGGGAGCGTCAGGGTCGCAGACCCAGATGACCCAGCGCCCACAAGATCCCCAAGAGCACAAGGTCGCTCGCCCTGCCCACGCACCAACGCACCTTGTCCACCCACGAGCGCGCGTCGTTGCGCTTCTGGATCGGCCGCGCCTGGACCCACAGCGCCTCGAACTGCTCCATGAAGCCGCCCACCACGGCGTCGTCTTCGATGTCCAGATCGCTCTCAAGCCACGCCCCCGAAAAGGAGTTGGGCGTGTAGTTGGCGTGCCCCCCGATGAAGTGACGGCGCCGCCCCTCAAACGCCGCGCTCTTGAGGTGCATCATCTCGCGCCCCTTCGACGCCCAGATCCGCACCTCCACCTGTCTGGAGCCGCTGGCCCGCGCCATCGCCGTGCACTTGAGGTTGACGAAGGTCGCCACGATCAGGCTCAACACCGGAGACAGCGGCAGACCTCTGCAATCGTCGATCAGCAGCCGGACGTGCTGGCCCGGCGGCGCCTCGAAGAGGACCCTCAACAAGGCCTCGTCCGAGCAGTATGCCGAGGCCATCGCGATCCGGGACTCCGGCTCACCCCGCAGCGCCTCCACGCGCCCCAGGATCGCGCCTCGGATCATCTCGCTCCCCAACACCCCCGCGCGGCACTCCCCCCAGGGCGCCTCGAAGCCGACGTGCGCCGGGGTCTTGAGCAGCGCCTCCAGGAGCGCCTCCTGTTCGGGGCGGATGCGCTGGGGCAGAGCCATCGCCAGCCGGATGGCATCGCAGGCCTCCAGCCAAAGCGCGCGGGCGGCGCCTCCCTCCACGAGGACGAGGTTCTCGTGCCAGTCCGACGACAGATCCATGATGTTGTGAGAGGTCAGCGCCGCCCGCCGCCCGCCGTCCACGACGAGGGTCTTTCGGTGATCCTCGACGTTGTGGATGCTCTGCCATCGCTGCTGCGCCGCGACCCACCGGACTTGAGGTGTCTCGCGCCAACCTCGCTCGTGAAAGCGGGCGCCGCGCACGAACCGGTAAGCCCCGGGCTCAAAACGGGTCTGGAAGAGGTTCGCGTTCAGGACCACGATCCCAGCCTCCTCCAGCAGATGGCGCGTCAGCGGCGCTCGCCCGCCTCGGGTCCGGGCCGCGTCGTCGGGCGTCTGGGTGTCGAGGACGACGACAATGGCAACCTCTGGAGAAGATTGCTTTTTTTCAATGAGCCAGCCGGCAAAGGTCCTCGCCCACGGCCTCATCCCCGCTCTGGGTCTCAGGGTGATGAGCTCTTCGTTGGCCGCCAGCAGGTACATCTGAAGGCAGATGCTGTGCCGAGCGCTCTGGATCATCTCCCTGAGCGCTTCGGCGCGCCCCTCAGGGGTGTGCACGTAGCGCGCGGACGAGTCCTGGGCGAGGCGCTCTTGCGGGGTGGCCCGAGCTGGCTCGGACTTGGGGGGGCTCACTGGGTGAAGCGCTCAAGGAGGCCGCACAGCAGCGCGCCACCGGGGAGGTCGAGCTTGCGCTGTTTCTTGAAGAAGCTCTGCAAACCCATGCGGTCCGAGAGCGAGATGCCACGCCTCTCAAGGCCCCGAACCTGCCCTGCGGTCAACCCCTCGCCGGCCCCGAACATCTTGACCTGCTTCTTCCAGCCCCGCGCCAGAGTCTGATCGCAAAACACGATGATGGGCAGCGACATGAAGAGCTGCGCGGCGAACAACGCCCTCGGGCGCTCCTTGGCCGTCTCTCTCAAGAGGACGTTGTCGATCCCCACATGGCTGCGCTCTTCCTTGGCGTGAAGCCTCATCACGGCGTGGACGGGGTCAAAGGACTCCTCTGGCTTTTCCTCCATGACATCAGCCACATAGAGGGTCATCTCCTCAAAGAGCGAGGCCGTCACGAAGAAGGCCGGGAGGCTCGCCGACCACACCAGGAAGGTGTCGGCCCTCGACCACGCGAGCATCTTCAGAGACTTCTGAGCGTAGCGCTCCGGGGCGATGAGCTGAAGCAGGCGGTAGAAGGCGTCGATGTGCTCGCGCTCCTCGCGGACGAAGGTGTCGAGCTTGTGAGGGGCGATATGGCGGGCGAGCCTGGTCTTGTGCCGCTCCACGTAGCGGACGATGTACTCTTCGAAGTGGACGAACATCTCGCAGGTGAACAGGCAAGCCAGATGGTTGAAGCGGACGCGCTGCTCCCCGCTCAACCCTTGAGTGTCAAAGGCTGGCCAGTGGTGCTCGGGGATCAAGAGGGCCTGGGGCACGTCGTGATCGTAATCGATCATCGACCACGGGCTCAGGGTCGTCGAGGCAGCTGCTGAGTTGAGAGCCATCGGTGTTCCGTTTCCTGGGGTGTCCCTGTGATGCGTGGAGGAGGCCAGAGAGGGCGCTGGGGCAGGTCAACGGTCCGAACACGCCGCCCTGGCCCGTTCATTGGGGAGAGCCCACGTCCAGAAACGGAGACCGTGCTTTGCGCCTTGCTCCATGCTCCATTCTACACTCCCAACGAGAAAAACATACCGTCGCGACGACAAGTACCGAGGCCCCACAGGTCATGATCGGGCCGCCCCAGGCTCGCGCCCGGCGCTACAGATCGGAGACGCCCCTGCGGGGCTGGCGACGGGGTGTCAATCTGCCCGGCGGCGTGCCCCTCGAACCCACCAGACCTTCAACCCATCGCGTCCCGTGGGGTCTGTGACACGTCGCCACGCAGGCATTCATCCTGTCGTGAGCCCCGCAGGGGCGTCCCTGCTCTGTAGCGCCGGGCGCGAGCCTGGGGCGAGACGCCGTTGGCCTGATCGTGGGGGGGCCTGGTGCGTCTTGACCTTCACCGGGCGAACCTGCCAGACGGGGTTGAGGGTGAGCCCTCGCGCATCATCACCTCGATGGGTGCGCTCGTTACTGGCGCCGTCCGGCACGCTGGCCACAGGCCACGCAAAGGGGCGGCTCGCAGGAACTCGTCGCGTTGAAAGCGACGGTGGTGTGCCCTATCCTCTGCGCTTGAGGCACAGAAGGAGAGACCATCATGAGGGTCGTCATTGTCGGTTCCGGGGTGGCGGGGTCGGAGGCTGGAACCTGGCTGGGACATCGAGCCCGACAGCCCCTTGAGATCGTCGAGATCGAGTGCGAACCCATGCGGCGCTTCGGCGGCTGGGGCTTTCAGAGCTTCCCCAGCACCGAGAAGACAAACCTGGCCCTGCGCAAGATGTCCCTCGGCAGGGACCCGGATGAGATCTTCCGGTGGATCGACGACCCTGAGCAAAGAGAGACATGGCCCAAAGAGCTTCAGGAGTTGAGCTTCCACGCGGACAGGCCCATCCCGCGCGTCCTCATCCAGCTCTATGTGAAGTGGCGCAGGTCACAGGTCCGCAATGACCTCGTCACCTACCGCCGGGTCACGGGCGAGGCGATGCGCGTGCTGCTTGAGAGCGGGCCTCACCCGATCTCCGTCACCCTGGACAACCAGGAGCGCATCCTGGCCGACAGGCTCATCATGGCCTCCGGATCGATCGCCGTGAAGATCCCGGAGAGCCTGAAGGACCTCGGCCACCACGAGAGGATCATCATCGACCCCTTGACCCTCGAGGGCCACGAGCGGCGCAAGGAGATCCCCGCGGGCGCCAGGGTGCTCATCCTGGGGACGGGGCTGACCGGCGAGGAGCAGGCCAACGTCCTGCTCAGCCTTGGGCATACGAACCTGACGATCTTGTCGCGCAACGGCTTCAGGCACTACGCCTACGGCCAGGATCAGAAGAACGCCCCGCTGACCTTTGACGAGGCCCCTGACTTTCTCCACGCAGAGACGCCCGAGGAGTTCAACCATAAGTTGTCGGACTTCTACAGCTTTTTCCTGGAGAAGGGCCACTCCCCGGAAGACATCCTCGCGGCCCTGCGCCCCTTCTGGGACGACATGCGGGCCGAGCTTGGCGGCTGCTATAAGGCCGCCGACAGGCTCCGGCGCTTCAGGCGCACCCTCGCGGTCAACTCCATCGGCGCGAGCTTCGAGGTGGCCCAGAACCTCAAGGAGGCCGAGGCCCTGGGCCACCTCAGGACGATGTGCGGGGTTGTTGAGTCCATCGTGGAGCGCGAGGGCGCCTTCGAGGTGCGGATCCACAAGGACGGGGAGGACGAGGACGCCCCGATGGTGGCCCTCTTCGACCACATCATCAACGCCGTGGGCCGCAACATCATCCGGCACCCGATCTGGGAGCACCTCCTGGCCGACGGCATCGCGAAGAAGCACGCTGGCATCGGCATCCGGGTCAGCCAGTACGGCCAGATGATGGACGCCCAGGGGGCGGCCTCAGACACCATGTGGGTCGTCGGCATGGCCCGCGCTGGCGACCACGCGCTGCGCCACGGTTACCTCGGCAACACGGCCTTCAACGTGCCTCAGGTCCGGTCGCACGTCTACGACACCGTCGACGCCATGCTGGAGGGGCTTTCGAAGCACCCGAGCGAGCCCACGGCCCTGCCAGAAGCCCACCGGCCCCAGTAAGAGCCTCCTCCGCCTCGTCTTTCACCCAGGTGCCCCGCAAGACCGACGCGCCGGACTCGGGCTTCTCCCTGCCCTGCCGAGTGGGGACGCCTTGATCGAGCCTCGCTCAATCCGTTACAACTCAGGGTGGATCGAGCGGGAGGGGTCACCAATGAAGACCCCTTCGCCGCAGGGCCCGGCTGGACAGGCCCGTAGCGTCGTGCCAGACCCCAAGGAGAGACATGAGCCGTCCCAACAACATCAAGGCAGCCTTCTTGCAGTTCTGTGGCGAGCGCGAGTGCAACCCCGAGACCTTGAGGGAGGCCGAGGCGATCGGGCTGCTCAAGGCCTTCTACGACGACGTGGGCTTTGACGGGCGCAAGCGCGGCACCAACGACGACAAGCTGCTCCTTGAGACCACCCACCCGCCGGGCGACGATCCCTGGAGCGTCCGCGTCTCTCGACAGCTCTACAAGACCGGGCACGGCATCCGGCTGAGCCTGCTGTGGACCTATGGCGGCCCCTCGTTCCTGGCCAACGCCACCGTGGACTCCGGCGGCGACGGCAGCGCCGCGTGGGCCGCCGACGCCCTCAAGGAGGTCAGCGCCCTGCGCGTCGAGAACAAGAAGCCCGCCTCGTTCGACATCTCCATGGACACCTTCTAGAGCTCGCCCTGGGTCGCTCTAGAGCCCGCTCGCCCTGGGTCGCGGTGGCCGCGCCAGCCGGATGCAGTCCGCCTCGATCACGATCTTCTTGCGCCTGTACAAGCCTCCGAGCGCCTTCTTGTACGCCTTCTTGCTGACCCCGAACTTGCCGAAGATCGCCTCGGGCGGGCTCCGATCCGTCAGCGTGGAGCGCCCGCCCTCGGCCTCCAGGTGCGCCAGGATCTGGGCCGAGAGCGCGTCGCGGCCCTCCTGACCGGGGCGCTGGAGGCTGAGGTCGAGCTTGCCGTCCTCGCGCAACGAGCGCACGTAGCCCTTCACCCGCTGCCCCGGCACAAGCTCCCCCAGCGCGTCGCTGGACATCAGGAGCCCGAACACCTCGCCGTCGATGACCACGTCCCACCCCAGCGGCCCTCGATCGCACAGCAGCAGCTCCACCGCGTCGCCCGGCTCGTAGTCGTCGGTCTGCTCGGCGAGGTGCCGCGACAGCTTCGAGGAGGCCGCCAGCCGCCCCGTGTTGTCGACGTAGGCGAAGACCACGCAGGACTCGCCGCTCATCGCGGGCCAGCGCTGCTCGGCGAAGGGCATGAAGAGATCCCTGGGCAAGCCCCAGTCCAGAAAGGCGCCCACCTCGTTGACCTCGACCACGGTGAGCAAGGCGCACTGGCCCACCTCGATCTTCGGGGCCGTGGTGGTCGCGACCGGCCTGTCCTCCGAGTCCAGGTAGAGGAAGACCTCAAGGCGCTGGCCCACCTCGCAGCCCCTCGGGACCTCCCGCCGCGGCAGGAGGATCTGCTCGTCATCGCCCTCGGCGCAGAGATAGACGCCGAAGTCGACGCGCCCCACCACGACCATCTGCGCCCACCGTCCCAAGATCGCCATGCTGCCTTCTTCTGCTGAGGGCGCGCCTCGCGCGCGGCCCGTTGACCCGACAGACTACACTCCTCGGCCGGAAAGATCAGCGCCGCGATGTCGCCGCCCGCCTGATGGCGCGCCGGATTCAGAAGATCGGGAGGATCTTGAAGTCGCGATCAAGCCCACCTAGACTGCACCCTATGCGCGACAAGCCCGCGGGCTTGTTCATCAAATAGGGTCTCCATCACGAGGCGACGCGAGCCATGACGATCAAGCCCCCCGCTGGGCCGCGGATCCTTGGGATCCTGGCCACCCTGACGCTCATCACGGCCTGCGGCGACGAGGACCCGCAAGCTCCCGCGCCCGATCCCGGCGTCTGCGCCCCGGAGTGCGCCGCCGGCCAGGTCTGCGTCGAGGGCGCGTGCCAGCCCGCGCCGCCGGAGCCTGAGCCCGAGCCTGAACCCGAGCCGGAGCCGGAGCCGGAGGCGGGCTGTCAGCCGCCCTGCGCCGAGGGAGATGAGTGCCAGGAGGGGATCTGCGTCGATCCCAACGGCCCCGTGGAGGTCTGCGGGGCCGTCGGCGACAACTGCGACGAGGACACCACCGACACGGACGAGCTGGCCTGCGTCGTCTTCGACAACAACGATCTTGAGAAGCGCCAGTGCCTGCCGGTGTGTGAGAGCAACGACGACTGCATGGAGGGCGACTTTTGCGGGCGCTTCGGCGAGGCGACCTTGACGTGCCTGCCGGGCAACTGCACGGGCTTCTTCAACCACGAGGAGGAGTGCGGCGGGGTCGGGGAGAACGGCGCCAACTGCCTGGCCTTCGGCAACGGCGCGAGCTTCTGCCAGCCTGCGGGCACAGGACAGGCCGGAGAGCCTTGCGAGGACTTCGACTCGGACTGCGCCGCCGGGATGATCTGCTTCGAGGGCCGCTGCGAGGCGCCGTGTCCGTTGGGCGACCAGGGCGCCTGTGGAGAGGGCGAGGCCTGCGTCGGCCTCCTGAACATCGAGGGCGCCGGGATGTGCCGGATCGCCTGCGGCGGCTTCGAGGGCCACGGCGACTGCCCCGAGGGCTTCGGGTGCCACCCGATCAACAGCCCCGAGGAGGGCTTCTGCGTCCCTGCGGGCGACATCCCCGTGGGCGAGAGCTGCGAGGGCGAAGAGAACTTCAACGCCTGCGTTCCGGGCTCGCTCTGCCGCCGGGCCAACGCCGACGACACGCTGCGCTGCCGCCCCTACTGCGACCGCACCGCCGAGGGCCTCGGCGACGGCACCTGCCCGAACGAGGGCGACATCTGCCTGAACAACAACGACGTCCTGGGCCTCTGCTTCGCCGGCTGCCAGCCCTTCACCTCCGGCGGCGAGTGCCAGCAGGAGGGGCTGCGCTGGTGCCTGCCCATCGAAAACGGGTCGCGCGGCCTCTGCTTCCCCTCCGGCGACGCCGAGATCGGCGGCAGCTGCAACCTCATCGACAACAGCTTCCTGGGCGTCTGCGATCCTTCGGGCGTCTGCGTCCCCGAGGACTTCGAGGCCGACGACAGCCCCGGCACCTGCGAGGTCGCCTGCGACCGCAGCGCGCCCGGCTTCGGCGACGCCGGCTGCCCCGAGGGCGACATCTGCGTCAGCTTCACCGCCCTGGTCGGCTTCTGCGACGAGGGCTGCGCCCCCTTCGTCGACGCCGCCACCAACGGCTGCCAGGACCCCGACGCCCAGTTCTGCTTCCCTCTGGAGGCCGCCGACCGCGGGCGCTGCTTCCGCTCCGGCGACAAGCCCCTCGGCGACACGTGCGCCTTCCCCGACGGCTCCTTCCTGGGCGAGTGCGACGGCAACGGCGTCTGCGTGCCCAACAACTTCCAGGACCTCGACGAGGGGGGCCTCTGCAAGCAGACCTGCCCCACCTTCTCGTCCGTCAACGACTACGACACGCCCTGCGCCGAGGACGAGGTCTGCGACTTCTTCACCACCCTCGACTGGGGCACCTGCTCCGACAACGTCCTGAACCCGCGCCTGGCCGCCTTCGAGCCCTGCAGCCAGAGCGGGATGTACTGCGATGAGGACATCTTCTGCGTCCGAGCCGACCAGAACAGCAACATCTGCATCCCCTTCTGCCGGCTCGCCCTCGGCAACGCCGACTGCCCCACCATCCAGGGCATGGGGCCGCTGGTCTGCGAGCGCGTCTTCTCCGGCGAGACCCTCGGCGCCTGCGTCCCCGACAACTGATCGGCCCTGCCCAGCCCCTCTGCCCCACCCGCGCCAGGATCGCCCGCGACCATGCCGAAGCACCGAGCCCTCAACGCCCTGACGCAATCCCCCATGTACTGGCTCTTCGCAGCGAGCTATACAATTGTTCACATCATCTTCGAATACAAGTTCTGGGTGACCGGGGGCGGCGCGATCTTCGCCAAGTACGAACCCAGCGGCGTGCTCGCCGAGCAGCTCTCGATCGGCGAGCGGGTCTATTACGCCAAGGCCACCTGGTGCTTCCTGATGATCTGGCTGCAGTTCCTCGGCACCCGCTTCAAGACGGCGCTGGCGTGGTCCTTCATGGTCTACGCCGTGGAGCTGCTCTTGCTCTTCCCGGTGCGCCCCTACGCGCTGCTCAACGTCCTTCTGGCGCTGGGGATGGTGATCGAGGTGCTCTTGCAGCGGCGTCAGGCTCCCAACCCGGCGGCATGAAGAGGCAGCGCAGCCGATCCCAGGGGCCGCTGGCGCGCCCCATCTTCCTGGCGAGCCACTGGAGCCCGGCCACCTCGATCCGCAGGGGGTTGCAGGTGTCGATGGGCTCGGTCACGCCGTAGGTCGGCGTCTCCTCTTCGCGCTGCCAGGTGCCAAAGAGGTGGTCCCAGATCATGAGGACCTCGCCGTAGTTGCGGTCCAGATACTTGTCGTTCGAGCCGTGGTGGACGCGGTGGTTCGAAGGCGTCGCCAGCAGCCAGTCCAGCGGGCCGAGCCTGCCCACCAGGCCCGTGTGCTGGGCGATGCCGAGGATGTTCGTCAGCGTGATGATGACCATGAACTGAAAGGGCGACACGCCCAGCACGGGCAGGAGGTAGAAGAGCGGCCGCGTCAAGAGCGTGTTGTCCAGCAGGAACCCGCGCGAGGCCACCGTCATGTTGTACTCGCTCGACGAGTGGTGAACGTGGTGCATCGCCCAGAAGAGGCCCGTCCTGTGGGCCACGCGGTGATCGACGTACCACGCCAGATCATAGAGCAGGAAGGCCACGAGCCACCCCACAGGCCCGATCTCCAGGCTCCAGAGGCTGGCGTGGTTGAAGATCCAGGCCATCGCCCCGAGCGGCACGATGTGGCCGACGAGGACATTCAGGCCGAGGTAGCCGATCGTGATGGCGACGTTGGCCGCCCCGTCGGCCTCGTTCCACGGCCGCTCCGACATCCAGCGGTGCGCGATCCGCTCGCCGACGAGCAGGATCGTGTAGATGGGCAGCAAGATCAGGTAGATCTCGCCCTGCTCCACCAGCGCCTTGAACGACCCCCAGAGCGCCTCAATCATCTCCACCTCTTCGAACTCCTCGGACCCGCTCACCCACGAGCCCCACGGCCGAACCCTCTCCCGCACCCTCCTGACCAAGGAAGGCGCCTCCTCGGATCGCGATCCCCACCTCGCCGCCCGCTTCACCCGCCTGCGTGAGCTGAACCCGCCTGCGTGAAAAACCCTTCACCCTCCACGACGGCCAGCCCGAAGCCATCACCCCCGACGACCTCGCCTTCCTCGACACCCTGAACGCCGGCTCCGTCGCCGGGCGCGTCCTCTTCGATCGCTGGCTCCTCCAACCCCGCGCCCTCGCCTGACACGCCCACTCCCGCTCAACCCGGCAGCGCGAACCCGAAAATCGCCTCGTGGCGCGCCCGGCTCACCTGAACGTAATAAGTGTTCTCCTGGACGTGATCTCGCCCGTCCTCGGCCACCTCCAGCCATTGCGCCCGCTCGCCCGCCGCCACGAAGCGCTGAGTGCCGGTCGAGCCCGCCACCTCCAGATCACCCATGAACCCCTCCAGCAGCCGCACGTGCGCATGCGCCCACGCCCTGACCGCCTCTGGATCGTCCTTCCTGAGCGCCCCGAGCGCCGCCGCGATCTGACGATCCAGCGCCTCGTCCTCACCTGGGCTGATGCCAGAGTCCTTCCAGGCCCTGTCCATGTCCTCGGGGCTCGCGTTCCCCCAACGCTCGTACCCATCCAGATTCAGCAGCCACGCCGAGACCAGCCGCCGACGCGCCATCATCCCCTCCATCTCCATCACCCGATCCCGCGAAGCCGCAGACAACGCCCCGATCTCGGCTCGCGCCCCAGGTCGCCTGTAGACGGCGAGGAATCGCCGGATTGTGGCGTCCTGCCCGTCTTGAAAGTCGTCGAAGTGCTCCAGCACCAGCCCCGCCTCCGACAAGGCCCCGAGCTGGCCCACCGTCAGCGGCCAGGGCGGCCCGTCGACGGGATCGCCCTCCTCCCGGCCCCGACAGATGACCAGCAGGCGCCCCTCCGGCGCCAGCAAGCCCGGCAGCCGCGCGAAGGCCACCTTGCGCAGCTCGCCCGGCATCGCCTGGAGCGTGTAGATCTCCACGATCAGGTCAAAGCCCCCCTCCCACGCCTGAGGCGGCTCCAGCAGATCCGCGACCACATAGGTCACCGGGCTGTCCGCAAAGCGCCCCTTCACCCAGCGCACGCACGCAGGCGAGATGTCAAAGGCCGTCACCGAGGCCCCCAGCGCCGCCAGCGCCTCGGCGTCATCGCCCAGCCCGCACCCCACCACGAGCACCCGCATCCCCGGCTCCACGGCCTGACTCCCGAGCCAGGTCATCAGGCGCGGGTTGGGCGCAAGGTCCGCCCACGGCACCACCGACGCGTCACCCTCCGCCGCCTCGTAGAGCCGATCGAACCACCCCGTCCCGTCCCCCGCCGCCAACGACGCCGCCGCAAGATCCTTCGCCACCGCTCGATCCTTCACGCTCCCTCCTCCCTCGGCTCACCCCGCCGACAACCGGCAAACGCCCTCACTCGACCCCGCCCTCACACCCCTTCCCCTTCAACAAAGGCCGCGCCTCCAGGCAAGCTGGACACGTCCAGGGTGAAGCGCGCCGGCTGATCGCTCCCCCCCGCCTGCTGGCCGCTCACCCCCGCCTCCTGGCTGCTTCCCCCCGCCTGCGGGTCGCTCCCCCCAGCCCGCCCCCTGTACACCTCTCGACCGTCCACATACTGGCTCTGCTTCAACGCCCTTGCCTCACCCACCTCGCTGAACGCCGCCGCCATCAGCGCGCGCATCACCCTCTCAAAGAAGCTCGCGTGGTAGGTCATCACCGCCATCGGGTAGTAATTCTTGATCAAGAAGTCTGTCTCGATGTACCGCGCGTAGCCCTCCACCTCGACCATGAAAGAGTCGCTCGTCTCATCCAGCCCCTCTCCTGCCCCCCCTTCGCTGGCCGACGCGAACAGCCGGCGCATCCTGTGCAGCGTATAAGCCTTGAGCCCCGGCGTATACTTGTACTGCCCAACGTGGACCAGCTCGTGACCGCAGACCACCTTGAGCCCCTCCAGGCTCGTCTGCTTCATGATCCCCTTCTGGATCACGACCGCGTGGCCGTGCGGATCGTAGATCGCGCAGGCCGCCCCCGCCCCCTGGGCGTAATCCAGCAGGAACCCGGCCAGGCGGGCCTCAAAGGACTTCGGGTCCATGCCTTCCTGCAAGAAGGCTTCGCGCAGGATGATCGGCGCGAGGCTCTCCACCACCTCGACCTTGAGCCCCTCCAGCAGCTCCCCCCACCCCGTCAGGTGCTCCACGATCGGGGCCACCTCCGCCAGACACCACCGCACCATCGCCTCATCGATCTCCAGCCGCGCCGTCCCTCGATTGTACCCCGGCAGCGGCTTGAACCCGTCCAGCGGCACGAGCCTCGACAGCTCCACCCCCTCCATCGTCACCACCCCGAGATCCACCGCCCCCGCGCTCCAATCCAGATCGCCATACGCCTTCGTAAAGACCACCTCGAGCGCACCATCAAAGACCGCCGAGGCGACGATCCTCAAATCCGGCGTCCTCTCCACCTCGAAGGCGTCCTGCCGGATCTCGCTCCCCATGAACGCGACCTGAAACCCCCCATCGACGCCCGCCTTGCCCACCGCGATCAGATCGTCCCTGGTCAGCAGATCCTCATCCACGAGCGCCACGAAGAGCCCCTCGGCGGCGACGCCCGAGGCGTCGCACAGCCTGCCCTTGATCTTGAACATGTCCTTCATGTCATGACACCCCGCAAACCCATACCATCAACAGGGAAGCCGACCTTCCCGCGGCCGCGCGCCATCGGCCGCCGCGCCCCCGATCCCCGCCGACAGGATGCCCCGTCGACGCGGCCAGGGCAATCTCAAAGCCGACGCCGACCGAGGGCGCCAAGGGACACCCTCGCCTCGACGCGGCCCGGCTTGACCCCAGACCCTCGCGACCAGCGCAGCGGATCTTGACCGCCGCGATCTCCTCCTCGACGCGCTTGCCTCGCGCCCCCCTCGACCCTACCTTTCTGCCCGCCCTGAGCCGACGCGACAACCCCAGCGCGCTCATTCAGGCGGGAATCGACGGCGACCATCTTCTGCCCGCCCCGAGCCGACGCGACAACCCTCCGCAAGGATCACAGCCCATGATCAGGCCACTCACGCTCGCCGCGCTCCTGCTCTCCCTCGCCCTCGGCTGCTCAACGCCCCCCTCCCCCGCCGACGATCACCCCGGCCTCTCACCCCTGGACGAGGCCAACCGCCCCGCCGAAGGCGCACAGCCCACCCAAGGCCCCTCCCCCGACGGCGCCGATCCCGCCCCCAGCGACCCGGCGCCCGACAACCCCGACCCCAGCCAGCGCCCGCCCGCCGAGCCCTCCGCCCTCGACAGCGCCTCTTCAGAAGACGACGACCTCGATCCCACCGGCGTCGATTCTACCGGCGTCGATCCCACCGACGTCGATCCCAACGGCGTCGAGCTCCTCCCGCCCGTCGAGCGGCAGCCCTCCGAGGCCGCCGAGGAGCGCCTCAAAAAGTGGCAAGCGCGCCTCAACCGCTGCGCCGAGGGCAGCCTCCAGGTCATGCGCAGCGGCGATTACATCGTCGCCTGGGCCTTCGAAGGCACCATGCCGGACGAGACATGCCGCTTCAAGACGACGGGCGCCATCTTCACCGACCGCGTCACGCACCCCTTCTCCGCCACCTGCCTCCACGACGTCCAGGACGTCGGCGACTTCAACGGCGACGGCTTCAACGACCTCCTCGTCGTCCACGAGGACTGCGCCGCCGGCCCGATGGCCTCGCTCCACTTCGACTTCCTCGCCGGCGGCCCCAAGTCGCTGCGCACCCTCTTCAAGAAGCCCATCGACGGCGAGATCTCCGGCGTCCGCGCGGCGACCCACGAGGGCAAGCCCGCCCTGGAGATCACCCTGACCGACGACCTCCAGGCCCCCGAGCCCGAGGAGCGCACAGCCCTCTGGTTCTGGAACGGCCGCGACCTCGAACTCGCCCCCGCGCCCCTCGACGATGAAGACGACCTCGACGATGAGGACGACCTCGACGAGGAGGGCGACCTCGTCGACGACGACCCCTACGAGCAATAGAGGCGAGATCAAACACGGGCTCGTCGAGGTCGGAAGGTCGACTCCGGTGAGGGACACGTCGGGATCGTCGAATCAGCAGAGATGACGGACATTTCGAGATCGGCGAGTCGACTTCGTTGACGCACAAGGCAACTCCCCCTCCTGTCCTCCCCCTCGCACACTCCCCCTCCTGTCCTCCCCCGAGGGGTCAGTGACCCTCGGCACTGCCCCCGTTTCACAAGGGGGGAGGGACGCTCGCGGTTCGGACAAGGGGAGAGCAACGAGTCGACTTCGATGCCGGTCACGTCGAGATCGATGAGTCAACTTCGATGACGGACAGGCCGAGAGCCGCGAGTCCACTTCGATGCCGATCACGTCGAGATCGGGGAGTCGACTTCGTTGATGGGCACGTCGAGATCGGCGAATCGACTTCGTTGATGCGATCTGCACGTTGACGGTCCACCCGGGCTTGCGCCCGGGCCTTGGGTTTTGTCCCGGGTCGCCCCGCCATCCGGCGGGGCTGGCGATGGGATGCCGTCGTGAGCAGGGCGTAACATTTTGTTGGGATCAGCGAAGCGAAGAGGGGCTACCGGCGCGCTTGGGGGGATCAGACGTCGAGGAGGTTGAGGGAGCCGATGAAGTGGCGCTTGCCGATCTGGACGCCGTTGTTGCGCAGGAAAGCGTAGGCGGTGGTGGCGGGGAAGGAGAAGTTTGGCAGGGCCATCTCGGTGAGGTAGTCGCTGCCCTTGAGGCCCTTGCCGGGGATGAAGGGCAGGACGACGATCCGGTCGGCGGCGCCCTCGAAGTCGGCCTCGGAGAAGGTGTCGAGGTAGGCGACGACGGTCGCGATGCGGGCGCGGAGCTCTCCGAGGGTCTTCTCGGTGTCGGGGTGGCTGGGGGGGGTCTGGCCGGAGAGGCGAGCGGCGAGGGCCTTGGCGGCGTCGCAGGCCGACTGGATCTGGCGGCCGAAGGTGAACTGATCGGGCGCCAGCCGGCTCTGGAACAGGTTGTCGGGATCGAAGCCGACGGTCTCGGCGTGCGTGACGGCGGCGGCGATGCAGGTGTCGAGGTTCAGGAGCATCTTGCGGGTCTGGGGGACGGAGGCGTTGAACATGGACATGGGGAACTCCAGCGTCTGGGGTTGAGGTGGGCGACCGGATCGCGGGCTGCGGCTCAAATCGCGGGGGCTGAGTGTCGTCACCGACGCCCGAAGGGCAAGCCTGCGCCCGCAGGGCAAGCCGATGTCCGAAAGGCCCACTGGAGCGGTTCCATGCGGACGCCGTCGTGGCCGGCCTGGCCGAGATGGGCATCCCCAAGGGGTGCGCCACCATCACGGGCGGCCACAAGGGCCGCCCCTACACACACGGGCATCGTCACAGACGCCATGGGTAGGGGCGGCCCTTGTGGCCGCCCAGGGTCGACCGGCGCCACCACAGACGCCATGGGTAGGGGCGGCCCTTGTGGCCGCCCAGGGTTGTGGCCGCCCAGGGTTGTGGCCGCCCAGGGTCGACCGGCCCCGCCATCACGGTCCAGACAAGGCGGGTCGACAGGGACTCGCTGCGGGCTGGTCGAGGGTGTCGACCATGGAACCGGAACCAGTGGGTGGAGAGGGTACGAGGGCTCCAGAGCATTCATCGAACACATTTCGCGCAACATCGGTGAGGCTGCGACCGACCTTCTTGGCTGCCAGGATCGTCGAGGTCCAAAGCGTCACAGTCGCCCCCACGAGGCGCTCGCCCTTGTGGCCTCACCGTTGGAGCCTGAAGTCATCATGCCCGAAGATATCAAACTGATGCTCACCTTCATCCTCACCCTTGGTGGTGCCGCCTCGGTACTGCTTGTGACCCTGGTGTTGTTCGCGATCCTCATCGGCCGACGCCTCACTTTGATCTTTCAGTCTCTCTCCAGCCCGAACCTGCCCACGGCCATGATCCACAAGGGCCAGGGCCATGTGGGGATCCGTCGGGACCCCTCTGAGTATCGCGGGTGCAAATTCAGTATTCATAACATAAATAGTAGACGCGGCGCTTTCTCCTCCATTTCGCTTCAGACGCCCGGTAGCAAATACCCTCGCTCTTTCGTGCCTCTCGACGATGGAGAAGCCCGCACATCCCCCATCCACCTCAAGCAACTGCCCACCCTGGAGTTGACCCTCGAAGATCGCTTTGATCGTCTGGGCAAGAGGCTCGCGATCAACCTTGAGCTTCAGACGGGCGACGAAGCCTTCGATCAGAAGATCTACATCAACACCCAGGCACAAAAGCATGTCGCGTTGAGCATTTTGAGGGGCGCGTCCTTGCGTCGAGCCATCATCAAGCTGCTTGAAGCAGGCTATACTTCCGTCTATCTCTTCGAAGGAACTGCTCCCGTCAGTGTCGTCCGGAAAGGCTCCGAAGTGGTCCACCACGACGAGGCCACCCTCGCGCGCCACCTCGACTGGATGGTGACCATCGCTCAGAACCTCCCTCGTGTTGAAGCCCGAAACCCCACCTGGTTTGCCCTCTGGACACGTGCTGTCACGGTGGCAGCCCTCTCCGCGGTGTTCTCGATCCCGAGCGCCCTGTTCTACTGGATGACCAACGACTTCTGGCCCACGTTCAGCTACATGGCCAGCATCTCCGGGGTGATTTTAGGTCTGGTCTTCTGGGTTCCAACGCTCTGCCTGATCATCGCCCTGTCGCGGGGCTACTCCAATGGGTTCGCCTTCGCCCGTTTTTCAGCTTTCAACGCCCTGGTCGGGCTGTGCTGTATCTACGTCTTCCTGACCCACGCCTTCAATGCCTTGCCCGACACCTCCCCACGTGAAGAAATAGAGGCCGTTGTTCTCAATAAATACCACAAACGACACAAAAAATCATCAATTAAGCGATACTACCTCGAGGTCGATCCTGCCCCTTACGGCCCTGTGACCGATCTCAGAGTCAGCGAGGACGATGCTCGAAAGGCCTCTGATCGCGTCATCCTCATCACCCGCAAGGGCGCGCTCGGCTGGCGCTGGGTCGAGGATATCGACACATCGACGTTTCATGATCGCCGCAGTCCTTGATGTCATGGTCAGGACCTGCTGGGGTCCACACGGCCAGCGATCCCGACAAGGGACAGCCCCCCGCCCCAAAAACCGAAATAGCCAGGGATCGGGGGAGCCCTCCGGGGAGGTCGCGCCGCCGGGCGGCTTCTCAGCCGCGCACGAGGTTGCCAAGCTCCCGGGACTCGATGACGGCGGACTGTCGCAGGATGTCGTTGTCGATGAGGCCCTGGCCTCGGGCGGCCTGGAAGGCGGCGCGCAGGGCGGCGTTCTTGATGTGGGCCGGCGCCATCTCGAAGTCGCGGGCCAGCCTGGCGAAGTCGATGTCGTCGGCCACGGGGGCGGCGTCCGGGAGCATGAGGCGCCAGAGGCGCTCGCGCTGGTCTTGATCGGGCAGCCGGAAGGTGAGCCGGAAGCGGATGCGGCGCTGAAAGGCCTCGTCGATGTTGCCGGCCAGGTTGGTCGTCAGGATCGAGGTGCCGTTGAAGTGCTCCATGCGCTGCAGGAGGTAATTGACCTCCAGGTTGGCGTAGCGATCGTTGGCCGTCGTGCCGCTGCTGCGCTTGCCGAAGAGGGAGTCGGCCTCGTCAAAGAGCAGGACGGCGCGGCTGCGCTCGGCCTCGTCGAAGACTCGGGCGAGGTTCTTCTCGGTCTCGCCGACATACTTGTCGACGAGGCGAGAGAGGTCGACGCGGTAGAGCTCGTAGCCCAGCTCGCGGGCGATGATCGCGGCGGCCATGGTCTTGCCCGTGCCCGGGGGGCCGCCGAAGAGGGCGGTCAGGCCGCGGCCGTAGGTGTTCAGGCGGCCGAAGCCCCACTGGTCGTGGACGGTGCGCTCGTTGCTGGCGTAGGCGACCATCTCGCTCAGGCGAGCCTTGAGATCGTCGGCCAGGATCAGGTCTTCCCAGGTCAGCGGGGTGGAGAAGGGCTCGGCCAGGGTGCCGAGGTTGTTCTCGATTCTGATCCGGATGGCCTGCTGGAGATCCCCGATGCGCAGCGCGGCCCCGGCCCCGACCTTGACGTCGGCGCCCACGCGAGCACGCCGGACGACGTCGACGATGGCCGCCCGCGACAGCGCGAAGCGGTGCGAGAGATCGACCAGCTCCGAGGCCTCGACCTCGGAAGGAGAGGCGCCAGCCAGCGCCCTGCCCCAGTGCCGCAGGCGCGCGGCGGGATCGGGCAGCTTGACGTCCAGCTCCGGGCAGGGCCCCAGCAAGGCGCGCAGCCCCGCCGTCATCCGCGTGGCGCTCAAGATCACCACCCCCCTCGCTCGCCTGAGCGCCCCTCGCAGCGCCGCCAGGAGCCCCGCGCCCTCTTCCCCGAGGCCATCGCCGAGGACCACCAGGGGCGTGGCCGAGAGCAGGACCGCCTCGCGCAAGCCCTGGACGACGCGGCGCGCGAAGCTCGCCGCGCGATCCCCACGCGGCGACTCAGACCCGACCGATGAGCGCACGTCGATGGTCAAGACCCCCCGGCTCGGGATCGGGCAGGATCGCAGCAGGTCGGCGTGGACCCCGGCGTCCGGCCCGATCAGCGCGACCACCTGCGCCACCTCGCACAGCGCCCTGGCGCTCGACCCCGCATCGACCACCCGCCTGTGCGCGTAGCGCAGCGCCCGCACCATCGCCGCGATCTCCTCGCCGGACACCTCGGGCTCGTCAAAGGGCTCATCGAAGGTGCAGAAGTCGCCCAGGCCGTCCCGCTCGACCCCGCCCTCGGACTCCAGCCCCGAGGGCCTGCCCTGGATGAAGGCCGAGATGCGCGCGCTGACCCTCACCCAGCACATCGCCTCGGGCGCGTCCTGCCGCCAGTCGGGGGGATCCTGGAGCGCCACCAGCCCGAGCCCCACCAGCGGGCCGCCGGACTCCCCTGCGGACAGCGCCTCGGCGCGCTCGGCGGCGTCGGCGGCGACCACCTCGGCCAGGAAGAGCAGCGTCGGCGCCTTGCGCGTGTAATCGGACCAGCAGAAGCGCATCGCCCGGCCCAGATCCTCGGAGAGCTGACCCGCGACCGCGACCATCACCAGATCAAGCTCCAGATCCGACAACCCGAAGCGCGCCTGAAGCTCCGCCACCGGCAGCCGCCCCCCCGCCACCTCGCCGGCCTCCGTCCTGGCCGCCATCTGCCGCGAAAGCGCGTCGAGCGCGCCCTCGATGTCCTCCAGCGCCGGCAGGCCGTGCTCCGTGTCGGCGACCGAGGAGAGCGCCGGCGTCAAGGACATGCGCATCTCCTGGAGGCTGATCAGCGCGTCGTCGAGGTTGCCCGACAGGTCCGTGAGCCGATACCAGTAGCGCACCACGTAGCGACACAGGAGCAGCCGGACCCGATCCAGCCACGCCTCCAGGTGCTCGCCCGGCCCCGACCAGGGCTCCGGCGCAGGCCGCCTGTCCGGCGCCCTCGCCGGCGCCTGCGTCACCGGCCCGCCCAACCTCACCGGCGCCCAGCGGCCCGTCGAGGGCTCGCCGATCAAGACCTCCTCCGTCACCGAAAAAACACCATCGGAGACATCACTTACGCGATCTCCCCCGTCGCCCGTACCGCCTCGATGACGCCCTGAGCCAGCGCCCTCGCGGCCGCCCCCGTCGTCCTCATCGTCGTCGTTCGATGGATCGCGGACACCCTCGGGCAGATCGAGCGGATCGGCCAGCTCGACGTCGATGATGACCCGACAGGAGGTCGGCGGCGCGCCGGGCAGGCCGCCGCCGGACAGGACGCCGCCGTCGCGCACCTCGAAGGGGAGCGTCAGCGTGAAGCCGGCGCCGTGGTGCTCGACCTCCAGGCGCACCTCGGGGTCGCGGCAGCGGAAGTGGCGATCCCAGGCCTCGCGGGGCAGCGGCGGCTCGGGCCAGCAGCGCCGGGGGAGGTGGCCGAGGTGGCCGAGGAGGTCGACGAGGATCGCCGCGCTGGGGCGGACCTGGGCGCCGATCCCCACGGCGCGCATCCACCGGAGCAGCCCGCGCCTGTCCTCGCGGGCCACCTCCCCGGATGGGCCGATCAGGTGCCGGGTCCAGGGCGCGGAGGTCAGCTCGACGAAGCCGGGCAGGCGCTCAAGCCCCTCACCCTGGACGTGTCGCCACTGAGCGCCGGGCCACCGGGACTCGATCCAGGCCGCCGCCCGCGCCTCCACCTCGGCGGCGTCGCTCACCGCACCGCGCGCCATTTCGCGCCCTCGCGTCGTTCGATCTTGATCGCGCCCAGCTTCGCGCTGGCGTCGAAGGTCAAGGTCAGCCGTCGATCCTCGTCCTTCTTGACGCCGCCGCCGCCGGGGACCGGCGCGAGGGGGTCATCGCCGGGCTGGAGGGTGCGGTGGATGACGAAGGTGGCGTCCTTGGGGCTGGAGGTGAGGGTGACGGCGGGCTCACCGGGCCGGTAGTAGAGGGTGACCGCGCGCATCCACTCTGCGGGCTTGTCCCAGCGGCCGTCGGGGATGGGTCCAAAGCGCCACGCCTCGGGGAGCACGTCAAAGAGCATGACCAGCTCCCAGAGGATCGACGCGTCCACGGGTTCGCCTGGAAAGCCGAGTGATCTCAGGTAGATGGACAACGCCTCCGGGCCGCGCTCGGTCACGACCTGCCCCTCGTGGACGAGCAGGCGGCGCTTTTGGCGCTCGGTACGCAGGGAGAGGAGGAAGGGGGCGCGTGCGCCGCCGGGGGCGACGGGGACGCAGCTTCGAATCGGCTCGTCGCCGAGGTGATCCTGGGCGATCTGGCAGGCGGCGGACCAGGGTGGTTCCAGAGCGTCGGGGGTGGGCATGGGGTCCTCCGTCGGGGGTGTCGGTGCGGCGTCGGCGCCGTCGAGGTCAGCAGCGTCAGGATCGCCAGCGCGAGATGGGGGCGCCTTGGTCTGGGCCGCGTCGGCGGCCTTGGGGATGGACGATGGCGCGGCGCCCTCCGGTCGACAGGCGAAGGCCAGGAGGCCGAGGGCGACGAGCGCCGGGAGGGTCGTGGGCGAGGGGGGGGCGGGCCGTGGCCTTGCGGAGATCGGGGGCGTGAGCGGGGCCGAGATCGGGGGAGCGCGCCGGGCGGAGGGCGGCGCCGTCGAGGGCGCGGGCGGCGGCCCGATCGGGGGTGATCGGCGAGGTGAGGGGTGAGCGGCGGGGTTCATGGGTGGAGGTCATCGGGGTTGAACTTGTAGCGAAGGGCGTTGACCCAGGCTCCTGTAAAGAGCTGCCCGTAGGTGGCGCGCAGGGCCGGGCGCTGCTCGGCGAGGGCGTCGTAGAGGTGCATGGGTGCGGCGAGGCGGCGCGGGGCGCCGTCGGGTGTGGGGACGGGGAGGCCGTCGGCGCGGTCGTCGTCGGCGTAGAGCAGGACGAACTCGATGCCGCGCTCGGGGAGGACGCCGTCGAGCGAGATGACGCCGTCGAGCAGGGAGACGCCGTCGAGCAAGATAACGCGCAGGCCGGCGGCCAGCAGGTCGGGCCAGCCCATGATGAGCTGGAGCTTGAGGATCTCGATGAGGCGGTCGTCGAGGTCGTGCTCTGCGGCGACGATCTTCTCGCGCAGCTCCTCGTAGCCGAAGACGAGGCGCGGGGGTGCGGCCTGGCCGATCTCGCGGACGAAGGGAGGAGAGTTGGGGGAGGAGAAGACGCCCTGGTGAACCTGGACGATCTCGTGTTCGAGGGCGGCGAAGCGGAGGCGCTCGACTTCGGGGAGGGACTGGACGAAGAGGCCCTGGCCGAGGTCGGTGTAGAGCATGGGCTTGTCGAAGACGTTGTGGACGCCGCAGTGGGGGCAGGTGTGCCGGTGGAGGGTGCGGTCGAGGAGCTCCTGTCGGCCTGCGGGGTGCCGATCGGCGTTGAGGCTGTCGAGCAGACGAGCCTCGAAGGGCTCCTGGCAGGCGGCGCAGGTGACCTCGACGGTGTGGAAGGTGGACATGGTCTACCCGCCGCTGAAGGGTCGCCGGTAGGCGAATGAGGAGGCGGGGCGGCTGCTGGCGCCGGGGCTGCCGCCCGCGGCGGCGCCGGGTGCGGCGGCGGAGTCGGACTGGAGGATCTCGCCGGGCAGGCTGCCGTGGGAGTCCGCGCCGCCGACGGAGCCGCCGAGGTTGGGCTGATCGGAGCCGACGGCGCCGAAGTCGGCGGCGGTGGCGCGCTCAAGGCGGGTGAAGAGGTCGGCGGGGCTCTTGCCGTTGACGGCGGCGATGCCGCGGTTGCCGGAGAACCAGGCGGTGTAGATCTCGGCGAACATCTCGGCGGGGGAGCTCAGGCCATACTCGCTGACCTGGTTGTTGTAGGCGGCGCGGCTGTAGGCGAAGTAGCCTGAGGGTGAGGCGCGGGTGCACCAGAAGAAGACCTTGTCGGCGCCGCCCTGGAAGCCGCCGGGGAAGGCGAACTGGTTGTCCGGGGAGGTGAAGAGGCGGTTCCAGAGGCCGAGGGTCTCGAAGTCGGGGGGGGAGTCAGCGCAGTCGCGGATGGCGATGAGGGCCTTGCCGGCGGCGCCGAACTTGGTGGCGTCGGCCAGTCCGCCGCTGACGGCGGCGCGGCCGTGCTCGACGCAGTCGCACAGGAGGTCGCGGATTTCGAGGCCGGTGGCGACGATGTTGCCGGAGCCGTCTTCCTTGGGCAGGTTGTAGTTGTTGGCGTCCCAGGCCACATCCCAGCCGTGCTGGACGCTGAAGTCGCGCCGGGCGTCGGCCAGCGTGGCCTGGCGGGCCCAGCCGCCGTACTCGGTGGCCCAGCGGTTGCCGCTGGTGGTGTCCCAGACGGTGCCGTCCTCATTCTTGAGGGTGACCTGCCGGTTGCCGACGGCGTGGCCGACCTCGTGGGTGGCGTGGTTCTGGAACATGTTGATGCGATCGGCCGCGGCGGCGCCGGGCGCGCCGTCGACGGCGCCGCCGATTGCGGTCTCGGTGGTGGTCCCGGCGTCGGTGCGCTGGTAGACGGTGCGATCGACGGCGGAGGTGTCGGCGCGCCCGACGCTGCCCCTCATCGATCGCATGCAGATGCTGTTGTCGCTCATGTAATAGGAGGTGGCGAGTTGGAACGTCGACTTCCTGAGCGAGATGTTGCTGCCGCTGTCGTCGGTCTGGTAGGCGGTCACGTCGCGGGCGCGGCGCCGGCTGGCCGGAGCGGCGGTCACATGGATGACCCACTTGCTGAACCAGTCTCGACACATGTAGATCGCGGCGGCGGTGTCGATGTGGGCGCGGGGCAGCACCCGGTACTGCTCGAAGAAGAGATCCATGGCCGCGCTCTCGGGGCGCACGACCTTGTAGGTGTCCTCGTAATCGGTCGAAAACGTCTCGGCCGCCGCCCCCGTGATCCCGGCCTGCTTCCAGAGCGCCTCGCCGGCGCTGAAGTTGCCCGGGCTCTTGTGCTCGCCGCTGGTCTCCAGCGTCGCGTTGTAGAGGGCCCCGAAGGTGGCGAACTTGTCGTTGAGGCGGATGCCGGTGCCGTCGCCGTAGATCGAGAAGAGCGCCGTCGCGCGGCGGTTGCCCTCCTCGTCGGCCCCCAGCGGCGTCGTCAGGCTGGCGACGATGCGCCCGTAGTACGGCAGCGCCGCCTCGCGCCAGGTGGCCGCAGCTCCGGCGGCGGCCTCGATGTCGAGCAGCAGCCCCCAGTTGTTCAGGGCCTTGAAGGTCTTGCACCACTCGGCCTTGTTCGGCTCGCCGACCAGGACCGACGCCTTGAAGGCCTCCATATCCTCCATGGACCACTCGGCGAAGGTCGCGCCGCTGCGCACCGCGGTGGCGTAGCGCCCCGAGTCGGCGCAGAGCTCGACGAAGACCGCCGTGGCCGCGCCGAGGCCGCGCACCGCCGTAATGACGGGCCCATTGCCAGCCAGCGCCGCCTGACGCCGCAGAGTCAGCGGGGAGATGACCGCGCGGGCCATGTCCAGGGTCAAGATGTTGGCGGCGCCGGCCGTCGTGATCTTCTGCGCGTCCGACAGCCCGATCGTCGTCATGGCCTCCACGGCCCGATCAGCGCCCACGGCCACGAGGGTGCTCCTGAGCAGCGCCTCGTCGCGCTGGACGCGCCTCCTGTCGCGCGCGTTGAGCTCCCCGACGAGCCCCGCCACCTCATCCCCGCGCCCGCCCGTCGCCGCATCCCTGAGCCGATCCAGCGTGGGGCGGTTGTCCTCCATGCCATGATCTGCGAGGTAGGGGCCGACCTGACCCTCGGGGATGACCTCGATCTCCGGCTCACCCAGCTCAACACGTCCACGCGACATCGGCTTGCTCCGCGGATAGAGCCCCCGCCTGAAAAAGCCTGCCAGCAACAAGGCTTGAGGCGGGGCGTGCTCAACAACCATCAAGGGGCGCGCCCCTGAACCAGATCCCAGGATCGTGAGTCTTGCGTCCAACACGGATCGAGTCAAGAGACGGCCCCAGGACAGGTCAGGTTTGCTCGGTGAAGGTTCCAAGGCCCGCGACGCCACGGCATCCCACGCCACGATCGTGCCGACGGCGTATCGCCCCACGCTCCTCGCACCGCCCCCGTTGGGGACGGGCTCGTCGGGTGGGGCTGGAATCTCAGGGTGGGCTGCGACCTCTCGGTCGCAGGCCAGCGCACGACCCAGGTCGACACCAGGTGGCGTAAAAACATCAATCCACAGACCCACTTAGACGTGCTGATCCGCCCCTGCGATCCGCCCTCTCCCGCCCGCCGGCCTGCGCCCCTTGGGCGCAGCCCCCCCGGGCATCCAAGCCCCACCCGACGAGCCCGTCCCCAACGGGGGCGGTGCGAGGAGCGTGGGGCGTTCGGCGAGCGCGGCAGGACTTCAGGCTTCACTGAGCAAACCTGAGGACAGGTCCGCGCCCGCCCGCCTTGCGCCGGGTCAGCGCAGCGCCTATCCTCGCGCTCGTGTCAGGCGCTTGGCCCCATGACGTCGCGATCGCGGGGAGGCAGAGATGCAAGGGTATGTCGGCCTTACGGATTTTGACTGGTGGACCTTCCTGTCGCGGCAGCCTCAGCTTGAGGAGGTCAACTTCTGGAAGCCCTCAGGGGGCGCCTTCAAGGCGCTGTCGCCCTGCGAGCCCTTCTTCTTCAAGCTCAAGAAGCAATTCGGCAATGTGATCGTCGGGCTGGGCTTCTTCTGCCGCTTTGACACCATGACGATCCAGGACGCGTGGTCCTACTTCGGCGTCTCCAACGGCGCAGCGGCGCTGTCGGACGTGAGGTCGCAGATCGTCCGCTACCTGACGAGCCGGCGAGATGGCGAGGCGCGCCTCTCGCACCACCACATCGGCTGTACGTTGTTGATCTCGCCCGTATTTTTCTCCGAAGATCGCTGGGTGGAGGGTCCGAGGGACTGGAAGGACAACATCGTCTCGGGCAAGGGCTATGACTTGGGGCAGGGCGAGGGGCTGCGGATCTGGCGGGCCTGCCAGGAGAACATGGCGAAGATCAGCGCGGGGTTGCCCGCCGCGAGCCGCGACAACCTGCAGTTGCTGTCGACGGCGCGCTACGGCAAGGAGCAGGTTGTGCGCCCGAGGCTCGGGCAGGGGACCTTCAGGCTGGCGGTCATGGACGCCTACGGTCGGTGCGCGGTGACGGGGGAGCACTCCCGGCCAGCGCTCGACGCCGCCCACATCAAGCCCTTTGCCGAGGACGGCCCGCACTCGATCAACAACGGGCTGCTGCTGCGGGCCGACGTCCACCGGCTCTTTGATCGCGGGTATGTGACGGTCAACCCCGATTACAGCTTCCAGGTCAGCGGACGGCTTCAGGAGGAGTTCAAGAACGGCAAGATCTACTACGAGATGGCCGGCAAGAAGATCATCCTGCCCGACGACGTCGCCCTCCGCCCCAACCGGGACTTCCTCGACTACCACAGCCAGAGCGTCTTTCTACCATGACCGACAACATCGTCCTGGACACCATCCGCCTGGGCTTCCCCTGGCAGACCGCCGACCCCTTCCTCTTCTGCGTCCACCACCTCGACGCCTACCCGCCGGGCAATGCGCAGATGGGGCCGGCGGCCTCGCTGGCCGGCCGCCGCATCGGCATGGACTTCGACCTCAAGGACGGCTGGCGCATGTACCACGGCGACGTCGTGCCCGGCTTCCCCCGACACCCCCACCGCGGCTTTGAGACGATCACGATCGCGCGCCAGGGGCTCATCGACCACGCCGACTCCATGGGCGCCACCGCCCGCTTCGGCCACGGCGACGTCCAGTGGATGACCGCCGGCGCCGGCGTCGTCCACTCCGAGATGTTCCCCCTCGTCAACGCCGAGGCCCCCAACACGGCCGAGCTCTTCCAGATCTGGCTCAACCTGCCTCGCCGATCCAAGCTCACCGACCCCCACTTCACCATGTTCTGGAGCCACACCGTCCCCCGGCGCGTCACCCGCGACGGCCAGGGCCGCGCCACGACTCTGACCCTCATCGCCGGCGCCCTCGATGACCTGACCCCGCCCACGCCGCCGCCGGGCTCCTGGGCCTCGGACCCCGCGGCCGACGTCGCGATCTGGACCCTCAAGATGGACCCCGGCGCCACCTTCACCCTGCCTCCGGCCGCCGCCCCGGACGCCAACCGCACCCTCTACGCCTTCCAGGGCCAGGGGCTCAAGATCGGCGGCAGCGCCCTGGCCTCCGGGCAGGGGGCCCTGATCCGCGCCGACCTCCCCGCCCCCCTGACCAACGGCCCGCAAGAATCCGAGCTCCTCATGCTCCAGGGCCGCCCCATCGGCGAGCCCGTCGCCCAGCACGGCCCCTTCGTCATGAACTCCCAGGCCGAGATCCAGCAGGCCTTCCGCGACTACCAGCGCACCGGCTTCGGCGGCTGGCCCTGGCCCGATGACGGCCCCGTCCACCCCCGCGACAGCGGCCGCTTCGCCATCCACGCCGACGGCAGCGAAGAGCACCCCGACCCGCAGGCTTGACGCCGACCGACCACCTCGCCACGATCAACACCGCGACACACCGGGCCTGTCCCTCCACCCCCCAGGGGATCGATGTCCCACACCACCGGCCGCGACGAAAAAACCGCCCATGACCCCAAGCCGACCCTGCGCGCGGCGCTCACCCTGGCCCTCATCGCGAGCGTCGCCCTGCTGGCCAACTGCCTCGCCGCCGACCTTCCCTGCCCGGAGGAGGCCTGCGCGGATCCGGCCGACGCCGGAGACGACCTGACCTGCGCCGTCAACGCCGACTGCCCCGTGGACTCCTCCTGCCAGGAGGGCCGCTGCCTCCCGACGCCGCCTTGCACCCTCGACGAAGACTGCGATCCGAACCAGCGCTGCATCCAGGGCGGCTGCTACCGCACAGACGATGACGACCCCGACGACGCCGACGCGGACTCAGGTGACGCCGCGCCAGACAACGACGCCGAGAACCTCGTGGACGCCAACGCCGACGAAGCGCTCGCCGACGCAGGACCCTGCGACGAGCTGGGCAACGGCCCGCCCGACCCCTACGAGCCCAACGACCTCTGCACACAGGCGTGGTTCGTCGGCGACCACCCCTCGCCGGCCAACTCTGCTGACCTCAAGCCCTACTTCCACAGCGACCGCGATCAGACCGACCACTTCGCCTTCACCTTCGACGACCCCGAGGTGCGCGGCAACCAGTACATCCTCATCAGCCTGAGCTTCATCCCCGAGGGCCACCGCTACCGCATGAGCCTCTACCGCGGCATGGCCGCCTGCGAGGCCGGCCGCGCCGCCGCCGAGGCCGTCAACGACGGCGACAGCAGCTTCTTCTTCTACCACGAGGACCCCGCCGTCGACGAGTCCGGCACCTGGTTCGTCCGCCTCCAGCGCCTCGAAGGACACTCCTGCGAGGCCGGCGACATGTTCCTGCGCATCCAGGCCTCGACCGACTGAACGCGGCCTCTCCTTGAGCGGCCGCCCATCGAGGGCGAGGCCAGGATCCACCGCCACGGCGACCTCGGCGCCGCGATCAGCCAGGGCGCACCAACGGCGCGCGCCGCCCTGACCAGGGCGAGGCCTGCTCGATCTGCCGCGCCAGGGCCAGCAGCATGGCGTCCTGGCCGCGACGGGCGGCGAGCTGGACCCCGACGGGGAGGCCGTTGATCACCCCGAGCGGCAGGCTGATGGCGGGCTGGCCGCTGAGGTTGTACACCGCCGTGAAGGAGCCCAGCCGCGCCGCCGCCCTGAACTGCCCCTCCCCGTCGAGCCCCCTCCATGCCCCGATCTCGGGCGGCGACACCGGCACCGTCGGCGAGATCCAGACGTCAAAGTCCCCGAAGTGCGCGTCGATGCGCTCGACCAGCCCGCGGGCCATCGCCTTGACCGCCCGTCGCCCCGTCTTGCGCCCCTGCTGCCGCAGCCACCGCGTCGGCGGCTGGAGATCCGACTCCCGCAGCACCGGCACGCACGAGGCCATGTAGCCGTAGATCGGCAGGAAGTCGTCCAGCGCCCTGCGCTCCACCTCCCCGCCCTCCTCCACGCTGTACCCGAGCCCCTCGAGCACCCCGATGATCCCTCGCGCCGCAGCCGACACCGCCGGATCGGCCTCCCCCAGCGGCGACTGATCCGAGAAGCCGATCTTCAACCCCGACGGCGGCCGCGAGCACGCCTCCAGGAAGCTGCCCGAGGACGGCGACCTGGGGTCGTAGCTGCGCCCCACGAGCACGTCGAGCATCGCGGCGGTGTCCTCCACCGTCCGCGTCACCGACCCCACCGTCGTCATCCCCGCCGGGTCGAAGGGCCCGTAGAAGTTCGGCAGCACCCCGCGCGACATCTTGAAGCCGACCAGGTGGCAGAAGGAGGCCGGGATGCGTATCGACCCCGCCCCATCGGAGGCCTGCGCGATCGACAGCACCCCCGCCGCCACCGCCGAGGCCGACCCCCCGCTCGATCCCCCCGCCGCTCGCCCCAGGTCCCACGGGTTGACGCAGGGCGGGTGGATGTCCGTCTCCGTGATCGGCATGATCGCCAGCTCCGAGGTCGCCAGCTTCCCGACGATCACGAAGCCCCCGCGCCGCACCCGCGCCGTCACCGGCCCGTCGACCGGCGACCAGAAGTGCCGAAAGGCCCGCGAGCCCATCCGCGCCCAGCTCCCCCGCACGAAGTCCAGGTCCTTGATCCCCGTGGGCACCCCCAGGAACACCGGCCCCTGCCCCGCCGACCCCGTCTCCAGCCGCGTGTCCGCCGCCCCCGCCGCCCGCAGCGCCCGCGCCTCGAACACGCTCACGAAGGCCCCAAGCGACGGGTTGAGCCGCTCGATGCGCGACAGCACCTCCCGCGTCAGCGCCTCGCTCGTGACCTCTCTGCGCCTCAACGCCCTGGCCTGCTCCAGCGCCGACCGATCCCCGAAGTCCATGCCCCCTCCCCCGCTCCACCCGCCCGCCGATCAAGCCGAGCGCGGGCGGCGCGTGTGCGCAGCCCGCGTCGCCAGACAGATCATCTATCTTGCGACTTTTGCTCGACATTGCATCAACCTTTGATCGTCATCAAGGGCCTCATCCGGGCGACGGGGCGCGCCACCCCGGCGTCGGCGATGGTCTGGACGACAGGCCCGATGGGCTTGTAGGCCCCCGGCGCCTCCTCCATGAGCCGCTGTCGGTGCTTTTCGAGGATGTCCGTTCGCCGCCGCAGCGCGGCGTCGCCCGGATCGACGGCGGTGACGACCCGCAAGCCGGACAGCTCGGCCTCGACCGCCTCCTCCCCGCGCGAGCGCGCCCCGCCGCGCGAGATCTGGCGGCCGGCGCCGTGGCACGCGCTGCACAGCGCCTCGGCGGCGCCCTGTCCCGCCATCAGGTGGCTGCTCGACCCCATCGATCCGGGGACGATGACGGGCTGGCCGGTGTACTGGAAGGGTCCGGTGATGCCGGGGTCCGGCCCGTAGGCCGGGCAAGCCCCCTTGCGGTGCAGCCAGGCGCCGGGGCCGTCGGGCCAGATCAGGTTGTGCGGGGCGTCGTAGATGAGGGAGGCCTCGACGGCGCGGCCGAGCACGTCGCCGAGGGCCTGGATCACCATCAGCCCGAGCATGAGGCGGTTGGCGAAGGCGAAGTTGGCGGCGTTGGCCATCGCGTCGAGGTAGTCGGCGGCCAGCGCCGCGTGGGGTCCGGCGGTCGGCAGGGCGTAGAAGCCGTGCGCGGGGTGCGCGAGCCCCTCGGGGTAGATCGCCCGCGCGCGGTCGACGAAGTGTCCGCCGACGAAGTGGCCCAGCCCGACTGAGCCGGAGTGGGCCATGATGACCACCGCGCCCTCGCGGACGCCCCAGGCCCGCGCGGCCGCGCCGTCCTCGATGGCCTCGACCGCCTGGATCTCGACGAAGTGGTTGCCGCCGCCGACCGAGCCGATCTGCGAATCCCGGCCGTCCTGCGCCCCGCTGGCCTGGACGTAGTCGCCAAAGCCAAAGACCCCGCGCGCCGGCAGCACGCCCTGGAAGTGGACGCGCCGGAGCTCCTCGCCCTGACGCTCGGGATCGTAGAGGCGCCAGAGGCCGCTGGCGGCGTTGTCGCCGTGCGTGTCGTGAAGCCCCCAGAGGCCCTCGCGGAGCAGCGCTTCGCGCTGGCGAGGGCTCATGGGGATCTGACGCTGCCCCTCGAAGAAGACGCCGCGCAGGCGCGCCTCGATCGCGGGCGCGGCGCCCTCGATGGCGCTGGCGTCGAGGTCGGTGGACAGCAGCCGCATCCCGCAGCAGACGTCGCTGCCGACGGCCTGGGGCAGGACGAAGCCGCGCGCGCTGGCCACCGTCCCCACCGGGATCCCGGAGCCGCGGTGGAAGTCGGGGGTCAGCACCACGCGCTCCAGGCGGCCCGCCTCGCCGCCCCAGAAGGGCGCGCGGAGCCGCCCGGCGCGCTCAAGGCTGTCGAGCGTGTCCAGCGTGTCTTGCAAGGCGATGAAGCCAAGGAGCTGCTCGACGCCCTCCTTTTCGAAGTGGACGTCCTCGCGGGCGAAGAGCAGCGCGGGGACGCCCTGGTTGTTGTCGATCGCGACGCGCTCGGCGTCGAGGCGCCGGCAGGCGCGGTGAATGGGGTGTCGTTGTTTGCTCAAGGGTGTGCCCATGATCCTGATCGTCGTCGTGTGCGCCGGGCCGCGCGGCTCGTGAGGTGTCACGGCTGGCGGCGGGCGCAGGTGTCGGGTTGTCAAGGGGGTTTGTTCAGCAGCGACAGGGAGGTGTGGCCGGCGCGGGACCTTGTCAACCCCCGCGATCGATCTGGGGGGGGTCGGCGAGGTCGGAATGGAGGCGTCGGGGGGTGTTGGATCGGGAGGGGGCGGCGCTCAGGGGTCGAGGCGGATGATGCTGACGGTGTCGCGGGCGCCTGGGTGTTCGGCGGCGGTCCAGATCCGGTCGGTGTCGCGCTCGTAGTAGAGGTCTTCGGCGCCGTAGACCCAGGCCGAGACGCTGCTCTCGATGCCGGGGCGGGTCCTGTAGAGGCGCCCGAAGCTGCCGGCCTGGCTGGAGGAGGAGATGTAGGTGTCGCCTCGGACGCTCACGGCGCCTTGCATGCGGGTCTGCGCGCCGACGGCGGCGGAGATCGCGCGGACGACGCCGCGCTCCTCGATCAGCCAGCCCCCGTCCAGATCGACGGGCCAGGAGATGACGCGCCCGAGGGGGTCGCCGCTGCGGTATTCGCCGGAGACGAGGCGGGCCGGCGCGGCGTCGCGGTCGAGGCCGGCGAAGGAGAAGCGGGCGGGGCAGGCGCCGGGGGCGAGCCTGTAGCGGGCGATCTGAGGGACGATGTAGCGGTAGCCGTAGGCGTAGATGCGGCCGTCGACGACGCCGATCCTGTCGTCGCCGGAGACGTCGGCCTCCACGATCCTGGCCATGTCGAAGACGCGGAAGCCTTCGCTGGTGTCGGCGACGTAGAGCAGGTCGCCGATCCAGGCGATGCCGCCGGCGTGGAGCGCGCTGCCGTCGCCGACGACGACCGGGCCGATGGTGGCGGCGCCGTTGGCGCGCGCAGGCGTGACCAGGAGGATGAGGCGGTAGGCAGGTCGCTGGGGATCGGTCAGATCGACGAGCGCGAGGCGGACGCCCTTGGCGGGCAGGACCTCGCGGTGGTCGTACCAGCTGACGAGGAGCAGGCGGCGGCCCAGCGGCCTGCCGTCGCTCTGTCGGTCGCTGCCCCCGGTGATGCCCTGGGGGTACCAGTCGGTGGTGGCCATGTCCCTGTCGTTCCAGCGGAATCCGAGGTGCGGGTGGTTGCGCAGCCGGTCGGCGCTCTGGGCGGTGATGCCCGGCGTGCCCTGGCGGTTGAGGTTGTCGAGGACCTCCCGAAGCGACTTGATGCCGCCGCTCAAGGGGGCGATCTCGTCCATGATCCTGCGCCCCTCGCCCGGATCGTCGACGCGGACGAGGCCAAAGGCGCAGCCGTCGAGCGCCTCCATGTGGTGCTCGACGGCCGTGGAGGGCTCGACCGCGGCGCAGGCCACGGGCAGCGGGGGGCAGCGCGGCGGGGGCTCGGGATCGACGTCCTCGATGGCCGCGTCGGGCGGATCGGGGCCGACGTCTGCGAGCGCCGCGTCGCCCTCGCTGGGATCGACATCATCGACGGCGTCTTCCAGGCCGACGGCGTCTTCAGAGCCGGCGTCTTCAGAGCCGACGGCGTCTTCCATGCTGGCGTCTTCCAGGCCAACGGCGTCTTCCTCGTCGCCGAGATCAACGTCGGCAGGATCGCGGCCGGAATCGATCGGATCGACGTCGGGAGCCGAGGCGTCGAGATCGGGGGGAGAGGCGTCGAGGGCAGCGTCGGGGCCGTCCGGGGTCGCTGGCGACGGGCCGAGGATGTCCTGGGCGCAGCCGATAAGGAGCGCAAGTATCGGCGCGAGGCAAGCGATCGCGGCGCGCCCCACGGGAGGCCTGGACCGCTTCTGGGGGTCGGCGGCGCCGGCTCGGTCAAGGGATGCGCGCGGCGGGCGGCGCGCACCGGGGAGAAGCGCGGCGAGGCGATGGGTCGCAGGGATCGTCATCGTCATGGAGCCGCGCCTGTCTGAGGCTGTGTCCTCGCCTGGGGCGAGCGACGTCGTGGGCCAGGGGCGGACCTCTGAAGAGAGAGGCCGCCCGCGCCCTCAAGCGCGGGCGGTTGCCGCGCCTGGGGATGCGCCTATGTTAGCGTGGAGCGTGGGCTTTGTCCCGATCGCGCGGCGGGTGGTTCCGGCGCGGCGACCGTGTCACTTGTGAGGACAGGAGCACAAGGCGATGTTCTTCGATCCCCTCTATCTTGTAATCATGGGCGTGGGGCTGGTGTTGAGCCTGGGCGCGCAGTTCTGGGTCAAGGCCAGCGTGTCGAAGTGGCAGCGCGTCCGGACGGCCGGCGGGATGACAGGGCGCGAGGTGGCCCTGAGCATCTTGAGGAGCGCGGGCGTGGGCGGCGTGCGGGTCGAGCCCGTCGACGGCTTCTTGAGCGATCACTACGATCCGTCGAGCAGGACGCTGCGCCTGAGCCCGGACATCTACCACGGCGACTCCATCGCGGCGGCGGGCATCGCGGCCCACGAGGTCGGCCACGCCATCCAGCACCGCGACGGCTTCTGGCCGATGGTCATCCGCCAGAAGATGGTCCCGGTGGCCAACCTGGGCACGAACCTGGGCATGGTGCTGGTGGTCCTGGGCATGGCGATCGGGATAGGCGGGCTGGCCAAGATCGGGGTGGCGCTCTTCGCGGGCTTCGTGGCCTTCACGCTCGTGACGCTGCCGGTGGAGTTTGACGCGTCGCGCCGCGCGCACAAGGCGCTGCTGTCGACGGGCCTCCTGACGGCGCAGGAGGCCAGGGGCGTGGCGGCCGTGCTGACGGCAGCAGCGGCCACCTACGTGGCGGCGGCTGTCACGGCCGTGCTCCAGCTGCTCTACTTCATGTTGCGGGCAGGCTTGTTCGGTCGGCGCGACGACTGATCCCTGCGGCAATTTGCCCGGCCCACACGGTCTGCGCGGCGCGCTCGTCGAGCTGCGGGGGCACTGGCGGGCCGGCCTGCGAGTGCCGATCGGGGAACCAGCGCTGTCGCAACCCCAAGGCGGCCTTCTTCAACCTCTGCATCCCCTTCCCGATCGGGGAGTGAGACGCGCAGAGCTGCGATTCGGGCAACGGGAGCGTGCGGTGTGCGGTCGCCGAGTGATCTTCAAGGAGAGGAGAGGGGGCATGGAGAAGCGGGGGAACCTTTCGAGGCAGAGGTGTGCCCTTGGGGCGCTGGTGGGCGCGCTCGTCGGGATGTGGTGCGCGGGCGTCCTTGCCAGCGATCGGGCGGGGTTGTCGGCGGCTTCGGACGCGACGCCGTGGTTTCTGGGCGGCTTCTCGGCGGTGCTGATCGTGGAGCCTGAGTCGCTGGGGCCGTGGCGGCTGTCGGCGGAACTGTGGGGGATGGAGTTCCCCGAGGCGCTGGTGGAGTTGACGCCGGGCAACCGAGGCGAGGGGTGGCAGCGGCGGGTGGACGTGGCGCTGGCGCTGCAGGTGGATTACGGGCTGGGGGAGGACGGCCAGGGTTGGCACGTGGGCGTGGGGGTGGACGGGCTGAAGTCGACGGTCGGGCGCAAGACCTTCGTCGAGCGGGGGAGCTTCTGGTCGGTGGAGGTGATCGGGCGGGTGGGTTATCGGTGGTTTCCCTTGGAGGACGTGGGGTTGTTCATCAACCCGTGGGCGGGCTTCGGGCCGCTGCTGGCGGTCGAGGAGACGCCGCAGGTCGGGGGAGAGCGCTTCAAGGAGGCGCCGGTGCAGGGTCTGGCGACGATCCACGCGGGTTGGAGGCTTTAGGAGCCGTCCGGCGACAGGGCGCTCGTGCTCTCTGGTGGGCGTGGGCCCGGTGTGGGCGCGGTGACGTGTTCGGCGCCGTGCCGGAGGGCAGCTCGACCGAGGCGAGCGCGCGGCGACAAGGATCGAGCGCGGCGCGCTCGCCCGCTCTTGCGCATGACAAATCATGAGGCTTTCGATACGGTCAATTTTGCAGATCGAAAACCGAGGTGGTCATGTCAGAGGGCGAAGTGAGGCAGCCCACGAAGATCGCGGCTTGGGCGGTCAAGGTCGCGGGGGCGCTGGCGGGGCTGCTGGGCTTGACGGTGATCCTCGGCTGGATGGCGGGGTCGCCTGGCCTGGTGCAGATCGCGCCGTCCTTCGCACCGATGCAGTTCAACGCGGCGCTGGGCTTCGCCTTCATCGGCGCGGGGATCGTGGCGCTGTCGGCCGACAAGGATAAGTGGGCGAGTTTTTTTGGTTTTTCGGTGTTGACGGTGGCCGCCTTGACGCTGCTGCAGTATGTGGCGGGGATCGACCTGAGGATCGACGAGCTCCTCTTCAGGCACTCGATCACGGTCAAGACCTCGCACCCTGGGCGGATGGCGCCGAACACGGCGCTTTGCTTCATGCTGCTTGGGCTGGCGATCGGGGCGGGCTCGTGGGTGCGGCGCGGGGTGTTGCTCCAGGCGCTGTCGGGGAGCACGGCGATCGCGCTCGGGACGGTGCCGCTGGTGGGCTACCTGATGGAGGTGGAGGGGGCCTACGGGTGGGGGCACCTGTCGCGGATGGCGGCGCACGCGTCGGTGGGCGTGATGACGGCCGGGGCGGCCTTGCTGGTCAACGCGTGGTCGCGCGAGGGGGTCCGGCGAGGCGGCCAGCCGATATGGCTGCCCGCGCCTGCGAGCATCGGGATCGTCACGGTGAGCTTGTGCGTGTGGGGGGCGCTGGAGGAGGAGCGGCATCGCTACCTCAACCAGACGACGATGGCCAGGACCGATCTGCTGCAGACGCACATTGCCAACCGCTACAAGGTGTACATCGACGGGCTTGAGCGCATGGCGGCGCGCTGGGAGGCTCAGGGGGGCACGGAGCGAGCCGCCTGGGAGCTGGACGCGCGCAACTACGTCCAGGACATGGGTTCATTGCAGGCGCTGGAGAGGGTCGATCCTGGCGGCGTGGTCCTGTGGTCGGTGCCGACGCCGGGCAATGCGACGTCCGTGGGCCTCGATCTGACGAAGATCCCGAGCCTGTTCGGCGTGCTGGAGGCGGCCAGGAGGACCCACAAGACCGCGGTGACGGGCTTCATCGAGCTGGTGAATGGCGGGGGGGTGGGCTTCCTGATCGTCGTGCCGCTCAGGAGCGGGGGGCGCGACGAGGGCTTCATCGTCGGGGTCTTCCGGCTCGACGCCTTGTTGAAGGTGATCCTGCCGAAGAAGTTCTTCGAGGGGTACGACTTCCTGCTGGCGAGCGGGCCAGGGCCGGTCTGGCAGACCGGCGATCCGGCCTGGGCGCGGGAGCGCCTCTTGAGCCAGCGGCTGGATTTCGACATGGGGCCCTCCGAGACGCGCGGGACGCTGGAGATCTGGCCTTCTCGGGAGCGCGTCTTCGAAGGGGCATCGAGGGTTCCGGCGCTGGTGCTGGTGCTGGGTTTGGCGTTGGCGGCGCTGCTGGGGTCGCTCATCGCGCTGATCCAGCGGACGAGGGAGCAGTCCGAGCAGTCCAGCGAGACCAACGCGCTCCTTGAGCGCCAGATCAAGGCGACGAGGGCGCTTGAGTCCCACACGCGCCGCTTGATGGAGGCCTCTCCGAGCGCGACGCTGGTGGTGGACCGAGGCGATCGGATCGTCTTCGCCAGCGCGCGGGCCTCAGGGCTCTTCGGTCGTGCGGTCGAGGCCTTGTCTGGGAAGGCGCTCGGCGCGCTGGTCCCGGGCGCCAGCGCGATCTCGGCCGAGGAGGAGGCCGCGGTCGAGGGGGATCAGGGCGGAGGGAAGCTGGTGGCGCTGCGGGCTGACGGCGTGGAGGTCCCCGTCGAGGTGGTCGTCAGCCCGTTGGAGACGGAGGAGGGGCCGCTGCGGGTGGTCTCGGTGACCGACATCACCGAGCGCCGTCGCTTCACCGAGGCGCTGGCGCAGAAGAACCGGGAGTTGGAGGCGAGCCTGCTCTTTGATCGGACCGAGAACCGCATCCTGGCGCTCTTTCAGGTCAACCATGACCACAAGGAGCTGCTGGGAGAGGCGCTGGGCGTGCTGGCCAGGGACGCGCACTTCGCGGCCTCGGCGATCTACCTGCACGACGAGTGGAGCGGCCAGCTGGAGTGCGCGGCGAGCCACGCGGCCCCGGCAGACTTCCGGCGCACCTTCGAGTTGCATGAGGGGATCGTCGGCCAGGTGGCCGTCAACCAGGAGGTGATGGTCATCGAGGGGGAGGAGGCGGGGCTGCTCAGGCTGGAGGCGGGGCTCTACCCGCTCAGGCCCACGGGCCTGGTGCTTGCGCCGATCGTCCACCAGGACATGCTGCACGGGGTGATGGTGCTGGCCAGCACCAGGCCCCTGACGGCGCGGGTGGAGCACTTCGCCCGTCGGCTCGCGGTCCAGTTTGGCGGCGCGCTGCACAACGTGAGGCAGTACAACGCGCTCAAGGTGCTGACCGAGCAGCTCAACGGGCGCAACAAGGAGATCGCGGCCAAGAACGCCGAGCTCATCGAGGCCAGCCGCCTCAAGAGCGAGTTCCTGGCCAACATGAGCCACGAG
>SYOX01000367.1 GCA_005804885.1 Pseudomonadota bacterium
GGATGGGCGGCGCGATGGATCTGGTCAGCGGCGCCCGGCGGGTGCTGGTGATGATGACGCACGCCAACAAGGACGGCGAGCCGAAGATCCTCAACCGCTGCGCGCTGCCGCTGACCGGGGTCGGCTGCGTCGACAGGATTTTTACGGATCTGTGCGTCTTCGACGTGACCGAGGATGGCCTGGTGTTGCTTGAGGTGGCCCCCGGGGTCACGATCGAGGAGCTGCGTCAGAAGACCGAGCCCGACTTCAAGGTCGCGCTGACCCCTTCATAGCGAGTTTCCATGACATCACCAGCGCGCGGGAGCGCGGTCGAGTTCGACGACAAGGGTCAAATGCGGCTTGCGGCGGTCCTTGAGGTCGGCAAGTCCCTCAAGGTCGTCACCGAGCAGGCCGAGGAGCAGCTGATCGCGGCGCGGGCGGTGAGCTTCGTCTCGGATCGGGTCGTGGACGTGGGCGGCGGCGCAGGGCGCAGCGCTGCTGCGCTGTCGGCGCTGCGGGCCGAGCTGGAGGCGATGCTGGCTGGCGCGGAGGTCCGTGAGGTCTGGGAGCTGCTGCTGGGGGAGGGGGAGGCGGTGTCGTTGCAGACGCTGGCCAACTGGCTCTTCGGGGGGTCGTCCTCGGTGCAGGTGTGGGGGGCGACGCTGGCGATGCGGGCCAACCCGGCCTTCTTCAAGAAGCGCAAGGACGACCTGTGGGAGCCGCGCGGGGAGAAGCAGGTCGAGGCGCTCTTGCAGCAGCAGGGGGCCGAGGCGCGGGCGGCCTCGTTGAGCGTGCGCTTCGTGTCGCTTCTGCGGCGTCTGGCGCTGGAGCACCCGGTGCAGGACGAGGCGCGGATCGCGGCCCGCGCGCGGGAGCTTGAGGAGGCGCTCCAGGAGCCGGAGATGAGAAAGCGCCTGGAGCTGATCGAGCGCTACGCGGTCGAGGGCGATCTCTACGACAGGGCGGGACAGGCGGGGGCGCTGCTGGAGACGGTCTCGCACGAGGGCGGCGCGGAGGTGGTCCGGCTGGGGGGCAAGGGCGCGGTCAGGGCGCTGAAGCTGCTCATCAAGGTGGGCCGATTCGAGGTCCACGAGAACCTCTTTCTGCGGCGCTATCACATTGATCCGGCGATCGATCCGGTCTTCGAGGCGATGGCGGCCGAGCTGGTCGAGGGGCTCGCGTGGCTGGACGCCGAGGATCTGTCGGGGTTGGCGCTGGAGGGGCGAGAGGATCAGACGGGCTTGTTCGTGGTCACGATCGACGACGCGTCGACGCGGGACATCGACGACGGCCTGAGCGCGGTGCGGCTGTCGGATGGTCGCGTCGAGGTGGGGGTGCACATCGCGGACCCGGCGGCGATCGTCGGGCTGGAGCACCCGCTGGAGGCGGAGGCGAGGCGGCGCGGGACCACCGTCTACATCCCGGAGGGGGCGATCCCGATGTTCCCGAGGGTGCTGTCGGAGCGGGCGATGAGCCTGGTGGAGGGGCTCGTGCGGCCGGCGCTGTCCTTCTGGGTGATCTTCGACGCGGCGATGGCGCCGGTCGAGCGCAGGGTGTCGCGCTCCTGGGTCAAGGTCGCCCGTCGGCTCACCTACGAGGGCGTGGACGCGGCGCTGGCGGGGGGCGTCGAGGGCGTGGAGGTCGAGGTGCTGCGGCTGCTCGACGCGTTGGCCAGGGCGCGCAAGGCGTGGCGGCTGTCGCAGGGGGCGGTGGTCATCTCCATCCCCGAGGCGCGGGTGTCGGTCGGCGAGGCCAGCGAGGACGGGAGGGTGGAGGTCGAGGTTCGCCTTCAGGAGGACACGGCGTCGCGGGATCTGGTCCAGGAGATGATGGTGCTGGCCGGCGAGACGGCGGGGCAGCATTGTCAGGCGCGGGGCCTGCCGGTGATCTACCGGATCCAGGAGGCGCCGGACGACATGTCGGCGGTCGAGGCGTCGGGGGGCCAGGCCGAGGACCTGGCCGGCGCCTTCGCGCTCAGGCGGGTGATGAAGCGCGGGGCGCTCTCGCCGGTGCCGCGCCGGCACTTCGGGCTGGGGTTGGAGAGCTACGTGCAGGCGACGAGCCCGATCCGGCGCTACAGCGACCTGCTGGTGCACCGCCAGATCCAGGCGGATCTGCGGGGAGAGGGGCTGCCCTTTGACGCGGCGCAGGTGGGCGGGCTCTCGGGGCAGGTGGAGGGCTTGAGCAACGAGGCGTCGATCGTGGAGCGGGAGAGCAAGCGCTATTGGACGCTGGTGCACCTGCAGGGTCGGGTCGGGGAGGTGTTGCCGGCGACGGTGGTGGGCTTCATGGACGAGCAGCGGCGGCGGGCGCTGGTGTGGCTCGACGGGCTGGGGATGACGGTGACGCTTGGGATGACGGCCGAGGCGGGCGAGGGCGCGGCGATCCGGGTCAAGGTCGAGGCGGCGCGGCCGCGTCAGGATATGCTGCTGGTGCGGATGGTGGACGAAGCCAGTTGAAGGCGTGTTGAGGCGGGCCTATACTGGCTCGGACAGGAGGCAGGATGGACAGCCCCGAGGTGGACAGCTTTCAGGTTGAGATCATCAAGCAGGGCGAGCCATCGCTCGTCGACCTGCTCGTGAGCACGATCCGTGGCGCGCGCGGCAAGCGGAAGCTGCACGGCGAGGCCATCGTGAGCGACTGGTGTACGCCCATCATCCAGTTCGAGGTGCAGCACGCCAAGGACATCGATGATCTGCGCGACCGCTTCATCCGGCAGCTCGTCCACCGCGGCTACATGCCCAAGCGCTACAGGGAGCGCGTCAAGGGCAAGCTGACGGACTGGCGCGAGATCAACCCCGAGAACTACGACTTCAGCCCTCTGGCCGCCGCCACCGCTCCTGCAGAGTTTTCCGAATGATATCAAGGCCCTGCGCCATTCTCGTCGCCGCCTGGGTGGCCGCGATGGCGGCGCTGTCGGGGTGCGGCGACGGCCAGACGGGGCCGCAGAGCTGCGCACGCAACAGCGACTGTGTGGACGAGCTGGCGCAGTGCGTCGAGGGCGCCTGTCGGCGCGAGTGCGTCGAGGATCGGGACTGCGCCGCGGGGCTCTTCTGCCAGGAGGGGTTGTGCCTTGAGGGCTCGGTGACGTGCCGAGGGGACGAGGACTGCGTCTTCAACGAGGAGTGTCAGCAGGGCCTGTGCGTGGCCATCGCGGGGTTCTGCGAGCGGACGCGGGACTGCCCCGAGGACGAGGCCTGCTCGGCCAACACCCACACCTGCGTGGCGATCGACGGCCGCGGGGGCGACTGCCGCGACGACCGGGACTGCTTCGCCGAGGAGATCTGCGCCGGGGGCCGGTGCGCCACGCGCGGCGACGTGGAGTGCGTGCGCCACAGCGACTGCGGCGCGGACGAGCTCTGCGTGGGCGATCGCTGCGAGTCGGAGTGCGTCGAGGATCGGGACTGCCCCTCGGGCCAGAGCTGCGATCGCGGCCGCTGCAGCGGCGACGTCGAGCCGGAGCCCGAGCCGGAGCCCGAGCCGGAGGGTCCGGCGTGCGGTGACGGGGCCTGTGATCAGGGGGAGAGCCCGGCGGGCTGCCCGCAGGACTGCGCCCAGGGTGGGGACTGCCGCGACACGCCGGGGGTCTGCACGCCGAGCCAGGAGTGCTGCGCCGGGGCCTGCGTGGCGCGCGGCCAGTGCCCGAGCGACTACTGGCAGATCTGCGACGCGCGGGCGGACTGCAGCACGACGCTGTGCCTGGGGGATCCGAACACGGGCCTCGGCCATTGCACCGAGCGCTGCGTCTCGCGCCAGGAGTGCCCGCAGAGCCCGGCCTCGCTGTGCATCGGGTCGCAGCACATCGTGACGAACCAGCCGGGGGGCAGCGAGCTCATCGGGCTGTGCTTCGCCGACGACACGGGGGTGTCGTGCAGCCCGCTGGGCCAGAACGCGTGCTTTGACGGCATCTGCATCGACAGGCGTCCGAACAACCAGGTCGAGGGGCAGTGCTCGCTGCGATGCCAGCGCGCCTCGGACTGCCTGCCGGGCTACGCGTGCGGGCCCAAGGAGTTCAGCGTCCAGGGTCAGGCCCAGCTCATCAACGTCTGCGTCCCGGTGGGCACGGCCTGTCAGGGCGTCGGGATCGAGGCGGCCAACCAGTGCTACAGCGGGATCTGCCTGACGGACGATCAGAACAACAACCTGGGCCTGTGCACGACGCTCTGCGGCAGCAACGCGGCGTGCCCTGCGGGCTGGGGCTGCACACCCGTCGACGCTCAGAACAGCGTCTGCCTGCCGCTCTAGCGGCTTTGGCCCGCCGGGCATGAGCGAGCCTCCAGGCGCGTTCTGGGGGCGTGCGCGGCGGATGAGGCCCGTTGACATCGGTGTCGACGTGGAATAGACGTGGCTGGTTGTGCGCTCCGAAGGGCGCGCCCCTGCTCCCGGGCAGGCGCGATGGCGCCCGATGGGGAGACGACGGAAGGTCTTGGCTTGAGCACCTCTGATCAGGACACCCCCGCGCCGGGGCGGCGCCTTGGGCGCTATGAGCTGTTGAGCTTGCTCTCGCGCGGCGGGATGGGCGAGATCTACCTGGCGCGGACGCGGGGCGCGGGCGGCTTCGAGAAGAAGATCGTCATCAAGCGCATCCTGTCCTACCTGGCCGAGGAAGAGGAGTTCGTCCACAAGTTCATCGACGAGGCCAACATCGTCACCCATCTGACCCACGGGAACATCGTGCCGGTCTTTGACATGGGGGAGGAGGGGGGCGAGCTCTTCATCGCGATGGAGTACATCGCGGGTCAGGATCTGCGGGCGCTGCTCAAGCGCTGCGCGGAGCTGGGCCAGCTGCCCCCGATCAACGCCGCGCTCTTCATCATCGGGGAGGTCTGCAAGGGGCTGGCCTACGCGCACCGCAAGGTGGACGCCGAGGGGCGCCCGCTGAAGATCATCCACCGCGACGTCTCGCCCTCCAACGTGCTCATCAGCGCCGAGGGCGAGGTCAAGCTGGTGGACTTCGGGATCGCCAAGGCCGCGGGGCGGCTGTCGCGGTCGGCCACCGGCAGGCTCCAGGGCAAGTTCTGCTACATGTCCCCCGAGCAGGCCATCGGCGCCGACGTCGACGTCCGCAGCGACGTCTTCTCCGCCGGCGTCGTCCTCTACGAGCTGCTCACCGGCGTGCGCCCCTTCGAGGGGGAGCGGGATCTGGAGTCGCTCGAGCGCGTCAAGACGCACGCTCCGCCGCCGCCCTCTCGCCTGCGCCCTGAGATCCCCGCGGCGATAGACGCGATCGTGATGAAGGCGCTGGCCAAGGACAGGGACGCGCGCTACGGGCAGGTCGACGAGCTTGAGCGGGCCATCTTCACCCACCTCTACGCCCACGGCGGGATGACCAGCCGGGAGGTCGCCCAGGTCCTCGACGGCCTCTTCCCCGAGGGCTTCGAACCGGGCGCCAGCCGGCACTCCGGCGACTTCGCCCGGGTCAGCCTCGACGACGCGCTCTCGGCCGAGGTCGACAAGCTCCTGGCCGACAGCGCCGACAGCGCCGACAGCGGTGATCGTGCCTACGGCGCCGTCGATCGTGGCCGACAGCGTCCAGGCGGTGATCGTGCCGACGGCGTCCATCGTGCCGACGGCGTCCATCGTGCCGACGGCGTCCATCGTGCCGACGGCGTCCATCGTGCCGACGGCGTCGATCCCCTCGTCGACACGGCCACGGGCTCCGCCGCGCTGTCCTTCGGCGCGGCCAGCTCCAGCGCCACCCCCGGCACCGTCAGCGTCCTCATCGACCGGCCCCCGCTGGCCCGGGTCGAGCCCCGCGCCCCGCGCCTTCGCGTCTTCGGCGATGACACCCCCGCGATCCCGACCGAGCCCTCCAAGGCGCCGCAGCCCCCCGCGCCCTCCCAGGCCCAGCCCGAGGTCAAGGGCGAGCCCGACGCGCCGTCGCCCTCTCCCGTCCCCACCGGCCCGGCGCCCGAGGCCGCCCCTCGCCCTCGCCGTCGATGGCGCATCCTGGCTGCGGTCGTCGGCCTGGGATTGCTGGCGATGGTGCTCGTGCTCTCCTACAAGCTCTCCTTCGAGCCGCCCACGCTCCTCGTCAGGACCACCCCGGCCGGCGCTACGGTCCTGGTCGACGGCGTGCCGGTCGGCCTCAGCGGCGATCCCATCCGGGGCCTCCTGCCCGGCTCCCACGAGATCACCGTCCGCCTCGACGGCTACACCTCCCCAGAGCCCACCTCCATCCTGTTGACGCGCGGCGACGACATCCGCATGCCCACCCTGAGGCTGGAGCCGATCCGGCCCGCGGTCGCCCCGCGCGTCAAGCAGGTCTCCTTCGTCACCCAGCCGCCCGGCGCCGCGATCGTCATCGACAACACCACCGTCGGGACCACCCCCGGCGCCGTCAACATCTCCGAGGAGCGACCCACCACCGTCACCCTCGTCCCCAATGGCCTCGGCCAGTCCTTCAACATCATCATCCAGCCCCCCGAGATCGCCGCGCGCTACACCCACGACTTCGAAGTCGCCCAGCCCCAGACCCCCGAGTCCGACGTCGGCCCCCCCCAGAACCTCGAGCCCGACGCCGGTCAGACGCCGCCGCATGACAGGCCGGCCGAGGAGGACCGGGTCCGGGTCAGCATCGAGTCCACCCCGTCCGGCGCCGAGATATCCATCAACGGGAGCCCCACGGGCAGGCAGACCCCCGCCGCGCTCACCCTCCCGCTCGGCCGCGTCCGCGTCCGCCTCGACAAGCCCGGCTTCAGAGCCAGCACCCAGATCATCCAGACCAACCTCCAGAGCGCCGTCCAGATGACCCTCGACCCGCTCTCGACCCCGGAGCCAGAGCCTGAGGCGCTCGCCCAGCCCGCCGAGCGCGTCATGCTGCGCACCTGGGCCGCCGATCAGAGCGGGCCCCTCGTGTCGACCTTCACCGTCAACGGGCTCACCCACGACCCCCGGAACAGCTCCCTGGTCATCGATCTGGCCCCTGGCACCTACAAGGTCACCGCCACCGCCACCGCCTACCCCTACGCCGGCGCCCAGTCCGTCACCGTCGTCGCAGGCGGCAAGAACCGCTTCACCATCAACCTCTCCCGGATCCCCCAATAGCCCCTGGCCGACCTCACGAGGCCGCCCGAGGCCCGCGCCCTGCGCCCGCAGGCGCTCCGCCGACCTCGCGGGGTTGCCACCGAGCGCAGGGGGTGCGAAAATCGTAGCGTCGGGATCGAGCAAGGGAGGTCGAGGTGGCTGAGCAGACCAGGACAGTGTTCGTCGAAGGCGGCGGCGAGACGCTGACCCTCAAGAAGTACCGCCTGACGGTCATCGAAGGGCCGGACGAGGGGCTCGCGCAGTCCTTTGAGCGCCGCCTCGTCCTGCTGGGCGTCTCCCCCGACGCCGACTTCGTCCTCAACGACCCCTCCGTCAGCCGCATCCACGCCCAGATCGACGTCGACGGCAGCGGCTACCACCTGATCGACAAGAACTCCAAGAACGGCTGCTGGCTCGGGCCATGGCGCGTCAAGGACTTCTTCCTGGAGCCCGGGTGCGTCTTCAAGCTCGGCCGCACCACGCTGCGCTTTGACGTCACCGAGGACGAGGTCGACATCCACTTCTCCTCGCGGGACCGCTTCGGCGCCATGATCGGTCGCTCCAAGGAGATGCGCGAGATCTTCGCGCTCCTTGAGCGCGTCTCTCCCACCGACGCCACCGTCCTGATCGAGGGCGAGTCGGGCCCCGGCAAGGAGCTCGTCGCCCGCGCCATCCACGACCACTCCAAGCGCAAGTCCGCGCCCTTCATCGTCTTTGACTGCTCGGCGGTGGCCCGCGAGCTGATCGAGTCCGAACTCTTCGGCCACGCCCGAGGCGCCTTCACCGGCGCCACCTCGGCCCGCAAGGGCGCCTTCGAGCAGGCCGATGGCGGCACCCTCTTCCTGGACGAGCTCGGCGAGCTGGAGCTCGACCTCCAGCCCAAGCTCCTGCGCGCCATCGAGACCCAGGAGATCCGCCCCGTCGGCGGCACCCAGACCGTCAAGGTCAGCGTCCGCATCGTCGCGGCCACCAACCGCAACCTCATCCACGAGGTCCGCGAGGGCAACTTCCGCCAGGATCTCTATTACCGCTTCGAAATCATCAAGGTGAAGATGCCCCCGCTGCGCGACCGGGCCGAGGACATCCCCCTGCTCATCGAGCGCTTCCTGGCCCAGGCCGTCGAGTCCACCGGCCGTCAGGGGCTCAACATCGCCTACAACACCATGGAGAAGCTCAAGAAGCACCGCTGGCCCGGCAATGTCCGCGAGCTGAAGAACTTCGTCAGCCGCGCCTCGCTGCTGGCCGACAGCGATCGCATCGAGACCCGCTACCTCAACTTCCAGGCCCAGCCGCCGCCGCCCGTCGAAGCCGCCGCCGAGGTGACCGGCGACGTCGTCCCCTTCGACGTCAGCTTGCCCTTCAAGGAGGCCAAGCAGAACCTCGTCGACACCTTCGAAACCCGATACTGGGTCCGCCTCCTGGAGCAGACCGACGGCAACATCTCCAAGGCCGCCCGCGTCTCGGGCATGCACCGCAAGTCCGTCGCCTACATCCTCAAGCGCCTGGACCTGTCTGCCGACGACATCGCCTCCGGCAAGTTCTCCGACGACTGAGCCCCCTCAGGATCGCCCGCTCACAGCCCGTAATCCGCCGCCAGCGAGCGCCGCAGCGGCGCCATGATCCGCTCCCACGGCTCCGACGATCCCAGGCCCGCGCTCAAGAACTCCGGGCACCCGGGATCCTCGACCTCCGGGTCGGGGTGGCAGTAAGGGTCCAGCACGCCGTCCAGCAGGATCGACGCGATCGCGTCGTAGCCCGTCTCCAGCCGCTCGTCGCCGCCCTGATCCAGCCCGCCGCCAAGCTCCGCCAGCGCCTGCCCCTCGTCCAGCGTCCGCCCTTCGAAGGCCGCGCCGACGTGCGCCCTGATGGGCGCGCCGGAGAGCGGCGTGCTCAGATCGACGGACATCGCCAGCTCCCGCAGGAAGGTCTGCAGCGCCAGCGCCTCCTGCAGCGAGAGCGCGCTCCACAGCAGGCCCCCGCGCGTCTCGTCGTGGACGCCGCTTTGAGCGGCCATCGCCAGCCGCTCGAAGCTCTGCCGCATGAGCCCTCGGGCGAACTCAAGCCGCTCCGGGGCGCGGACCCGCCGCAGCGCCCCCTCGTTGAAGCGCTCGACCCGCGATCGCAGCGAGAAGCGCGCCGAGAGCTGGTCGGCGGTCATCGGCCAGTCGTAGGCCGCGACCCAGAGCATGCCCGCCGCCGCCGCCCGCAGCGCGCCGTCAAGCAGCCGAAGCTCCGAGGCGCGCACGCCGATGAAGGTCCGACCGTGAAAGGTCCCGTGCGGAAATTCGAAGCGGGTCTTGCCAGGGGCGTCAGCGGCGCGCGCGAAGAGCTCGGCCACGTCGAGGGTCGCCGCGGCGACCTCGGCGAGCGCGTCGGCGACCTCGTTCCCGGTCAACTCCGGCCGCAGGCGGCTCGCGACGCGCGACACGTCCGCCCTCTGCTCGGCAGACCACGGCAGGGCCGCCTCCAGGCGCTCCTCGACCTTGAGCTGGTCGGTGCGCCGCGCGTAGTGCGCCAGCACACCGTCGTCGCCATAGAAGTCCGCCTGCATGTCGAAGGGCTTGCCGCCGAGCAGCCTCACCAGCGACCCCACGGCCGGATCCTCCGGCAGCAGCAACAGGCGCGTCAGCGCCTCGCCCGCCAGCGCCTCGCCCTTGAGAGGGTCGCTGGCCGCCGCCCGCTCAAAGTCGTGGGCGGCCCCGCGGACGTCGTGCTGCTCAAGCTTCGACATCGCCAGCCGAAGCTCCAGCTCCCCCTGGGTCGGGTCGCCCTCGCCCACCAGACCAAGATCCTGCACGCAGTCCGACGCCATCAACGGGATCGCCAGCAGGAGCAGCCCGAGCAGCGCCGCCAACCTCGCGCTCAAGGAGCGCCTTCGTGGATGGACGGTCAGGTTCTGGAGGTCTATCATGGCGGCGTCGTGGGTCCGGGGTCGAGTCCTGCTGGCGAACGAGGCACAAAGCAGGCTTCGGGCCAGGATCGCGGCCAGCGCCAACGATCCCCCGTCGCGACCACGGATCGCCATCGTGTCGAGATCGACGCCGGGAGCGCGGCGCCGCTTCGCGCCCAGCGCTGGCCGGGGGTGGACAACCCTTTGTCCACCTCGCGCGCAGAGGTGGTGCGCCTTCACTCCACCTCGGCCGTGGCCAGCCCGGCGCCAGCGGCTTGAGATTGACGCCCCGGCCCGCCAATCCCATTATCAGGGGATGGCGCGGGCGGCGGCCCGAGAGCGGAGAGCGCTAGATGGCGAGGATTTTTTGGGTGGTGCTGATCGTCTTCCTCTGCGGCTGCGTGGACGAGACGATCATCAGCGAGACCTTCAATGAGGTCGTCGTGCCGGACAACACCTTGAATTACGACAAGGATCTGGCGGTGCGGCTCGATCTCTTCCAGTTTGGCAACGAGGCCGGCGGCATCGTGCGCTACCACTCGCTGCTGGAGGTCGGCGGCACGGACGAGTCCCCCTTCGACAAGCGCGAGCGGGCCTGCTTCTGGACCGATCGCGTGCGCCTGAAGGAGGATCAGACCCGCTTCACGCTGGCCTTCCGCGATCACCACGACCGCGAGGTCCGCATGACCCTCGACCGGGACGGCGAGGGCGTCTTTCTGGACGGCCAGCGCGGCTTCAAGCGCGACTCGACCGCCGGCCTGTTGCCGCCCAGCGCGTCGATCCTGCTGGAGAAGCAGGAGGATGTCCCGAACCGCGACTGCCTGTTGAGCCCACAGGAGGAGGACATCTTCCGGTACTCCTTCCAGTTTGACGAGCGCATCGCGGCCGAGGTCGAGGCCGAAGGCGCCGCCGGCCGCGCCGGAGCGCTGAAGGTCGCCATCGTCTGGAAGGGCGACGACAACCTGGAGGTCGCCGACTGGAACGTGCCGCTCAACACCCTCGGGAGCTTCGATCAGGTCATCTTCCACAAGGACGCCCGCGCCTTCCCCCCCGGCGTCCTCAACCCCAACCCCGACCTCATCCCCTTCGTCAGCGACAACGACGGCGGGATACGCTTCACCATGGGGATCCCGCTGGTCTACCGCGACCGCCAGATCGGACAGGTCGATGAGCAGGGCGAGGTGCCCTTCGACTGGCAGAAAAGCGCGGACAATGACGAGGAGCGCAAGCCCCTGGAGCCCCTGGTCGGCTCGCCCTTCACCACCGAGGACGGCAACAACTTCCGGGGCACCGTCCTCTTCTTCGTCGAGGGCGACACCAGCCGCACCCCCAGGAACTACAAGACCCTCTTCGGCGACCGCACCCTCAGGCGCGGCTACGAGGTCGTCGAGATCGTGTTTGACGTCCAGCGCGGCCGCGTCAAGTCCTTTACGCCCGTGGCCGCGAACCTCCAGCTCTTCGGGCGGACCCCCGAAGCCTACAACGCCTTCGATGACCCCGGGATGGAGCTGCCCCGCATGCCGACAGCCTGCGACCGCTGTGACGACTAGACTCCCCCTCCACCCCAGGCCACGTCGAGGGCCACGGACCCCGGCCCCCTCGACGCGGCGCACCCTCGCGCTCCTGACCTGGGCCGCAGCCCTCCTGGCCTGCGCCCTGGCCGCGGCGCAGCCCGATCCGATCGCCCCGGACCCCCGCTACCGCGTCTTCTTGTCCGGCAACATCGACGGCACCATCGACTTCTACCCCGATCCCGACGAATCCAGGAAGGGCACACCCCAGTTCGACACCGATCGGCTCGCCCGCGCCATCGAGCGCTACTTCGCCCAGAACGACGAGCGCTTTGTCGTCGTCCCCAGCGGCGAGTTCCTCGAAGCCTTCACCAGGACCGACTCCGACATCCGGGACGCGCCCGATCTGGCCCGGATCATGCGCTCGATGCGCAAGGGCGACTCCCTCCTGAAGAAGGGCGTCAACGCGCTGTCCCGCGCCAGCCTCAGCGAAGCCGAAGGCCACCTGCTCGAAGCCGCCCGCCTCCTGGAGAAGGTCAAGGCCGATCTGCTCTTCCCCAGCGATCTGGCCCAGGTCTACGAGCACCTCGCCATCGTCTACGACGAGGAGCGCAGCCGCGACGGCGAGAGCCCCGACCTGGCCGCTCGCCAGAACGACGTCCTGCTCAAGATGATCCGCCTGGAGCCAGCCCGTGTCCTCGTCTACCCCTTCTACTCCGACTCCCTGGAGCGCGCCTGGCGCGCCGCCCGCCAGGACGTCCTCCTGAGCCGCGAGGCCGGCGCGGACGAGCCCGACCGCGCCCGCGCCCGCCGCTCCGGCGCGCTCGTCAACGCCGACATCGTCCTGTGGGGCTACGCCGTCCAGACCGGCCCCTCCGTCACCCTGACCCTCCACATGCTCCGCCGCGACACCGGCGAGCCCCTCTTCTTTGAGCCCGAGCGCATCACCCTGAGCCAGGATCCCGACGCACAGATCGAGCGCGCAGACCGCCTCGCCTCCCGCTTCGCCGCCTGCATCGAGCCCCTGCCCACCCCGCGCCCCCAACCCGCCGACCAGGAAAAGGGTCGGTTTTACCTTGATTCCTCTTTTGCCTACCTCGCCTTTCTGCGCACCCGCCCCATCGACGTCTTCTTCAACAACTTCGGCTTCTCCCTCTCCGGCCAGTACATGCTCTCGGAGAACTTCGCCCTGAGCTCCCGCATCAACCTCATGACCGGCGGCGTCGACGCCAACGGGCACCTCCGCGAGGGCTTCGGCTCCATACGCACCTTCTTCGGCGGCACCTACGCTCTCAGGATCGGCATCGTGCGACCCTTCATCGGCTTCTCCCTCGAAGCCGACCGACTCGCCGAGTTCTCCATGACCACCAACTTCTTCTGCAAGATCAACGTCAACGCCCCCGGCTGCGACCCCAACGACATCATCGTCCAGCGCCCCGGCTGGCTCGTCGGCGTCAACAGCCAGATCGGCGCCTCACTGCGCCTCTACCGCGAGCTCTTCATGACCGCCTCGGGCAACTTCGCCTTCTACGTCCTGCCCCTCTCCGATCCCGCCGTCGACCTCCCCCTCGGCTTCGACTTCGGCCTCCAATACCGCTTCTGACCGCGCCGCCCCTCAGAGGGCCAGCTCCTGGCCCGCCGTCCACACCCGCTGGACATGCACCCTCAACAGCGCCTCGGGCGCGTCCTGGCTCGGGTCCACGTCCAGGGCGATGAGGTCCGCGTGGGCCTCCGGGCCGAGGTGCCCGAGGTCGTCCCGATCGCGGCCCATGAGCCCGGCGCCGCCCCGCGTGTAGGCGAGCATGGCTTCGAGGCGCCCAAGCCGATGCTCAGGGAACCAGCCCCCGTCGGGGCGGCCTGCCTCGTCCTGGCGCGTGAGGGCGGCGTGCAGCCCCGCGAAGGGATCGAGGGTCTCGATGGGGTAGTCGCTGCCGAAGCCGGTCGGGATGCCGCGATCCGCCACCGCGCGCCAGGGGTAGCTCAGCGACGCGCGCTGGTGGCCGAGCAAGGCGGCGACGAAGCGCATGTCGCGCGTGGCGTGGATGGGCTGCATCGCCGCGAAGAGCCCCAGCGCCGCCATCTTGTCCAGGGCGTCCAGGCGAGGGTGCTGGACGTGCTCGACCCTCCAGCGCAGGCGGTCGGACAGGTCAGCCGTCCAGCCGGCGCGGGCGTAGGCGTCGATCGTCTCGGTGATGGCCCGGTCGCCGATGGCGTGGGTGGCCAGCTGCCAGCCGCCGGCCAGCGCCGCCCTCCCGAGCGCCTCGATCTCGGGCGGCGTGGCCACCGAGAGGCCGCAGGCGGTCGCGCCCTCGTAGGGATCGAAGAACCAGGCCCCCCGAGAGCCCAGCGCGCCGTCCGCGAAGGCCTTGAGCGTCTCGACGCTCCACCAGCCGCCCTCATCTCGCCAGGGCTTGTTCTGGCGCGCCCAGGCCTCCAGCGCCGCAGGCTCGTCGTAGACCATCCCTCGGACCCTCAGCCCGAGGCGCTCGTCGCCGGTCAGGACGTGGGCGTAATGGTCGAGATCCTCGGGCTTGATCAGCGCGCAGTGGACGGTCGTGACCCCTCGGGACAAGAAGAGGCGCCCCTTCTCGGCCAGCAGCGCGCGGCGCTGGGCCGCGTCCAGCGGGGGCAGCGCCCTGGCGACGAGCCCCACGGCCTCGTCGACCAGGACGCCCAGCGGCTCGCCCGCGGGATCGCGGACGATCAGGCCGCCCTCGGGGTCGGGCAGATGGCGGTGGACCCCGGCGGCGCGCAGCGCGGCGGCGTTGACCCAGGCCGCGTGCTGGTCGGTGCGGTGGAGCACGACGGGGTTGTCGGGGGCCGCGGCGCTGAGCAGATCGTGGGCCGGGAAGCCCTCCGGCGAGCGGCGCAGGCCCTGGCAGTCCTCGTCGCGCCAAACGGCCTGGTTCCACGCCCGCCCCGTGATCCACACGCCGGGCGAGAGGCCAGCGGCGGCGGCGGCGACGGCCTCGGCCCACTGGAGCGGCGGGAGATCGTCGGGCAGGTCGAGGGCGCCGGGGCGCATGCTCAGCCCGGTCAGGTGGGCGTGCGTGTCGATCAAGCCCGGCAGCACGCAGGCCCCGTCGATGGCCTCGACCGGCTCGCCGGCAGCTCTGTGGCGCAGGACCTCGGCCCTGGCGCCAGCGCGCACAACGCGCCCGTCGAGGATCTGGAGGGCCTCGACGGTGCCCCAGGGGTTCTCGGGCCGCATCAGGTCCTTACTCAGGGTGTGGATGCGCGGGTGCAGGATGATCATGGCCGTGATCCTTGGTGTGTGCAGTGGCCGACGCCCCACGCTCCGGCTGTGGAGCAGGGTGTGAACAGGCCGCTCGCCCCGGGCTCGCGCCCGGGGCGACGATCATGCCGACGGCGTCTCGCCCCTTCGGGGCTGGCGACGGGGCGGCGATCTTCCAGGCGGCGTGGCCCTCGACACCCCAGACCTTGAACTCATCGCGTCCGTCGTGGTCCGTGACAGGGCGCTGCGAAGGCATCCTCCCCGTCGTCAGCCCCGCAGGGGCGGCCCTTTGAAGCGCGCGCCGACGATCTCCAGCGCGCTGGCGGTCTGCTCGCAGACCAGCCCGACGCCCCGGCGGGCCTTGGGCAGCTTGCGCTTATCGTCGTCGGTGAGCCTGCCGGCCTCGTCTGAAGGGGTCAGGTGATCGGGAAAGATCACAGTCACGGAACCGTGTTTGATTTCCGTCATGGGGTATCCTTCAAGGGAGGGTAGTGGATGTCGGGACCACCTGTCTGACATTCCACAATTTCGCCTGGGTATCAAGACAGGCGCCGCTCGGCCTCCATTTCTCCTGATCGAAGGGTCCAATGGATGCCGCCCCTCGGTCGCGGTGATTGAGACCCTCGGTCGCGCGTATCGCGGGCCTCGATCCACTGGCCGGGCGGGAGCGGTGAGAGGGATCGTCGAGATCGTCGCGCTGGCTTTGTCGTGGGTGGCTGGATTTGGGGCAATTTTTAGAAGAGAATCCTGTCACACAAGCAGCGTGGGCTGCTCCAAAGGAGCAAGGTCGCGGCGCCGCATCGATCCAGATGCAGACTCGAGGTTGCGGATCAGCGTTGAGCCAGACGCTCCGAGGCTCGGGATTGAGCGACGAAGGCCTCGCTGGTGTGGCGCAAAGGGATGAGGGCAGGAGCCATGAACGAGAGCGTGAAGGCGCGCACAGCGAAGGGGAGCAGGTCGATGGAGAGGACGCAAACCGGGCAGGGGGCGCGCAAGGCGGCGGGCACCCCAGGCGCAGCGTAAGCCGCCTGGGAAGTGCCCAGGCCGCAGCGCGGGGGCCGTTGTGGAGAGGGGCAAGGGTGAGGCGTGTGTGGGCGAGGGGAGTGGGTGGAGGGGAGGAAGAGGTGGGGGTGGGCAGGGCTGTCTCTGGGCGGGATCGGTGGCCGTTGTGGGCGGGTGGAGAGGGGTTGCGCGGCGGGGATCGGCGTGGTTGAGGACAGGCCGCCGAGGTGGAGGGTGGGCAGGGCTGTCGGGGGTCGGGATCAGGAGCCTTGAAGGGCGAGACGCCGTCGGCAAGATCGACAGGGGGTGCGCTGCGGAGACCCGATCGAAGAGGCTTGCCAAAGGGAGCGAGGCGAGGGAGAAGATGTGGGGGTGGGAGAACATGGGTACAGGGGATCGGCGCAAGGAGAGAGGGAGCGATGGCCAAGGACAACAAGGACTCGGACACGGACAACGAGGACGCTGACGGGGCTTACCGAACCCTGTTTGCCCAGCCCGACCTTGTGCGTCAGCTCCTGGAGGCCTTCGCGCCGGCAGGGATCGTCAAGCTCCTGCGGCTGGAGGACATGAAGCCGATCCAGACGACGTTTTTGACCCAGGCGCTGGGCAGGCGGCACACGGACTGCATCTGGGAGATCCCCACGCTGGACGACAACCCTCTGTATCTGTGCCTGGTGTTGGAGTTCCAGTCGTCGGTGGACAGCTTCATGGCGGCGCGGGTGGCCACCTACGTCAGCCTGCTTTATGAGCACCTTATCCAAACCCAGCGCAAGCGTCTCGGCCAGCAACTGCCGCCCGTGCTGCCCATCGTGCTTTACAACGGTGAAACGAGATGGGGGGCCAACCGCTCCCTGGTCAACTTCATCCCCATCTCGGTGAGCTCGCCCCTGGAGCGTTACCAACTCCAGATCGAGTATCTTCTGATCGACATCAACGCGTTGGGGCAGGCCGACAAGCCCTCCGAGCCCAACCTCGTCTCGACGCTCTTCGACATGGAGCAGGCCTCCCATGACAAAGGGGTCGGGGTCGTCGACATCTTCGATCGACTCTTGAGGCTGACCCAGGAGCACCCCGCTCGGGTTGAAATGCGCCGGGTGTTTCTTATTTTCTTCAACGGCGTGCTCAGCAAGCGCGGGGCACAGATGCCCACCGGCCAACTCAATGACCTCATGGAGGTGCGCACCATGTTTGAGAACATCGA
>SYOX01000368.1 GCA_005804885.1 Pseudomonadota bacterium
GGCCTGCGACCGACAGGGCGCAGCCCACCCTGAAATTCTAGCCCCACCCGACGAGCCCGTCCCCAACGGGGGCGGTGCGAGGAGCGTGGGGCGCTCGTCGTGCGTGGGGCGTTCGTCGTGCCTGGGGCGAGCCGCATGTGTCGCGCAAGTTATGACATTGACATGGTATTTTTCTGATTCGAAGGCCTGAGATTGCCTCGGCTTGAGCCCTTCGGGGGTCGGGAGGCCGCCCCTGCATTTTTGCCGACGGGGGCCTGTCGTGCTTTGATGAGGCGAGGGCGGCGCATCAGGGGGCCGCTGACCTCTCGGTGCCGACCGCGCTGAGGGGGGAGGGCGAGGTGAGGAGAGGGGGGCTGAGGCTGGAGGTGACGAACCCGCGCCGGGGTGGTGCGGCGATGGCGGTGGTGCGCGCGCTGGTCGTGCTGGCGGCGTGGTCGCCGCTGCCGGCGGCGGTCGCGGGGGCGGTCTTCCTGTCGGACTTCGCGGCCCGCTCGCCGCCAGCGCCGGACATCACGGCGCCGCTGGCGGGCCACGCCACGGAGATCCGGTCGACGGACGGCCTGCGCCTGGGGGGGCTGCTGCGGGGGCGCCGGCCCTGGGTGGCCTCGGACCAGATCCCGGCCAAGGTCAAGTTCGCCTTCCTGGCCGCCGAGGACGACGCTTTTTTTGAGCACGTCGGCGTCGATCCCGTCGCGATCGCGCGGGCGTTCCTTCGGAACCGGGCGGAGGGCCGGGTGGTCGAGGGCGGCTCGACGATCACGCAGCAGATCGCCAAGCGCTACCTGGGCTCCGAGCGCAGCTACGAGCGCAAGCTCGTCGAGCTCTTCACCGCCCGGCGGATCGAGGCGACCTACGACAAGGACGCGATCCTGGAGGCCTACCTCAACGAGGTCTACCTCGGCGCGGGCGCCTACGGCGTGCGCGCGGGCGCGGAGATCTACTTCGACAAGAACCTCGATGAGCTGGGCTGGGCCGAGGCGGCGCTGCTGGCCTCGGTGACCTCGTCGCCGACCTCCTTCAACCCCTTCCGCCACCCCGCCCGCGCCGTCGAGCGCCGCCGCCTCGTGCTGGAGCGCCTCGTCCGCGTCGGGGCGCTCGACGAGGCCGAGGTCGCCGCGCTGGCCCGGGCGCCGCTGGGGCTGCGGGGGAGCTGGGACGGCGACGTCAACACGGCGCCCTACGCGGCGGTGGAGGTCCGCGAGGCGCTGCGCCGCGACTTCGGCCCCGAGGTGATGCAGCGCGGCAGCCTCGACGTGACCGTCTCTCTGAGCCCCGTCCTCCAGCGTCAGGCCCGGCGCAGCCTGGCCCAGGGGCTGCGCGCGCTGGATCGCCGCCAGGGCTACCGCGGCCCTCTGGCCCGGCTTTCGAAGGCGGCCTGGGGCGACCTCGGCGACGCCGCCGCCGAGGTCTACGAGATCCCGCGCGAGGGCCCGTGGGCGCCGGAGACGGCCCGACCCTACGTCGCCGTCGTCGAGGCGGCCTCCCCCCACGGCCTCAGCGTCCTGCTCGCCCACAGGCGCCTGCACATCGACCACGACGGCGCTCGTTGGGCGTCCCCCTACGCGCGCGACACCAAGATCAACGAGGTCCCGCTCGAAGACCTGACGACCGGCTTCGCCCCCGGCGACGTGATCCTCGTCGCCTGGGACACCCACGAGCTCCCATTGCCGCGCGGCTCGCGCGAAGAGCCGCGCTCGGTGACGGGCTGGAGGGTCGATCAGCTCCCCAGGGTCGAGGGCGCGCTGATCTCGGCCGAGATCGACACGGGCTACGTCCGCGCCGTCGTCGGGGGCTGGGACTTTGACCGCTCGGAGTACAACAGGGCGCTGGTCGGCTGCCGCCAGCCGGGCAGCGTCTTCAAGCCCATCGTCTACAGCAAGGCGCTGGAGCGGGGCATGACGCTGGCCACGATGCTGGTCGACACGCCGATCAAGATCGAGAAGGCCGGCGGCGAGGTCTGGACGCCCAAGAACGCCGACAACGATTTTTCAGGCTTCCTGATCCTGCGCGACGCGCTGGCCCGCAGCCGGAACCTGCCCAGCGTCGAGGTCTTCAACCATGTCGGCGCCCGCGCCGTCGTGCAGCACGCCTACAAGCTCGGCATCACCACGCCCATGGCCGAGACAGAGTCGCTCAGCCTCGGCGCCAGCTGCGTCCAGGCCTGGGACATGACCCGCGTCTACGGCACCTTCGCGCGGCGCGGGATCCGCATGGAGCCGCGGCTCATCCTCACCGTCCAGGACCACGAGGGGCACGTCGTCCGCGACAGCGGGCACTTCAGCGACCCCTCGGCCGTCACGCTGGCCAGGATCGACAGGCTGGTGCGCGCCGCCGCCGAGCCCCCCGAGCGGATCATGCGCGCCTCGACCGCCTACATGCTCCTGTCCATGCTGCGGGCCGTCGTCTACGGCGGCACGGCCTACGCCGCCACCGCTCTGGGCGTCCCGGCGGCCGGAAAGACGGGCACGACCAACGCCTTCGACGCCTGGTTCATCGGCTTCACCGAGTCGATCCTCACCACCGTCTGGGTCGGCGCCGACAACAACGACCGCGCCCTGGGCCAGGGCGAGTCCGGCGGCCGGATCGCCCTGCCGGTCTGGCTCTCCTACATGAAAAAGGCCATCGAGGGGCGGCCCCAGGGCGGGATGCTCGACGATCCGCCCCCCACGATCGAGATCAAGCGCATCGATCGAGAGACCGGCCTGCTGTCCAAGCCCGGCGAGCCCGGCGTCGAGCTGCCCTTTTTGCTCAACACCGCCCCCGAGCAGGAGGCCCCCGACCGCACCGAGAAGGCCATCCGCAAGGTCGATCTCCACGCCACCGACTTTTGACCCCGACAGCCCCGCCGCCGCTGCCCGGTGAATAGATCCTCGCCCTGGTCGTCTGTGCCCCTGCGCGTGCGCTCCACCAGGTGACAAGACATGGCGATCAAGCTCCCCTCGACCTCCCTGTTGCTGGCCATCCTGTCCTTGTGTGCCCTGTCCGGCTGCCTCGGCGGCTTCGGCGACGGGCCCTCCTTCGTCGACGAGACCCTCATCGAGATTCAAGACCCTTTTGACGCCGACGTCGGCGAGTTCTGCCGAGGGACGGGCGACTGCCTCGGCGGGCTGCGCTGCGTCAACGCCGAGGGGGATCAGTTCTGCGTCGACACCTGCCAGAGCGGCGGAACTTGCGATCAGGGCGACTGCAACCTGGCCGCCAACGACGACTCGGTCGGCTGGTGCGGCCTCGACGGCGTTGGCGACGAGCTGGAGGACTTTGATGAGGGCTCGGACGGCGGGGGCCGCCCCGACGAGAGGCCGCCCGTGGTCGAGGGCGGCCCGTCGACTCCTTCAGGTGACTGTGGCTCGGCCGTCGAGCGCGAGCAGCTGCGGCTGACCAACGCGGACAGGTCCAGCCAGGGCCTCCCCGCCTTGCGCTGCGATCCCCGACTGGCCGAGGTCGCCCGCGCCCACAGCAGGGACATGGCGGTGCGCGACTTCTTCGACCACACCAACCCGGACGGCGAGCAGCCCTGGGATCGGATGCGCCGCCACGGGATCAGGGACTTCAGCAGCGCGGGCGAGAACATCGCCTACGGCTACCCCACGGCCGAGGCCGTCGAGGAGGGCTGGATGGACTCCCCCGGCCACCGGGCCAACATCCTGGGGCGAGACTACACGCACCTGGGCGTGGGCGTCTTTGACGACGGCGGCACGCTCTACTGGACGCAGGTCTTCGCGAGCTTCTGAGAGCCCTTGCCGGACAGGATCTGATACGGAACCACGTTTGAAGCACTTTCATCTTGGGCTTCCTGGTGGCCCAACATGGAAGTGGCTTGAGCGTGGTTCCGTATGAGCCTCGATCTTTTAAAAACGGGCGAAGAGCTGGGTCCAGTAGGTGCGGCCTTCCTTGGTGAAGAAGGCGACGCCGACGTGGGTGAACTCGGCGGTCAGGATGTTGGCCTTGTGGCCGGGGGAGTTCATCCAGGCGGTCTGGACCTCGGCGGGGCTGCGCTGGCCGGCGGCGATGTTCTCGCCGACGAGCGACCAGCCGGTGATCCCGTATTGGTTCATGCGATCCCAGGGCCGCTCGCCGTCCGGGTTGGTGTGGTCGAAGAAGCCTCGCTCGTGCATGTCCTTGCAATGCAGGCGGGCGACGATGAGCAGGTCGTCGTCGCACTGGAGGGCCTGGAGGCCCTGCTTCTGGCGGTCGGCGTTGAGCAGCCGGAAGGCCTCGGTCTCGACGGCGCCACCGCACTGGGTGGTCGAGCCGCTGTGGCCGGGGGGCGTGGTCAGGACGGGGTCGCTGGGATCGGGCTGGCGCGGGGCGTCGGCGGGGTCGATGGGCCCGATCGGGGCCTCCTGGCTGCCCTCCTGCGTGGCCCCTTGCGCCTCGCCGACATCCCCGAAGCGCCGCTCCTCGGCCTGATCGGGCACGAGCAGCCCGCCCCCGCCAGGGCTGGCGTCGTCGGCGCAGGCCCCGAAGGGTCCGATGGACAGCAGCAGGGCCAGGGCGAGCAGGCGCTTTGACATGACGCGGACCTCTCAAGGAGAGCGGGCGAGGGCGGGGATGTGATAGAAGCCCCGGTCGGGCGAGGGGAAATATAACTCCCTCGGGCTGGATCTTCAATCCCAGGGGGTCAGGATGGATGTGCCCTTCAAGGTCTTCAGGCGCTTCAACGAGGCGGCGCTCCGGCCCAGCACGGGGCTGCGGGCGCGGCTCGACCGGCGGGCGCTGGAGTACTTCGAGGGCGAGCGGCTGGCCGATCAGCTCGCCCGCGCGCTGGCGCATCGCCGCGCCCTGCCCATCAAGGAGGTCTTTGAATCTTTTGAGTTTTTCGGGCGAGTGAGGCGACGGGTCAGAGCGCCGGATGTGGCGGATCTGTGCTGCGGGCACGGCCTGACGGGGGCGCTCTTTGGCGCCTTCGAGCAGAAGGTCGAGCGGGTCTGGCTGCTGGACAAGTGCAGGCCGCAGAACCACGACGCGGTGCTCGACGCGCTGGGCGAGGTGGCGCCGTGGACGCTGGAGAAGATCAGGTACCTGGAGGAGCCGCTGTCGAAGGCGGGGTCGATGATCCCGACGGGGGCCTCGGTGGTGGCGGTGCACGCCTGCGGGATGAGGACGGATCGGTGCCTGGAGGTGGCGATGGCGCTGGGGGGTGCGGTGGCGGTGATGCCGTGCTGCTACAACAGGGCCTCGCAGGGGGTGGCGCCGGAGGTGCTGCGTCGGGCGCTGGGGGCGGAGGTGGCGATGGACGTCGACAGGACCTATCGGCTGGTCGGGGCGGGCTACAAGGTGGACTGGGATGAGATCCCGGCGGAGATCACGCCGATGAACCGCGTGTTGATCGGCCTGCGCTCGTGATCTGGTCCGCCCCGGCGACACGCAGCCGATGAAGGGATCAAGTCTGTGTGCCTTTGGTCCGCCCCGGCGACATGCAGCCGATGAGGGGATCAAGTCTGCGAGCTGCCTCCACCGGGTCGTCAACACGACGATGAGGCCGATGTGTCCGATGTGGAAGCGTTTGCTTCCGAAGGCCGCGACATCGACCGATCAGGTGGGAAGGGCGAAGATCCGGGTCGCGCTCAAGGGGGTCGGCGCTGTCTCGCCTGGAGAGCGGGCAGATCAACGCGCTGGCCGAGGGTTGGGCGAGCTTGCCTGAGCGTGGCGAAGTGATCATGGTCGGCGGGTGTCTTCAACATGACGGGTCGCGGGTCTTGCGGATCGGCGGCGCGCTCAACCTCGCGGGGGATGTCTTGTCGACCGAAGCGGTTCCGCCCTGGAAGTTCTGGCACCCGATACCCATCTGGCAGATGTTCGTGATCTTGTTGATCGCGCAGGTGACGATGCAGCTCGCGGCCGTCGGCTTGAACGAGGCGGTGGGGTTGCCCTGGCACGACTCGATAGGAGCAGGGGTAGGGGGCCTCGTCGGCTATCTGGCGATCCGGGCGTGGGCGGGGAAGCTGGCAAGGAAGGGGGGTTGAGGGGGAAGCCTACTTGCCCTTGGGGTCGGTGCGGGCGCAGCGCACGCCGGTGGTGGCGTCGAACTTCTCGGGGTTGAGGGAGGAGCGCCAGGAGACGCGCGCGGCGTGTGCGCCGGACTTCCAGTGCCCGCCGCGGACGGAGCGGTCGCGGCTCTTCTTGTCGTTGAAGGGATCAAAGGGCTTATCTTCGCTGTAGAAGCGGTCGCTGAACCAGTCGGCGGTCCACTCGGCGACATTGCCGCCCATGTCGCGGGCGCCGGAGGCGCTGTCGTCCTTGGGGACGGCGCCGACGGGGGCGGTCCACTTGAACTTGTCGCTCTCGCCGCCCTCGCCCCAGTTGGTCCACTTCGGCTCCCAGGCCTCGCCCCAGGGGAAGAGGCGCTTGTCGGGGCTGGCGCCGCGAGCGGCGTACTCCCACTCGGCCTCGGTGGGCAGGCGCTTGTCGGCCCACTCGCAGTAGGCCTTGGCGTCGTCGAAGGTGATGCAGACGACGGGGTGGTCCTCAGCGCGCATCGAGGGGTCCTCGCCGCCACAGGTGGTGGTGTAGCGGGCCTCCTTGCACTTGCTGGCGTCGACGCACTCTTTGTATTGCTTGTTGGTGACCTCGTACTTGTCGATGAGGAAGGGCTGGCGCATGCCGATGATCTTGTCGGGCTGCTCGCCGGCGAAGGTGCGCGAGGTGCAGCGCTCGCCCTTGGCGCCGGCGTCCTGGCAGAGCTTGAGGGCGTCGGCGACGGCGTCCTTGTGGGTGCCGCGGGTGAAGGCGCCCTTGGCGATGGCGATCATGGGGCCGCCTCGGGGCATCTCCTTGCGCAGCTTCTTGAGGTCCTTGTTCTCGGGATCGAGAAGCTCGACGAGGGCGACGGCGGCCAGCGCCGCTTCGAGGTCGTCGTTCTTGAGGGCCTTCTCGGCCCCCTTGAGTTGTTCGTCGACGAGCCCCTGGCGGGCGTCCTTGGCGCGGCTGGCGTAGAAGGAGTCCTTGGGGATCTTGTCAAAGAGGGCGTTGGCCTCCTTGAGGTCGCCCTTGCCCAGGGCCTCCTTGCCGGCCTCGAAGGTCTTCTCGACCTTCCTCTCCTGCTCGGCCAGCTTCTTGAGATCCTTGGCTTTTTTGTCGTCCTCGTCGGCCTTGAGGGCGGCCTTGAGGGCCTTGAGGGCCTCATCCCAGTCGCCCTTCTCCATGGCGGCCTCGGCCTCCTTGATGAGCGCCTCGGGGCCTTCGGGCTTGCCCTCGGGCTCGCCCTCGGGTTTGCCCTCGGGCTCGCCTTCGGGCTTGTCGCCCTTGTCGGCCTGGGCGGGCAGGCCGGGGATGGCGACGATCCCGGCGAAGTGGAGGCCCACGACGGCGACGCCGCCGAGCAGCATCAGGGCCACGAGGGCGCCGACGATCTTCAGGCCCGCGCCGCCGGCGGGCTTGACGGGGTCGACGTCCTTTGTGGCGGGCTTGTTTTCCCTGGCGGGCTCCTGGGGCTTGTCGGGCTTCTTGTCCTGCGGGGGGGGCGCGGTCACCTCGGAGCGCTGGAGCGCGGGCTGCTCCTTGGAGATGGCCTGCATCCGCCCGGTGGTGGTGCGGGTCTGGATGACGGCCGCGGCGTTGGGCAGCCCCATGCTGGTGAAGTCGGTGTTGTAGAGGCGCTGCAGGAGGGTGTCGCAGTCCTGGATGCGGCGGGCGGGGTCCTTCTCGACGGTCGCCTTGAGGATCGGCTCCAGCGGCGTGCCGAGGAGCTTGGCGGGGATCTCGACGCCCTGGGCGTGGATCATGATGCAGCTGATCAGGGTCTCCTGGCCGACGACGGGGACGCCGGTGAGCATCTCGGTCAGGATCAGGCCCATCTGGTAGACGTCGGTGGCCGGCGAGACGGTCTGGCTGTCGATGTACTCGGGGGCCATGTAGCGCGGCGTCCCGAGGATCTGGCCGGCGCTGGTCAGGCGCGCGTCGTTGTCCTGGGTCACCCGCGCGATGCCGTAGTCCAGGATGGAGATGTTCTCGTAGGGCGTGCCCGGATCGGTCAGGAAGAGGTTGGAGGGCTTCAGATCCTTGTGGACGATGCCCATGCGGTGGGCCTCGGCCAGCGCCTCCAGGCAGCGGCAGAAGAGGGGCAGGGCCCGGGCCAGATTCATCGGGCCGTTCTTGGACAGCTCGTGCTCCAGATCATGGCCGCTGAGGTGGTCCATGATGATGTAGGGGTGGTTGTCGTCCGTCATCCCCACGTCGAAGATCGTCACGACCGCCGGGTGCTTGATGCGGGCGGAGGTGCGCGCCTCCTGTCGGAAGCGCTCGACGATCGACAGGTGGGTTGTCGGGTCGACCACCGTGGCGAAGACGTGCAGGATCTTGATCGCGACGTCTCGCCCGATCTCGACGTCTCGCCCGGCGTAGACGGTGGCAAAGCCGCCTTCTCCGAGGAAGCCGGTGATCTCGTAGCGCGACTTGAAGAGGGTCCCGGTCTCAAGTCTCGCGCTCTTCTCAGAGTCCGCCATGTCCGCTTTTCTCTCCGCCTTGCAGGGGGGTCCATCAACAGGCCACAACCTTACAGCCTCCGCACCAGATCGGTCAACGTCGATGGTGTCTGGCTTGCGCCGCCCCGAGCGATCGGGCAGACTCGCCATCGTTGTCGGCCACGGCGGCCTCAACCATGAAGGGGGCGCCCCGATGAACGGTCAGAAACTTGCCCTCAAGTCCGATGGGCCCCTCGCGATCGGCGCCGTCCTCGTCGACAGTTACGAGGTCGTCCAGCTCCTGGGCTACCACAGGGGGCCAGGGGAGCTGGCCTACGTCTACCTCGGCCACCAGCGGGAGGTCGACCGCAATGTCCTGATCCGCGTGCTCGAATCCCCCTTCGACCCCTTCGAGGGCTCCCAGGCCCAGAAGCGCTTCCTGCGCGAGGCCCGCGCGGTGTCCAGCGTCTTCCACCCGGACGTGGTCAAGCTCTACGATCTGGGGCTGACGGACAAGAACCTGCCCTACACGATCACCGAGTGGCTGCCGGGCCAGAGCCTCGCCGCGACGCTGGCCCACGAGGGCCCGCTGGCGGTGGGGCGAGCGATCAGGCTCTTCGCGCGCTGCCTGGAGGTGCTCGGGCAGGCCCACGAGGCCGGCATCGTCCACCGGGATCTGAACCCGGAGAGCTTGTCCTTGAGCCACCCCGGGATGCCCTGGGAGCGCCTGAGGATCCCGAGCTTCGCGCTGGCCTTCCTCAAGGACGGCGATGGAGGAAGGGTGACGAAGGCCGGCGAGTTCATCGGCCAGCCCCGCTACCTGTCGCCGGAGTATCTCCACCACGGCCTCATCAGCCCCTCGCTGGACGTCTACCAGATGGGCCTCGTGCTGGTCGAGGCGCTCACGGGGCGCCCCGCGGTGGCCGGCGCCAACCACGTCGAGTGCGTCCGCGCCCACGTCACCGGCGCCCTGGACGTGCCCATCGAGCTGCGCCAGGGCTCCCTTGGCCCCGTCCTGGCCCGCGCGCTGGCCCTCAACCCCGCCGAGCGCTTCGAGAACGGCCACGCCTTCGCCAGCGCGCTCTGGGACGTGGACCCGGCGAGCGCCATCGCGCCGCGGGCCGAGCCGCGACAAGTGGCCCCCACCGAGGTCGGGGCGTTGCTCGACGGGCAGTTCGAGCTGCGCTCGGAGCTCGGCAGCGGCGGCTGCGCGGTCGTCTACGAGGGGCGCCACATCGGCTCGGGTCAGGAGATCGCGATCAAGATCATGCGGCGCCGGCCCGATCCCCAGCGCCACAAGGAGTTCGTGACCCGCTTCGCGCGCGAGGGGGAGGTGGCCCGGCGCTTGCGCCACCCGAACCTGGCGGCCGTCTACCACTGCGGGGTCACCCCCGACGGGCTGCCCTACCTCGTCATGGAGCGGCTGCGGGGCCACGATCTGGAGCGGGAGCTGGCCGAGTCCGGGCCCATGGACCCGCTGCGCGCCCTGCCCATGTTCAGCTCCTGCCTCGACGCCCTGAGCGTGGCGCACAAGCAGGGCGTCGTGCACAAGGATCTGAAGCCCTCCAACCTCTTCATCCACAGCCCCGAGCTGGGCCGGGAGCTGCTCAAGATCGTCGACTTCGGCGTGGCCCGGATGGGCCAGGAGGAGGAGGCCCGGCTGACCCAGACCGGCCAGCCCGTCTGCACGCCCGGCTACGCCGCCCCCGAGTACCTCACCGAGCTGAGGGCGACCCCCGCGCTGGATGTCTATCAGATGGGCCTGATCCTCACCGAGGCGCTCACGGGCAAGGCCCTCGTCTCGAGCACCAACGCGCTGACCTGCATCATGGCCCACGTCAAGGGCGACCTGTCGCTGCCGCCGGGCTTGATGGCCGGCCCGCTCGGCCCCGTCCTGAAAAAGGCGCTGGCCCTCAAGCCCGAGGATCGCTACCCCGACGGCGAGGCCTTCGCCCGGGCTCTGCGTCAGATCGACCCCCGGGTGGCCCTGGGCAGGCAGGCCGCCCCGGTCGACCGCGCCGTCAAGGCCGACCACGCCGACCTGAACTGCGCGCGGGCCTTCGTCACCGCGCTGAGCGTCAGCCAGAAGTCCCCCCACGACGCCGAGCGCCTTGAGCCGCTGCTGCGCACCTGCGTCCGCTTCGGCCAGTGGAAGGGCGATGGCAAGGAGTGGGGCCAGCTGCGCGCGATGGTCAGCGCCGCCACCGCCGCCAGCCGCCAGCGCGGCGACGAGCCCGCCGCCCGACGCCTCGAGAGCCTCGGCCAGGAGCTTGAGAACCGCCTGCGCCACCTCGGGCGCGCGTGAGCGCCCGGGGTCCTTCAAAATGGTCCAAGTATTGATGACTGAAGAGAAAAAGACCCCGAACTACCTCACCCCCGAGGGCTTCGCCCGGCTCCAGGCCGAGCTCAAGGCCTTGTCGCGCGTCGAGCGCCCGAAGGTCGTGCAGGAGGTCTCCGAGGCGGCGGCCCAGGGCGACCGTTCGGAGAACGCCGAGTACATCTACGGCAAGAAGCGGCTGCGGGAGATCGACAGGCGGGTGCACTGGCTGATGAAGCGGCTTGGGAGCTGCGAGGTGGTCGACCCGGCGCTTCAGTCCGGCGACAAGGTCTTCTTCGGGGCGACGGTGACCGTCGAGGACGAGAGCGGCGCCGAGCAGGTCTGGAAGATCGTCGGCGTCGACGAGATCGACGCGGCCAGGGGCCACATCAGCTGGCGCTCGCCCATCGGCGCGGCCCTGCTGGGCCGCAGCCTCGACGACGAGGTCCGGGTCAAGACCCCCGGCAGCGCCCGCACCTTCGTCATCGTCGAGGTCCAGTACGTCTGATCCCCGGTCTGGCGAGGGCCCGACGCCATCGGGCTCGCCGGGCTCGGCCCCCAGGCCGGACAGGCTCCGAGCCCGCCTGCCGAGGCGCCTGGAGAGCGCGCGGTGGGCCGTGCGGGTTGCGATCAGCCGATCTGCGGGGGCTTGAAGCAGAGCCGGACGAGGTCGCCGCGCACCAGCGGGGCGAGCGCCTCGGGGACGGGGCCTTCGGGGCGGAAGCTGCGGACGTAGTAGCTTCCGGTGTCGACGGCCGGCAGGCCCAGGCGCTCCAGCTCGGCCTTGACCCAGGCGCGGCGCTCGTCGTCGACGGCCTGGAGGCGTTGGATGTCCAGGGCCATGAAGGCGCGGGCGGCCAGCGCGTTGAAGAAGTAGGTCGACCAGCCCCACTGGCGCTCGAAGCGCGCCATGAAGGGGTGATCGCGGCGCACGAGGGCGACGCCGAGCTGCGAGGCCGTCATGCCGAAGCCGCGGCTGAAGCTGATCGAGAGCACAGCGCGGTCGAGCACGGGCGTCAGGCGGCGGGCGATCTCGGCCCGCTCGCCGGGGGGCAGCGTCGGGTAGAGGTTGAGGTTGAGCAGGCAGGTGTCGGCGCGCTCCAGGAAGGCCGCCATGGGCTCGGTGAGGTGGCCGTTGCGCACCGAGGGGATGCAGAGGCAGGCCATCCGCCCGGTGGCGTCCTCGGTCCAGGCGATCCCGTCGTCGCGGGTGCCGCCGACGAGGAAGCCGTACCAGCCGCCGGGGTAGATCGCGACCCCCTCGGCCGCGGCGACGGCCTCGACGAGGTGGGTCATCAGGTCGGTGTCGCTGCCTGCGGCGACGATCTCGAAGTCGCGCAGATCCCAGACGCCGCCGGAGAGGTCGGCCAGGACGGCGCGCAGGCGGTCGGCGAAGGGGCCGCGCAGCCAGGCCAGGCCCTCGGTGTAGTGGTGGGTCAGGTCGTGGGCGTCGATGGAGCGGGCGGCCTCGACGTAGGCCGCCGCGCAGGCCCGGTAACCCACCGGCATCAGGGCCCGGAAGCCCTCGACCCCGCCGCCGCGCTCGACGGCGTCGAGGAGCCGCTCAACCGGTACAAGAGGCTCTGGCGCTCCTCCAGCGAGGCGAAGACCGAGCCGTCCGACAGCAGGTTCAGCGACCGTCCGATGCGATGGGCCTTCTCCCAGGCCGGCGTGGGCTCTCGATAGTGACATACCTGGACTCCTTCGATGCGGCGAACGACCGGACCCCAGGGCAGCCGCCCCACGATCTGGCCCTGGTCTTCAAATGGATCGAGCTCGATCTGGTGATCTCTGGCCCACCGATCCTGCCCCGAGCCCTGGAAGACCGAGCCGGGGTAGGCCGTGTAGGTGTGCTTGAAGGTGAACTCTTCGACGCCAAAGGCGCGCAGCTTCTCGATATATTGCCAGACCGTGGCGCGGCTGTCGACGGCCCCTCGGGTCATCACGCAGGTCGCGCGGACCTTGAGCTTCGGGCCGCCGAGGCCCTCGACGGCCTCGAAGAAGCGGGCCAGGGTCGGGGTGCCGCGGCCCATCAGGCGGGTCGCGTCGTCGTCCTCGGCGGCGTGGCGCGAGTAGCACAGGTAGGAGAGGCCGGCGCGCCCGAGGGCCTCGGCCAGCGCCGGGGTCAGCGCCGAGCCGTTGGTGAAGCAGGCGATCTCGTCGAAGAAGGGCCGCGCGCGGCGCACGAGGTCGAGGACGACATCGGGGGCCAGCAGGGGCTCGCCGCCGCCGGTGATGACGAGGCGCGAGGCGCCTCGGGCGCGCGAGAAGGCGAAGTAGCCCTCCACGTCCATGTCGGACCAGTCGCGGCGTTCGGCCTTCAGGGCGCTGACGGAGGATCGGGAGAAGCAGAAGGGGCACGCGAGGTTGCACGCGATCCGCACCGGCAGGACGCTGCAGGTCAGGAAGCGGCACTGAGCCCAGATCGGGTCTGCGCCCGAGGCGTCGGCGTCGGCGTCGACGTCGCCGCCGATGTCGCCGTCTCCGATGTCGTCTGCGATGTCGTCGATGCGCCCGACATCGTCGTCTGCGATGCCGTCGATGAACCCGACGTCGCCGTCTGCGAAGTCGTCGATGAGCCCGACGTCGCCGTCTGCGATGTCGTCGGCGTCGAAGGTGTCGTCGATGCGCCCGACGTCGCCGTCTGCGATGTCGTCGATGAGCGCGTCCATATCGCCAGCCTCGTCATCCTCGCGGATCGGGGGGGCGAGCGCGGCGGGGTCGCGATCGAGGGCGCTCAAGGGGTGGGCGATCATCCGCGTCCCCCGGCGTGGGCGGCGGGGTGGAGGCCGGCGGTGAGGGTCTGGATCTGGTGGGCGCGGTGGTCGAGGGCCTCGGCGATGTGCGCGCGGCGCTGGTCGGGCAGGTGGTGCCAGGCGGCGCAGAGATCCCCTTCGGACAGGTCGGCCTCGGCCATGAGGTCGCGGGCGGCGTCCTTGAGGGCGAGGTCCGGGGCCTGGAGGGCGCGGCGCAAGGGCGCGGCGAGCCGCTCGGTCAGGTGCAGGGTGGCCTCAAGGTGGTTGACTCGGGCCAGCGTGTCCTCAAGGGCGTCGTCGTAGTCGTGGCCGCCGAGGGCCTCTCGGAGCTGGCGGCGGTCGAGGATCAGGGCGGCGGCCTCGGCGGCGGCGCGCAAGGGGACGTGGGCCGGGACGAGGGCGAGGGTGCGGGGATCGGGGGCGCGCGAGGCGCTGGAGACGTAGACGGTGGGCAGGCCGGAGTGCCAGGGGGCCAGCTCCAGCGGGCGCAGGAGGATCAGGCGGCCGATCCGCCCGTGGTCGGTGTAGGGCTCGGGGTAGTCGGAGGTCCTCATGTAGGTGATGGGGGACAGGGGGCCGGCCAGCCGGCCCAGGGCGCCGCGCAGGAAGAGGGCGGTGGCCATGGGGCCGAGGTCGCGAAAGAGGATCGGGCAGGGCTCGTCGGCGTCCAGCGGGCGCAGGGGCGCGCCGGTGTGGTGGCTGAAGCGGCGCAGGTTGTCGGCGGGGTAGAGGGCGTCGAGCCTGTCCAGAGGTCGCTCAATCATGGGTTCACCACTTGCCGCGGGGCTGGAAGCGGGCGTCGAGGTCCTCCTGGCGCTTGCGCAGGAACTCCATGCGATCCTCGGCCGAGACGCGGGCGCGCTCGGCCTCGGCCAGCAGGGCGCCGTAATCCAGGCGCTCCAGGCGCTCCTGGGAGGCGGCGGGTTGCTCGCCCGCGATGGCGGCGCCGAGGCGCGCGGCCAGGTGCCGGGCCAGCTCCTCGACCCGCAGCGGGCTCTGGCGCACGAGGTCGAGGGTCAGGGCGCTCGTGGCGCCGGCCGTCGCCACGACGGCCTCCAGGACGAAGGGGCCGCCGCCGGGGGCCAGCGCCACCAGCGCCTCGCGGGGGATCGCCTCGTCGATGACCTCGACGACCAGGGCGAGGCGGCGGCGCCCTTCATCGTCGAGCGCCTCGATCCAGGTGCGGGCCTCATCGGGGGAGGGGGTCTTCAGGCCCGCGTCGCGGCACATGTCGGCCAGCCGCGCGACGACCAGGGCGATGTCGACCTCGACCTCATCCCAGGCGCCGGCCTCCAGGTGCACGGAGCGCATCAGCGGGTCGAGGTCGAGCGCCGGGCGCTCAAGCCCGCGTGTCTTGCCAAAGAGCCGGTCAAAGAGCCCCATGCTGTCCCTCCTGGTGGGCGAAGAGCGCGCGGGCCAGCGCCACGGCCATGCGCGGGAAGTCCTCCATGTCCTGGACGACGACGACCTGGGCGCCGATCTGCCGATAGCGCGCCGCGAGGTCGGCGTGGACGTTGTGCAGCAGCAGCACGAGGGTGGAGGCCCGGCAGGCCTCCTTGAAGATCCTCGCCGCGTCTGCGCTCGCCTCGTGGTTGTGGTGAAAGTCCGAGTCCGTGATGATCGCCCGGGTGGGCTGTCGCCGCCGGCACTCGTCGACAGATTCTTGAAGAACATCAAAGGGATACTCTGTCCCTCCGCCGATGTAGTGCATCAGGAAGCGGGAGATCTCGACCTCGGACTGGCACCAGCGCCAGTAAGCGACGTTGGCGGTGGAGTAGAGCAGGGCGCGGACCTGGCCGCCGGCCCGGACGGCGCCCAGGGTGAGGATCTGGGCGGCCAGCGTCATGGCGTTGTGGCTCCAGCGCGGATCGGGCATCGAGCCGCTGACGTCGAGGTAGATCTCGATCCTCGGCTGCCAGAAGGGCACGTCGTAGCCCTCGACCTCCGCGATCCGGGTCCGGCGCATCGGCGCGACCGCCCCGAGCTGGCCGCCGCGGCTGGTCAAGGTCGCCAGCCAGTCGATCTCCTGCACCGGGTCGCCCGGCTCCCAATCCTCCAGCGTCGTCGGTACCACCGCCTCGCCGAGCGTCGCCACGTTCGGCGGCCTCAACAGGTAGCGCTCGGCCTCCTGGCGGTAGTAGGCCGCCATGACCTCCGGCACCGCCGAGGCGTCCTGGGTGCCCTGGCCCGGCAGCGAGGCGATCCGCCGCCGCAGCGCGTCCGGCCCCGTGATCCGATTCCCCTCGGCCTCCTTGAGCCAGCCCTCGGCCACGGCCCGGCGCACCGCCTCGCGCTCGCGGGCGTCGGGCAGCAGGGCGTCGGCCCAGTCCTCCGGCCCCGGCTCCCCGTACAAGCAGTCGTAGGGGTCGGCGCCCCGGAGCCCTTCGCCGTCCGGCGGCTCGATGTAGCGGATGACGATGGACAGGAAGTAGAGGAACTGGGTGTAGAGGTTCGGGCCGAGGTGGAAGATGTTCTGCGCCAGGAGCTGCGCGTCGGCCCGGTAGCTCGGGTATCGGGCCGCGAAGGTCGTCCAGCCCGGCCCCATCAGCGCCCCCGGCTCCAGGCGCCAGAGCTCCTCGTAGATCGACAGGTAGAAGAGGAAGGCCGGGTCGCGCTCCCAGACGATATCGCCGTGAAAGGCCCTGTAGACCGCCGCCAGAGGGTCGCGCAGCTCGTGGCCGAGGTGCTCGTTGATGAGCAGGTCGGTGAAGATGTTGATGAGCGAGTAGTCCTCCAGCGCGATGATCGACTTCTCGATCATCTGCAGCCGCGCGCTGACGGCCAGCGTGCCCGGGTAGCGGACGTGGTGGCCGACCTCGTGGGCCAGGATCGCCTCGACGCTGTCGAGCAGGCCGCGCTCGATGATCATCGGCCCGTCCAGCGAGACCAGCCGCGTCCCGAGGTGGATCTGGGCGACGCTGCGCAGCGACTCGGTGATCTCCGGGTCGCCCATCATGACGAAGCGCGACCAGCGGGCCAGCGCCGAGGGCCACGCGGCCTCCACCGCCGCGCGCAGCCCGGCGAGCGCCTCGGGATCGGCGGCGCTGGCCTTGGGGAGCTGTCGAGGCCCCTGTCCAGGTCGCTGGGCCGCGGTCATGGGCTCTCCAGGATCCAGAGGCACTGGGAGTCGAGCGCGCTCAGGACGACGAAGCCGCTCTCCGTGATCAGGTGCTCGAGCGGGTGGGTCAGGGTCGGCAGGGCTGCGGCCTTGCCGTTGATCGTGATCGCCTCGGCGCCGATCGCCACGGTCGGCGGCGGCAGCTCGTCCACCCAGGGGTCCATCGGCCTCGTCAGGCCCAGCAAGCGGCTGCCGCCGCCCTTCTGGAGAAAGAGCGCCAGCTCGACCTCGTCGTCGCGGCGATCGCGGACGCAGACGACGCAAGGCGAGGCGGCGTAGATCGCGCCGGGCAGGAAGTCCTGGTGGCTGCCTCGGGTGCTCAGGCGCTGCGCCTTGAAGGGGCCGGACCAGGTGGCGGGGGGCGCGGGGGTCAGGACGGGCTTGAGGGTGTCGATGAGGAAGCCGCGCAGGTCGTTCAGGCTGTTCAGCTTGTCTGCTTGCGAGACGACATAGCGGTTGATCCAGGCCGGCTCCGCCAGCAGCCCTTCGCCGAGATTCCATAGCTCGATCATGCACTTGGGGCGCTGTTCGGGCGAGAGGGCGGCGATCTTGCTGGGGAGCAGGGCGAGCAGGGCGTGGGCCAGGAAGTTCTGGCAGTCGGGGACGGCGTAGGAGACGCCGTAGGCGACGGTCTGGTGGCTGAGGTGTCCCAGGCAGGTGGCCTCGACCATCAGCGCGGCGGCGGTGCGAAGGGTCTGCTCCCGGTCAGGGGCCTCCTTGAGGGCGTAGCTCATCATGCGCAGCGCTCTGACGCAGAAGATCCCGAAGAAGTCCGCGTCCCAGAGCGAGGAGCGGCGCGGCCCCTCGGCCTGGAGTTCGAGGATGAGGCTGTCGATGTCCATGGCGTCGCCTCGGGGGTCAGGGGGTGGCGCGGCGCTCCTGGAGGCTGCGTTGGTAGCTGTAATAGAGGTTCTTGAGCATGACCAGATCCTCGTAGACGGGGCCGTTGAGCTCGTGGCGGCGCAGCAGGTCCTCCATCTGCTGCCGCACGGCGGCCATGCGCTGGCGGAGCTGGGCGGTGGTCAGGCTCCGGTGGCCTTCGTCGAAGCGGGCCTTCATCTCCCGGATGGGCTGGCGCACCTTGTCGTAGGCGGCGTGCTGGATGATGGCCCGATCGAAGAGCTGGCCGATCCACGAGGCTCTGTCGGCCAGCAGGACCTGGTGCTCGGCCTTCTGGAAGAAGGGGCTGTGGAGGTTGGGGGCGAGGCGCGCGTGCAGGACCAGGGGGGTGAGCTGGCGCAGATCCTCGATCTCGACGGCCTCGGCGCCCCTGAACCACGCCAGCGCCTTGGCGTAATGGATCAGGGACTGGTAGGCGCGGGCCGAGACGCCGCTCTCGGTCTGGGTGCAGAGGCTCTCGGCCTTGTCCAGCGGGCAGTCCTCGTTGCAGACGTTGGCGACCTTGCGGCCGGCCAGGTGCAGCGTGTCCTTGTTCATCGACTCCAGGCGCGTCGAGGCCCTGCGGCAGAAGTCGAGCTGGCCGGCGAAGAAGCCCAGGGCGTCCTGGACGGCCTTCGGGATGGGGACCGCGCGGATGAGCGCGTCGGCCTCGACCAGCTCCTCCTCGGTGAAGATCAAGTCCGCCGGCACGAAGGACTCCGGCGCGTGGGCGCCCTCGATCCTGTCCACGAGGCTGTCGATGAAGCGGGCGTTGAAGGGCGTGCACCGCACCGTCGCGTCGATCCGATCCTTGAGCGCCTCGATCACCGGGAAGGTGCCGCCGCCGAGGTCGTCGTTGGCCGTCATGAACCACGAGGAGGGGCCGCAGGTGTAGACCTGCTCAAAGACCTCGGCGTAGCCGTCGGCCATCAGGGAGAGCAAGGCCGACTGCGTCTTGGTCGGGATCCGGTTGTACTCGTCGATGATCTTGACCCGGTGGCCCAGCCACGCCTTCCAGGCCACCTGGATGTCGCTGGCCTGCGTGGCCCGGACCAGATCGCCCGGCAAGGGGCTGCCGAGCAGATCCGAGGTGGTCATCTGAGGGTGGCCGTGCTGGATCGACCGCCGCGCGCTCTGGAGCGGCTGCCCCGACAAGAGCGCCATCAAGGTCGCCATCGTCGTCTTGCCGCGCCCCGGCGCCCCCACGATCAGCAGCCGCCGCGAGGTCAAGAGCGTCAGGAGCGGCATCAACAAGAACGACGCGTAGCCCACCCGACCATGGAGCGCCACCTGCTGCTCGCCCTGGCCGACGTGGACCGCCTTGCCGAACTCCATGTCGTCGTAGGGGCAATGGATGGCGCTCGTGGCGATCCACGTGTAGGCCCGCTGGGCCTTGTCCGAGAGCGTCGGCGCCGCCCGCGCGCTCAGCTCCACCGCGCCGCCGCGCCCGAGCCGCGCCCGACCGTCCAGCCACGAGTTCACCAGCTCACTCGGATCCATCCACGCCCCTCGCCTTGCAACCCCCCCGCCTCCCGCGCGATGATCGCGCGCCGGAGGCGGGCTCAAAGAACAGCCAAGGTAGGGCGGGCCTTCGCCAATCGCAACCTCCCTGCGACCGAGGTTGAGGTTGCCTTCGATGAACGGGCACGCGGTCCTTCCGGGGACCGACGGGTTTGCCGCTGTCGCGGCTGCACCGCGCGGCTACGATCATGCCGACGGCGTCTCGCCCCTGCCGGGGCTCTCATTACCGAGCCGCCCCGATGGGGCGGGGCGGATGGGACAACGCACGGACGGAGTCAATCGGTCGGTTGGTGTCCTGGCGCCTCGGGCCTGTAAACCATATTGGCCCGTCAATGTCACCAAGACGGGACAGCATTTTAGAGCCCCGGCAGGGGCGACACAGAGTAGCCGCGCGGTGCAGCCGCGACAGCGGCAAACCCGTCGGCTGCGGGCGGGTACGGCAAACCCGTCGGCGGCGGGCGGGTGCGGCAAACCCGTCGGACCCGATCAGGGGCCGGCAAACCCGTCGGCGGCGGGCGGGGCCGGCAAACACGGTGGCGGCGGGGGGGGGCGGCAAACACGGTGGTGGCGGGCGGGGCCGGCAAACCCGTCGGCGGCGGGCGGGTACGGCAAATCCGTCGGCGCCGCGCGGGTGCGGCTAACCCGTCGGCGTCACTGCCGGTTGCGCCGATCCGTAAAACCGAATAGCAATCATGACCTCCGGGGTGAGCGTGGCCTTTCGCTGTGACACGGGGCGGTCGATGGAAAATCCAATGATTACGACAAGATGTAAGATCGTCTGGGCGCTCGCGGGGCTCGGGGTCGCGTTGGGGCTGGCGGGGTGCTCGGATGAACCGAGGCCCGCCGCGCCGATCGAGGGCGTGGCCGACGCGGGCGGCGACGTGGCGGAGCCAGAGGGGGCGCCCGACGCGGGTGAGGAGGTGGGCGAGCCGGAGGCCGAGCCCGAGGGAGCGCCGGAGCCTGAGCCAGAGCCTGAGCGCGAACCGGAGCCTTGCCCGCCGCCGCCGGGATCGCCGCAGCCGGAGCTGGGGCGGTGGATGCTGTCGATGTTCCATTACAACATCCAGTACGTGGCCGGCGGGACCGAGGGCTTCGCGGAGATCGCGCTGGGGGCGGCGGGCGCGGCGCCGCAGCTTGATCTGAGCGCCGAGGAGGTCGAGGACCGGATCGTCACCGAGAGCCTCGATCCGGTCCTGGGCATCCTGGAGCGGGTGCCGGGCGCCGCGCTGACCTTCGAGATGCAGGGCTACATGGTGGACGTGATCCGGGCGCGGCACCCGGAGACGCTGGCGCGGATGCGGGCGCTGGTCGAGGCCGGGCAGCTTGAGCTGGCCTCGATCCACTGGAGCGATCAGTTCTTCCTGGCCTTCGGTCGTCAGGACATGGACGAGAGCTGGCGTCGGACCCAGGAGAGCTTCCGGGCCGCCGATCTGCCGCTGTCGCGCGCCGTCTTCACCCAGGAGGGGCAGTTCGGCGAGGGCTTCGCGGCGTGGCTGGTCGAGCGCCGGCCGGACGCGATCATGGTCATGGCGCGCAACCTCCAGGGGTTTTTTCAGGATGACCTCGTCGAGCGCCCGCTGTGGAGCGTCCGGGGCCTGGACGTGGTGCTGCCGCGCGGCCTGAGCGACGCCAGGATCGAACGCCAGTGGAGCTTCTTTGACGACGGGGAGCTGCTGGCGACCAACGACACCAACCCCTACCTCGGGCTGGCCTTCGCCGAGCACGCCAACTCGGTGCGCCGTTACGAGCGGGAGCTGCGCTGCGCCGTGGAGCGGGGCTATCGGGTGGCCCGGATCTCGGATTACGTCGACGCTGTCCGCGAGGGCGGGGAGGAGCCCGGCGCGATGCCGCCCTTCATGGACGGGACGTGGCAGCCGCGCAGCACGCGGGGGCCGCTGCGCTGGATGGGCGGCGGCGGCGGGTTCTCCAAGAACGAGCGCGACAACGCCGTGTTGACGACCTGCATCGAGGCCCGGCGGCTGGTGCTGGCGCTCGACGCCCTTTCGGCCGCGCCGGAGGTCGACTTCAACGAGCAGGACGCCGGGGCGCTGGACGAGGCGTGGCGATCGCTGCTGCTCGGTCAGGTGTCGGACGCGCGGGGGGTCAACCCGTGGCTCGGCGAGGTGCTCTACGGGCTGGAGCATTGCGGTCGGGCGGGCGAGGTGGCCGGGGAGCAGCTGTCCTTGATCGCGGGGCGGATGGGGGCGGCGGGGCTGGAGATCGACACGGCCAGCGGGGCGGTCGTGCGCCTGGATGAGCCGCCGTCGGAGCCGCTTCGGGAGGAGGTGCCGGCGCCGATCGAGGTCACGATCAAGGAGGGCGGCGAGCGCGCCCCGATCATCCGTTGGACCTTGCTGGCGGGTCAGGCGCCGGGGCCGGGCAACCCTTATCAGCTGGAGGTGATCTGGCCGTCGCTGCCCGAGGCGGTCGAGCGGCACGCGGCCTGTCTTCTGGAGAACGAGGCGCGGACCTGGGCCTGCAATGGACCGCCGGGCAACGTGGCGATCCTGCTGCCGCGCGATCCTGGCTTGATCGGTTACCGGCCGGCCTTGCTGGAGGAGGTCGTGCGGCTGTCGGATGAGGATTTCTCCTTGCAGCAGGCGGCCTTGGACGACGCGATCTGGAGCGTGGCGGGCGACGGCCTCGTGGATCTGGGCTCAGGCGGAACGCTCATCAAGGACACCCGGCGCGTGCATCTGGCGGTCGGCTGGCCGCCCGCGCCCGAGCGGCGGGGCGAGATCGAGATCCGCGACGAGACGCTGCAGCCTCACCTGGGCGACACCTGGGTCTTCTGGCTGACGGGCGACGCGGTCGAGGCCGAGGCGCTGGCGGATCGGAACCTCAAGCCGAGGGTGACGATCCTGGCCGATTGATGGCTCACCCTGCGACGATCGGACCTTGATCAGACCTCGATCAGCTCGCCGGTGCGGGTGAAGAGGACGGCGCGGCGGATCTTGAGGTCGTCGACGGCGTGCGCGGCCTGGAGGGCCTGCTGGGCGAAGTCGAGGGCGACGATGACCTCGGGGTGCGAGAGGCTGAGGCGGCCGCCGCGGGCGGGCGGCGGGTCGGCGCGCAGGTCGATGATCCACAGCACCTCGCCGGTCTGGACGAGCAGGTCGATGGTGCCGGCCAGGAGGCGGTTGTGGGGGGCCTCGGGGAGCGTGATGGGCAGGGCGCAGCGCAGCAGGTCGGCGCCGGGGTGGAAGCCCATCTCGATCAGGGTGGCCAGGGAGCGCTGGACGTGGGTGGCGACGCCGCGCACGAGGTGGGGGATCTCGTAGGCGCGGGTGGCGCGCTCGGAGGCCTCGGCGGGGTCGGAGGCGCGGTCGGTCAGGAAGAGGCCGAGGGCGGCGTGGACGGCGGCGCTGAAGAGGTCGGCCTCGTCGTCTTCGAGGTCGTCCTCGTCCAGATCGAGCTGTCGGACGCCCGCCCAGGCGGACTCGGGCGAGACCTGCAGGGCGAGGGCGGCGGCGGCGCGGGCCATGGAGAAGACGCGGGTGTCCTCTTCGGCGGCGGTCAGGGCGGCGCCCTCGTGCAGGGCGTCGGCGAGCAGATCCAGCTCCAGATCCGCGTCGGGGATGGGCTCGGGCAGGCCCTCGGAGTCCGCGGCGCGGTGCCATTTCGGCAGCTCCCCTTCGACAAAGGGCAGCCGGGAGACCTCGCCGGCGGCGGCCAGGGTGGGGTTGCGCTCGCGCTTGCCCCAGTCGCGCTCAGGGACGGGGAGGATGAGGAGGTCGCGGGCGCGGGTGGCCGCGACGTAGGCCATGCGCTCGCGCTCGCGGGAGCGGATGCGGCGTTCGGCGGCCAGCAGCCCGCAGCCCTGGGGGTGTTCGAAGACGACGTCGCCGAGGCGCATGGCCCACTGGGCGCCGTCGCGGGAGGTGAGCCAGTCGGGGTCGTAGTCGTAGGTCAGGGAGCGGAAGCCGTCCCACAGGACGACGACGGGGAACTCCAGGCCCTTGGCCTGAAAGACGGTCAGCACCCGGATGGCGTCGTGGCCGGTGGGCTCGGGGGCGATGAGGGGGATCGGGGAGGTGGCCCAGGCGCGGGCGAGCGAGGCGGCGGCGCCGGCGTCGAGCTGCTGGGCCAGGGCTCTGCGGTCGAGCTCCAGGGCCACGTCGTAGCAGGCCGAGAGCAGCTCGACGCCGTTGACCTCCAGCAAGAGGGCCTGGCGCAAGCCGGTGCGCTCGACGAGGTCGCGGATCAGGGCGCCGGGCGAGCAGGCCGCCCGGCGTCGGCGCAGCGCCTCGACGGTCTCGACGGCGATCTGCCAGCCCATCTCGTCGGGGTCGAGGCCGGCGGTCTCCTTCAGGGGGAAGAAGGGCGTCCGCATCAGCGCGGCCTGGGCCACGCCGTCCAGGGGGTCGCACAGCGCGCAGTAGCCCAGCAGCATCTCCCGGATGAGCGGGTGATCGAGCAGCAGGCGGCCGCCGCGCACGGTCGAGCGGATGCCCAGGGCGTTGAGGGCTTCGAGCAGCAGCGGCACGGCCGTCATGCTCTCGGTCAGGACGGCGACGTCGGCGGGGCGGATCGAGCGCAGCGCCCCCGTCTCCTCGTCTCGAATCCGCATGCGGGAGTCGGGGCGGATCAGGTTCTGGAGCAGCAGGGCCAGGGCGCTGGCCTCGACGGCGCGGCCGGCGTAGGGGCGCAGCGGCGTCTGTCCGGCGCCGACGTAATGGAGCACCAGGACGCTCTGGGATGGCTCGAACTCGTCGATCTCCGGCGAGGGGTCCAGGGGCTGGAAGGGGACGCGGCCGTCGCGGGCGCTCCAGGCGTGGCGGCCGTCGGCGGCGCCGAGCAGGGAGGGCATCGCGGCGTTGAACCAGCGCACCAGCGAGGGCCGGCTGCGGAAGTTCGTCGTCAGGCGCTCCTCAAGGGCGCCGTCGGCCGTCAGGCGCCCCATCGCCTCGATGTACATCGCGATGTCTGCCCGCCGGAAGCGGTAGATCGACTGCTGGGGATCGCCGACCAGCGTCAGGCGCCCCGGCGTCAGCCGGATGTCCTCCCAGCGGCGCGCCTGCCCGGCGTCGCAGAGGTAGAAGACGATCTCGCACTGGAGGGCGTCGGTGTCCTGAAACTCGTCGACGAGGATGTGGTCAAAGAGCCCCTGGAGCTCTCGCCGGACGTCGAGGCGGTCGCGCAGCAGCGCGCGCAGGCGGACCAGGACGTCAATAAAGTCAATGACTTGCCGCTCTGAGCGGACCTGCTCGTAGAGGGCCACGGCCACCGGCGCCACCTGGACGAGCTGCGCGCCGAGCCAGCGGTGCGGCCCGATCAGGCGGGGGTACAGGGGCCCGCGCGGGTCCACCAGCCGACGGTAGAGGCCGTAGGCGGCGTGGTCGTCGCCGAAGTTGCGCGGCCACATCCTGCGCGCCAGGATCTCCTGCACCACGCCGACGGCGGCGGCCTGATCGCCGTCGATCCCCCGGAGGCGCTCGGCGACCTGTCCGAGCCAGCGCCGCCCCGATCGCTCCTCCCCGGAGATCGCCGGCAGCCCGTCCAGCTCGCGCCGGACTTGATCGCCAACCTGGCGCAGTGATTCAAGATCTGCCTCGGCCGGGGCAGGCACGGCGGGCGGCGCGTCGCGCGACTCGATGAAGCCGTTGACCAGCCCTTCCAGCGAGGGCAGCTCGCCCCAGGAGGAGGGGTGGCGCTCCATGGCGATCCCGGCGCGTTGGGCGGCGCGGACGGCCTGCTGGGCGGCGGCGAGCTGCGCGGGGGTCAGCGCCGCGCCCCAGGCCCCGAGGGCCTCGGCGAGCTGGTCGCGCTCGACGCCGCGCAGCAGGCGCCGCAGCGCCTCGGCCACGAGCGGCTGCGCGTCCTCGACCAGCTCGTAGGCCGGCGAGAGGTTCGCCTCGGTGGGCCGCCGCCTCAGGAGCCTGTCGGCGAAGCCGTGGATCGTGCCGACGAAGGCCACGTCCAGGCCCGCCAGCGCTGCGCGCAGCCGCGCCGCGCGGGGCCTGGACAGGGCGGGGCGGGCCAGCTCCGCCAGCAAGGCCCCGCGGACGCGGAAGCGCAGCTCGCCGGCGGCCCGCCGCGTGAAGGTGATGGCCACCAGGCGGCTGATCGCGATCGCCGGCTGCGCGTCGTCCTCGGGCGCCAGCATCTCGACCATCCGGCGGACGATGGCCGTCGTCTTGCCCGTGCCGGCGCCGGCCA
>SYOX01000369.1 GCA_005804885.1 Pseudomonadota bacterium
CCCGACGTCCCCCTGGTCGTCCCCGAGGTCAACGCGCACGCCGTGGCCCTGGCCCTGCCTGCCCGGGGCGGGCGAGGTAGCATCGCCAACCCCAACTGCTCCACCATCCAGTTGGTCGTCGCCCTCCAGCCCCTGCACGCCCGCGCGGGCCTGCGGCGCGTCATCGTCAGCACCTACCAGTCCGTCAGCGGCGCCGGGCGCTCCGGCATCAACGAGCTCATGAACGCCACGCGCGCCCTCATGACCGGGCAGCCCGAGCCCGGCCCCGAGCGCTTCGCCCACCCCATCGCCTTCAACGCCATCCCCCACGTCGACGTCTTCCTCGACAACGGCTACAGCCGCGAGGAGATGAAGATGGCGCTGGAGACGCGCAAGATCATGGGCCTGCCCGACCTCCAGGTCAGCGCCACCTGCGTCCGCATCCCCGTCATCCGAAGCCACAGCGAGGCCGTCACCGCCGAGTTCGCCGAGCCGATCAGCGTCCAGCAGGCCCGCGAAATCCTCGCCGCGGCCCCCGGCGTCAAGCTCGTCGACGACCTCGCCAACAACGCATACCCCTTGCCCAGGGACGCCGACGGGGTCGACGACACCTTCGTCGGGCGCATCCGCCAGGACCTCGATCGCCTCGACACCCTCCACATGTGGGTCGTCAGCGACAACCTCCGCAAGGGCGCGGCCACCAACGCGGTCCAGATCGTCGAAGCGCTCATCGAGGGCGGACACCTCGATCGCTGACGCGATCTCAACGCCGCAGGAGACACCACCGAATGCCAGCCAGGACCCTCATGTCGCCCTCAATGACCCGCGCGACGGCCTCCGCCGCGCTCTTGTTGACCTCCCTGCTCGCCGCCACCTCCACCGCCCAGGCCCAGGGCGCGGCCGTCGCGCCGATCACCATCAGCCTCATCGACTCTGACGCCGCCATCGACACCTCGGACGCCACCTTCAACCTCGCCGCCTGCCGCGCCGAGCAGGCCGGCTCCCTGACCGTCAAGGTCTCGCTGGCCAAGAGCACCTTCCCCCTGTCCGCCAACCTGCGCTTCTCGCTCAAGGTCGCCAGAACCGGCGCCAGCTGCGACACCGCCGGCCTCAACACCACCGGCGAGGGCTGCTCGCTGGCCATCGACAGCGCCGCGATCCCCTCGGCCGTGGACGCCTCCGACTCCTCCCGATACTTCCAGCAGGCCCTGGTCGACTTCAACGACCTCTTCCCCGACATCACCTCCGCGGACAACTGCGAGAACCTCGACAGCGTCTCGGCCAACCTCACCGTCGTGGCCGAGTCCATCGACGAGGCCACCGGCACCAAGAAGGAGATCCCCCTGTCCGACTCCTTCGCCCTCGTCCTGAGCACCATCCGGCCCCCCCAGCCCGACGTGGCTCTCTCCATCGAGGCCGGCGAGTCCACCTTCCAGGCCTCCTTCCAGGCCGCCAGCACCCTCAACTACAAGCTCTACTTCGGCACCCAGGCCGTCCCCCCAGGGACACAGCCCGAGACCCTCGGCGCCTCCTTCCGCTCCGCCTCCGTCACGCCCGGCTCCAACACCATCTCCAGCGACATCCTGCGCGCCGGCCAGACCTTCTACGTCGCCCTCGTCGCCGTCGACAGCATCAACAACGAATCCCTGACCGGCACCACCGCCACCTTCACCGGCGTCAGCACCCTGGACTTCTTCGAACTCTACAAGGAATCCGGCGGCACCGACCCCGGCGGCTTCTGCGCCACCACCGGCCACGCGCCCGCCCGGCCCGGCCACGCCCTCCTCGGCGCCCTCCTCCTCGGCGCCCTGATCGGCCTTCGCCGAGCCCGACGACCCGCCACCCACCACCGACGCGGCAACATCGCCGCCCTGATCGCCCTGGCCGCCGCCGCCTTCGCGCTCTCGGCCCCCTCCCAGGCCCAGGCCCAGGCCCGGACCCAGGAGCGAGAGCCCACCTCCGGCATGTTCGAACTGCGCCTGGGCTCCTACACCCCCCAGATCGACGACGCCTTCGACAACCAGACCCCCTACAACGCCGCCTTCGGCGGCGGGGCCATGTTCCTGACCGAGATCGAGATCGACAACCAGTTCTACAACGGCTTCGGCACCGCCGCCATCGGCTTGACCCTCGGCCTGATGGAGAAGACCGGCGAGGCCAAGGTCAACGCCGGCACCGGCGACAACGGCGCCATCATCTTCAACGACAGCGCCGACAAGACCGAGCTGAGCCTCTTCACCGCGCGCCTGAGCCTCATCTACCGCTTCGACGTCCTGGCCGTCGACCTCGACATCCCCCTCGTCCCCGTCTTCAAGGTCGGCCTGGACCACTACATCTTCTGGATCACCAACAGCCAGGGCGAGACCGCCGACTTCCGGGATGACCAGGGCAACGACTCCAGCGGCCTCGGCGGCACCTTCGGCTACCACACCGCCTTCGCCCTCCACCTCCTGCTCGACTGGTTCGACCAGACCTCCGCCGACACCCTCCAGGCCGACTTCGGCCTCCTGAACACCTACATCTTCGCCGAGTTCGCCCTCAACACCATCGACGACTTCGGCAGCGACGAGTCCTTCGACTTCTCCGACACCAACGGCAACTTCATGTTCGGCATCGCCTTCGAGTACTGAGCCTCGACCTCAGCCGTCCAGGCCCCTCCTGCCCGACCTGACCCAGAGACCTCATGGCCGTCATCCGCTTCGAAGTCGCCTACGACGGCGCCCCCTTCCACGGCTGGCAGGTTCAGCCCGGCTCAGACACCATCCAGGGCCAGATCGAGCGCGCCCTGAGCACCCTGGCCGGCCACCCCGTCTCCGTCAACGGCGCCAGCCGCACCGACGCCGGCGTCCACGCCCTCGGTCAGGTCGTCTCCCTGCCCATCGACCGCCTCCAGAGGCCCCTGGAACTCTACACCATCAGCCGCTCCCTCAACGCCCTCCTGCCTCGCCAGATCAGCGTCCTGCGCGTTGAGCGCGTCGACGCCCTCGACCACAGAGGCAGACCCTTCCACGCCCGCCACTGCGCCCGCGGCAAGATCTACCGCTACAGCCTCTGGCTCAACCGCATCGCCCACCCTCACCTCCACAACCGCCGCTGGAACCTGCGCAGCAAGCCCGACGAGGCCGGCTGGCAGCGCATGTACCAGGCCGCCGACCTCCTCCTGGGCGAGCACGACTTCGCCGGCTTCCGCGCAAGCTCCTGCGACGCCCCCGACACCCTGCGACAACTCTACCGCCTCGACATCCTGCGCGATCCCGACGGCTGCAATGTCGAGATCCTCGTCCACGGCTCCGCCTTCCTCAAGAACATGGTCCGCATCATCGTCGGCACCCTCGTCGACGTCGGCCTCGGCGCCATCCCCCTCAAACGCATCCAGGAAACCCTCGACACCGGCGACCGCCGCTTCGCCGGGCAGACCGCCCCCCCCCAGGGCCTCTGCCTCGAAGAGATCTTCTACCCCGACTTCCCCTGGACCCAGGACCGATGGTCCTTCCCCACACGCCCCCCCAAGGAACCCTGACCGCCCTGCCACCGCGTAGACCGCTTCTCGGTGCGAAATGTTTTTCGCACCCCCGCGCCACACCAGCGGCCAGAGCGCCCATGCGGATCCCCTCGCCGCGCACCCCGACGGGCCGGACCTTCTCCTCGTCCCCGACTGACGCCATGGCACACGGCTTGCTGCCCCCGAACAAAGTGGCCCCACAGTCACGCCAGGTGACGACACCCCCCGCGAAAACCTCAACGGCCCATCGCGTCCGGTGTCTCTCAACGCACAACTTCTCAAGGCGACATCGGAGAGAGACCCATGGATCTGAGTAAAGCCAAATACATCCTCCCCAACCTCTTCACCCTCTCCAGCGTCGCCGCCAGCTTCTACGCCATGCTGCTCGTCTCCAAGGCCGACTCCCCCAAGGAGATGATCGCCGCCATCTGGCTCATCGGCCTGAGCATGATCATGGACGGCTGCGACGGCCGGGTCGCCCGCGCCACGCGAACCCAGAGCGAGTTCGGCGTCCAACTCGACAGCCTCGCCGACGCCATCGCCTTCGGCATCGCGCCCGCCTTCATCGCCTACAAGTGGGCCTTGGAGCCGCTCGGCGGCCTCGGCTTCTTCGTCGCCTTCGTCTTCGTCGCCTGCGGGATCATGCGCCTGGCGCGCTTCAACGTCCTGGCCGCCAAGGAGACCGGACCCTCCAACCACTTCGTCGGGCTCCCCATCCCCCTGGCCGCCGGCACCCTCATGGCGATCGTCATGGCCCACGTCACCATGACCGGCCAGATGCAGACCCTCACCCACGGCGCAGCCATCACCGTCATCCTGGTGCTCTCCGGCCTGATGGTCTCCAGCGTGCGCTACCGCGCCTTCAAGAAGATCCGCATCCGCGGCAAGTCCGGCCTCGCCCTGCTCGCCCTGCTGGCCTGCGTCGTGGTCACCAGCGTCCAGACCAACACCGGGCTGGCCTTCGCCGGCGTCCTGTCCGCCTACATCCTCCTGGGCCTGACCGAGTCCGCCATCGGCCTGGGACGACGCCGCAAAGGGCTCGCCGAGGTCGCAGTCATCGAGGCCCCCGAAGATATCTCCAAGATCGTCGATTGATCCTGCAACCCACCTCGACCCCTTCGAACCTCACGGCAAGCCAATCACCCTCCGAGTGAGCGTCCTCAACCCCAGGCGCCTCGACCGCTCATACCCAATCACAGACGAAGGGCTTGCTTTGTGGGCGAGGACAGGGGGATGGCCTGGGCATGGGCCTGAACGAGGCTGGTGCACCGCACCGCCCAGTGATGGCAAAGGCTCAGGGCGCCGCCTGGACGCCCACAAAGTGAGTCTCTCGGCTGTGGTCTGGTATCAGCCCTTCATCCGACGACGGATCTCACCCAGCTCGACCACGCTCTCGCACCGCTCCGGCAAGAGCGCCTCGACGGACCCCGCTGGCCTGTCAGGCTCGCCCTCCAGACCTGCCCCCGACTCCTCCTCGGCGCCCGCGCCCGCTCCGATCTCGCCGACCTTCACGGCCTCGACAACCTCGACGTCCTCAACCCTTGATCTGAGCGACGGCATCCGCGTCATCCTCCCCGTCCGAATGGCGAAGTAGCTCAACGCCCCCGCGCGACCCCAGATCGTCGCGACCGCCAGCCCGATCGTCAAAACGACGTCGATGAACACCCGCATGAGCGCGCCGGCCATCGCGCCCTTCGCCTGCCCTCCCAGGCTCAGCGCCACGCCGAAGAAGGGCGTCCACACCGCCAGGACGACAAAAAACAACACAAAAACAAGTAGATACAACCACACCACCTCGACGAGGTGGCGCCTCACGAAGGCGGCGCTGTCGGCCAGCGCCTCAAAGACGCCCTTCTCCTCCAGGATCAGCGGGCCAAGCGCGAGGTGACACGTCGCCGCCGCCAGCGCGACCCCGGAGGCGCCGAGCGCGGCCCCGAGCGCGACGATCAGCGCCGCCATCGGCGGCCCCCAGGGCGCGGTCAGGATCGCATCGCCGAAGGCCAGCGTCGCCGCCCTCCACCCCGCCCACGCCATCATCGCCGTCAGCGCCGCCCACGCCCCCACCAGCGACCACCTCACCGCCCCCCACGCCATCAAGGCCCAGAAGCGCTCTCCGAGCCCACGCCAGAAGAGGCCGCCGGTCGCCCCCTCAGGGTCCGCGATCCGCCGCTTGAGCGCGCCGAGCACGCCCGAGTCGATCGCCACCCCCAACACCCAGGCCGAGACCCACACGGTCCCCATGATCCCCACCCCGCCCACGATCATCTCGGGCGAGAGCAGCCAGCTGGCCGTCCCGACGAGCCAGGCAAGGGCTTCCTCTGCGGTCTGAGGCGAGGCGAGCTGCGCGCGGACGATGATCGCGGCCAGGAGCACGGCAGGCGGCGTGGCCTTGAGCATCCCCGCGACCAGCTCGCCGAGCACGCTCCAGGTGACCAGCGAGGGCATCTGGCGCAGGAGCCTCGCGCCGGCCAACATCGCCAGGCGCGGGGCGTCTGGATTGACGCTGTCGGCACGATTGACGCTGTCGGCACGATTGACGCCGTCGGCACGATTGACGCCGAGACGCCGTCGGCCATGATCGTCACCGTCCAGACGCCGTCGGCCAGGATCGTCACTGCCCTGGGCGCGATCATCGTCGGCACGATCACCGCCGTCGTGGGGCGGGTCCAGTTGCCCATCGCCCTCGGAAAGATCAATGATCTCTGGATCTTCGACGTCTCCGAAGCCGCGGACCTCGTCCCAGTCCTTGCGCAACAACCTCGTCTCGGGCTTCTTCATGCTCGGCGTCACCTCGCCGGGCAGTGTAGCCCATCAACCTCGGCGTTGAGAAGGCGGCCTGGGATCCTCGCCCCATCGGCTTGCGCGAGGGCGAGCGACCGTTACAATGAAGCCCGGCGAGGCCCTGCCTGGCAGAAGGGACTGCGCTCACCGCTCGGGGTGGTCCGAACGCAGGTGCCTCTCAGGTCAGCGTCGAGCCGGCCTGGGCCTCGATGGACCCGCTGGCCTTGATCAACACAGGCGGTCTCATGAACCCTCGACAGAACAACCTCATCGATCCGAGCCGACGGGGCGCTATCTTCGGCCTTCTTGGCGCGGTGGCCTCCGTCGCGCTCTTGTTTGCGGGCTGCGACGAAGAAGCCTCGGGCATCTCCGATCAGCCCTGCCCCAACGGGATCTGCTCAAACTGCACGGTCGACGCAGACTGCCCGCAGGGGCAACAGTGCCTCGTGGGCTTCTGCACCATGGGCGACAACAACAACGACGAGCCCGACGCCGGCGATCCTCCCGACGCCGAGGATCCCCCTGACGTCAATGAGCCCGAGGCGGACGCCTCGGAGGACGCCGAGGGCGAAGAGGACACGGGCGACATTGGGACAGCCGACGCCGAAGGAGAGGACGCCGGAGGGGATATTGTCGAGCCTGAGCCTCAACCTGAGCCTCAACCTGAGCCCGAGCCCGAGCCTGAGCCTGAGCCCTGCCTGGACGACGGGCGCGAGGAGAACGATCGACCGCTCCAGGCCCCGGCGCTGCTCGTGGGTCAGGAGCACCCGCTGGCGCTGTGCCCGGGCGACGAGGACTGGTTCATCGTCAGCACCGAGCGGCGAGAGACGCTGGAGGTCTTCGTCGCCACCGAGGCGGCGCTGGAGGTGACGCTCGTGCAGCTCATCGACGGGCGCACGGTCCTGGCCACGGCCGAGGCTGGCGGCGAGGGCTATCGGTTGAGCTTCGAGCCGCCCGAGCCGGGGAGCTTCCTGTTGCGGGTGCGGGAGCTGGAGGTGGGGCTGAGGGTGGAGTACACCCTGCGCTACCTGGGCCAGCGGGCGCTGTGCGAGGACGACGAGCGCGAGGAGGACGACTTCATCGAGGACGCCCTGCCGATCACGGTCGAAGACGCGCCGATCAGCGGGTTCCTGTGCGAGGGCGACGAGGACTGGCTCGCCATCGAGATCGACGGCTTCTTCCAGATCCGCGCGACCATCGACTACGACGCTCAGCAGTCCAACGGGCTGATCCGGGTGGGCCTCTTTGACGGGCAGGAGGAGCTGATCGCCCAGACCAACGACGCCAACCGCAGCTTCGCCTTCCTCGTCGACGGCAGCGAGGCCGGCACCTTCTTCCTGCGCATCGACGGCCAGGGGGGCGCCGAGGGAGCCTACACGCTGGACCTCGATCTGAGCGTCAACCTGTGCGAACCGGACGCCGCCGAGCCCAACGACCTGCCCGACGAGGCGACGGCGCTGGTCAGCGGCCGCCCGGTTGACGGTCTGGCGCTTTGCGAGAACGACGTGGACTGGTTCACCTTCGAGGCTGTCCCCAACCAGACCGTCCGAGCGCTCGTCACGACGGCCCACGAGGGCGTCCCCTTCAGCGTCGAAGTGATCGCCCCCGACACCTTGTCGATCATCTCTTCGACCGTCGAGGGCGAGGGCGGGCCGGCGGCCGTGGCGATCACCCGAGAGCCGGGCGCCCACTTCGTGCGCGTCTTCTCGGAGGTCGGCGACCGCGACGATTACAGCCTCGTGCTGGACATCGACCCCTGCCCTGCGGACGCCTTCGAACCCAACAACACCCCCGAGGCCGCCACCCGGCTGCCGCTGGGCATCAACCACCCGGCGCTGCGCATCTGCGACCAGGATCGCGACTGGTTCCTCTTCGAAGACGTCCCCGAGGCCCATCGGGTGCTGATCGAGGCGAGCCTGGGCTTCGGCCAGGGCGACCTCGTCGCGCGCTGGTTCCGGCCCGATGATCTGGAGAACCCCATCCAGCAGGACGCCATCGGCGACCCCCTCGTGTCGATCGCGCACGTCACCGACGCAGCCGGCGACCTCCTGCTGGAGCTGTCCGGGCAGACCTCCGAGCGCGGATACACGCTGCGGGCCACCCTCGAGGACACCGCCGAGTGCGCGCCGGACGACGCCGAGCCCAACGACTTCGTCGCCGACGCCGTCGGACGCCCCCTCGCGCCGGGCTTCTTCGACGGCCTGACCATCTGCGCGGGCGACTTTGACCACTACTGCACGACGATCCCCGCGCGCCAGACCCTGACGGCGACGATCACCTTCGAGCACGACTTGGGCGACCTCGAAGCCCAGCTCGTCACCGGGATCGGCCTCCCGCTGGCCTCCAGCGCCACGAATCGGGACAGCGAGGTGGTCACCTTCGAACACGGCGGAGACACCCCCCTGGTGGCCTGCGTCCTGGTCGCCGCCCAGCGCTTCGACCTCGACGTCACCAACCGCTACGACATGCTCATCGAGATCACCGGCGTCGAGCTCCAGTGCACCGACGATCGCCTTGAGGACAACGACGACGAGGAGAGCGCCACCCTGCTCGTCGACCGCCGCAGCGCCCCCCAGCAGCCCATCCCCCCAGGCCGGATCTTCAGCAACCCCGAGGACCAGCCCGCCATCAGCACTCTGCGCGGGCAGGTGCTCTGCGAGGGCGATCCCGACCTCTTCGCCTTCCAGGGCCGCGCCGGCGACACCCTCCAGGTCGACCTGGACTTCGTCCACGACAACGGCGACCTCTCGCTGAGCGTCCTTCGACCACGCGGCCTGGGCCAGATCGCCGCCGTCGACAGCCTCACCGACGGCGAGACCCTCACCGTGGAGCTGCCCGCCAACGACACCTACCTGATCCAGGTCGACGGCGACGGCACATTCCGGCAAAATTACAGCATGGATGTAAGCCTGCGCGGCGCCTGCGTCCTCGACCTGGGCGAGCCCAATGAGAACCCCGACGCCGCCACGCTCATCGAGCCCGGCGCGCACACCGGCCTGGGCCTGTGCGCCCGCGAGGAGGACTGGCTCGCCATCGACCTCGCCGTCGGCGACACCCTGCGCCTCTCCGCCCTCTACGATCCCCACCGGGTCGACCTGGATCTCGACCTCTTCGACCCCGACCGCCGACTTCTGGCCCGCTCGAACTCGGGCGGCGGCGTCGACGCCATCACCCTGACCGCCTCGACCACCGGCCGCTACTTCATCCGCATCTACCCCTTCGACAACAGCGGCGTGGGCGCCAGCACCACCTACGACCTGATCGCCGACGTCACCCCCGAGCCCGACGAGTGCACCGTCGACAGCGCCGAGCCCAACGACGACGACGCCAGCGCCCGCCGCCTGCCCTTCACAGGCGGCCTCGCCGAGTTCTCCAACCTCACCCTCTGTCAGAACGACGTCGACACCTACACCTTCGTCCTGCTCGGCGAAGAACAGGACCTCTCCGTCTTCGTCACCGTCCCGACCACCGTCCCCCAGTCCTCCTCCGTCCTGATCACCCCCAACGGCGACATCCTCACGGGCGACCCCGATCTGGGCGGCCGAAGCATCTCCCTGAGCGCCGCGCCGGTCGGCCTCTACACCCTGCGCGTGCGCCGCGGCGGCGCCGGGACCATCCAGGCCACCTACAGCGTCAAGCTCGCCACCAACTCCGATCGCTGCCTCGCCGACGCCTTCGAACCCAACGACAACCCCAACCTGCCCTCCACCCCCGGACTCGGCGCCCTGCGCGGCCTGAGACTTTGCGGCGACGAGCGCGACTGCTTCGCCGCCGACACACGGCAAGGCGAACGCCTCCTCGGCCAGCTCCTCTTCGACAACGCCGCCGGAAACCTGCGCCTCGGCCTCCAGGACCCCGACCTGCTCCAGCTCGGCATCTCCGACGGCCTCGGCCACACCGAGCGCATCGACCACCTGGCCCTCCAGAGCGGCGAGCACGTCTTCTGCGTCACCGGCCAGGGCGTCACCACCGAGCAGCGCTACGATCTCCTGCTCCTGAGCGGCGGCGGCTGCCTCGACGACATCTTCGAACCCAACGACAGCCAGCCCCTCGCCCAGGCCTTCCCCGTCAACGCCTCCCTGACCGCGCAGACCTGCGGCGACGAGGACTGGTTCCGCGTCCCCGCCGTCGCCGGACAGCGCCTCGACATCCTGCTCAACCACGAGGTCGACGGCGTCCAGCTCAACCTCACCCTCATGAACGCCCAGGGCCAGATCCTCGAAGAGGGACAGGGCAGCGGCGGCGAGCGCTTCGTCGATCGCATCATCAACCAGGGCGGCGACCTCTTCGTCGGCGTCAGAAACCCCGGCCGGGCCAGCGCCCTCTACACCCTCCGCGTCCTGCTGGAGGACCCCGTCGGCGGCTGCGTCACGGACGCCCAGGAGGAGGACGACAACCCCGCCCAGGCCACCGCGCTCAACCCCGGCGCCTTCGTCAACGCCACCCTCTGCGACGAGGTCGATCACTTCCGCGTCGCCGTCACCCGGAACACCGAGTTGGTCGTCGAGGTCGCCTCGCTGCCCAGCCTCGGCAGCGTCAACGTCGACATCTTCGACGCCGCCGGATCGACCCTCCTGGCCTCCGGCAGCCCCATCCACAACGCCACGCGCGCCAGGCACACCAGCAACATCAACGGCGCCGTCATCGTCCGCGTCACACCCAGGGGCGGCTACCGCGGCCCCTACACGATCGGACTTCAACCCGTCGGCGCCAACGCCTCCTGCCTCTCTGACCTCAACGAGCCCGACGAGGACGACCCCACCCCCATCGGCGGCAACGGCGGCCTGCGCCGCGGCGCCGTCTGCGACGAGTCCGTCGACCGCTTCTCCATCGACCTCGACGCCGGCGACAAGCTCGACCTCAACCTCGACTTCGACGAGGGCGCCGGCGACCTCAACCTCGCCCTCATCGGACCCAACAACGCCACCGTGGCCACCTCGACCTCCAGCGCCCCCGGCCGCTCCAAGGAGATCATCGGCGCCAACATCACCGCCTCAGGCACCTACGAGATCCACGTCACGCCCGCGCAGATCGGACAGCGCGCCGCCTACGACCTGACCTGGCGCACGCTGCCCTCCATCAACTGCGTCAACGACGCCCGCGAGCCCGACGACGACGTCAACCAGGCACGCCCCATCGCCCCCGGCCTCCTGACCAGCCTCCACGTCTGCTCCGGCGACGAGGACTGGTCCTTCATCACCCTCCGGGCCGGCCAGACCATCGAGATCAACCTCGCCTACCCCCCCGGCGGCCCCGACGTCGAACTCCAGCTCCTCGCCGTCGACCAGCGACCCCTGGCCGGCTCCTTCGGCGCCAGCGGCCTGGAGCGCATCTCCTTCACCGCCACTTCCTCTCAGATCCACTTCGTGCGCGTCTTCGTCCCTGGCCGAGGTCCGTCCCCCTATGTTATGGATCTGACCGTCACGCAATGAGCCGCGCTCTGCCGCGCCGGCCCCTCACCCCGCGCCACCGAACTGCACCATGATCGACAACCTCCTGGACGCCGCTCTGGAACAACTCTCGCCCCCCGGTGGGATCTCCAGCGACGAGGATCTTATTGAAAACCTTGGACTATTGAGCCAGGACGAGCCCGCCTCGCGCCGCGCCGCCGTCCACGCCCTGCTCCACACCCGAGGCCACTTCTGGAGCGCCGAGCGCGTCGAAGGCGCCATCGCCGCGATGACCACCGTCGCCGCCGCCGAGGTCGACGAAGACCTCGCCGAGCGCCTCGGCGCCCTGCTCGACGCCCTCTTCGCGCGCAGCGCCCAGGCCCTGGGGATCCCCGGCCAGCAGACCCACCAGAGCGCCCTGTTCAGCCTCCTGGACGCCGAAACCGCCGAGCTGCGCGGCTTCTCCGCCTCCTCGCTGGCGCTGGCCCCTGGCAGCGCCGAGACCATCGCCCTGGCCCTGGCCCGAGAGGCGCGCTGGGACGTCGCCATGCGCATGGCCGGCGCGCTGATCATGCTCGGCGAGCCCCTGGGCGAGGCCGCGATCGTCGCGCTGATCGACGCCCCCACCGAGGAGGCCGTCTCCGTCGCCGCCCGACACATCGCCGAGCGCCCCTTCGCCGCCTCAAGGCCCGCGCTCCTGCGCCGGCTCCTGCGCGAGCCGACCAACTCGCCCCTCCACCGGCCCCTGCGCCGCGCCCTGAACCACGCCGACGCCGCCGAAGCCTATCGAATCCTGGCCTCCTCCGACGAGGTCGAAGACGGCGAGTCCCTGGCCTTCCTGAACTTCGCAGGGCGGAAGGCCGCCTTGAAGGCCGAGCTGGTCCAGGATCCCGAGCGCGAAGCGCCCTCCCTGCGGATCCTCTTCTCCCTCCCCGGCGAGCTGGAGGACAACCGCGGCCATTACGCGCGGGCCTGCGCGCTCATCGCCAGCATCCTCCAGATCCCGCTGCCGGCCGACCAGATCGCCATCGGCGACGAGGGCGCCTCCTTTGACCTCTCGCTGACCCGAGATCCCCCGCTGGTCGCCATCCACGCGCTCGGCCCGGTCCTGGCCCTGATCGAAGAGACCCTTCAGCCCTTTGACCGCCCCTCGGCGCGGCGCCCCGAGCTCATCAACGCGGCCATGGCGCTGCTCCTTGAGCGCCTCGAAGGCCTCGCAGCCCGCGACGGCCGCCTGCGCGCCGCCTTTGAGGGCGCGACGCTGCTGCGCACCCACGACGGCGGCCACGCGCTCTGCCTGGATCAGGCCGCCATCGGCGACCCCGGCGGCCCGCGCCTCACCTTCGCGCTGGCCTTCGACCGCGCGGCCATCGCCCGCGACGACCCCGCCTCCGGGCTCATCCTCGCCCTCTCCGTCGCAGATCTGCCCGAGATCCCCGACGCCGAGGCGATGAACCGCACCCAGAGCGCCCTCTGCGCCGCCATCGCCTGGAAGACGGGCGTCCTCGTCGCGCCCTCGACCCGCAACCCGGCCCTCCTGGACGCCCTCGGCCTGCCCCACGGGCCGCTGACCTTCCACCTGCGCGGCCAGCGCGCGCGACCCTCCCTCGACGACATCGAGGCGCTCATCCACCGCGCCGCTCGCCTCTCGGCCTTCCTGCGCAACCTCGCCCGCCTCGTCACCCGCGGCGGGGTCAGCCTCTTCGAACTCACAGGAGCCCCGCGCCTCTCCTCCCTCCTCGATCCCGCGCTGGCGGCCTTGACGCCACCCCAGGAGAAGGCGACGAGCGCTCAGGACAAGCGCCGAGAGAAGCTCGAAGCCCTCCAGCGCAAGGCCTCCGAGCCTCCCAGGCCGACGGCCACGGAACCCAAGGTCGTGCCGCCCCTTCCCGACGACGAGGCCGAGGCGCAGACCGCGCCGCAAAGAGCGCAGACCGCGCCTCAAACCCCTCCGCCCGCCACCGCCGCGCCTCCGAGCCGTGCGGCCTCGACTCCCGCGATCCCCTCGGCGATCCCCTCGACCTCGACGCCTCCCCTGCCCTCCTCCAGGCCCTCGACGCCCGCATTGCCTTCGACGGCCTCAACGCCTGCTTTGCCCTCTTCCTCGGCCCTGACCCCGGCCGCCTCGCTGCCCTCGACGCCCGCGTTGCCTTCAACGACCTCAACCCCAACCTTGCCCTCGGCGCCGACCTCGACCCCGGCCTTGCCCTCTTCCTCGGCCTTGGCCCCTGCCGCCTCGCTGGCCTCGACGCCTGCCCTGCCCTCGGCCTCGGCCCGGTCGGCGGCGTCCACACCCGCGCTGCCATCGGCCTCGGCCAGATCGGCGGCGTCTACGCCAGCGCTCCCCTCATCGACGGCGTCCACACCCTCACTCTCCTCAGCGCCGTCGACCGCGCCTGAGCCGCCCTCAACGCCTGACCTGCCTTCGACGCCCTCACCATCCAGGACCTCGCCTTCGCCATCGTCTTCGCCATCGATCCCGTCAGCATCGGGGTCGACCGCACCAGGGCGAGCGGCTGGATCGCCGCCCGCGTCGATCGCGAAGGCATCCGGCGGCGGCAACCTGGGCAGCGGCCTCCAGCCGCTCGATGACAAGGGGCGATCGCCCACCGAGGTCGTCCGCGATCTCGACGCGGACATCGCCAAGGTGGACATCTACCTACGCTCGGCCGGCTACAACACGGCCAAGCTCGCCCAGATCATGAGCATCCTGCTCACCATGGAGATGGGAGAGGCCCGCGCGCTGATCGAGAAGTCGCCCTGCATCCTCATCGAGGCGATCCCGCGAGATCGAGGGCGGACGATCAAGACCGTCCTCGAGGGCACGGGCGCGAAGATCGCCGTCACGCCCCACGGCGAGGGCCTTGAGTAGACCCGCGCGCCGCCCCTCCAACGCCCCATGCCCCACGAACACCCCACGCTCCTCGGACCGCCCCACGCTCCTCGCACCGCCCCCCACAAGGGGGGACGGGCTCGTCGGGTGGGGCTTGGATACGCAGAGTGGGCTGCGCCCGATGGGCGCAGGCCAGCGCGCGGCCCAGGTCGACACCTGAGGGCGTGAAAACCCCAATCCACAGGCCCACTTCGACGCGTTGAACCGGCAGAGCGATCCGCCCTCACCCGCCCGCCGGCCTGCGCCCATCGGGCGCAGCCCCCCCGGGCATCCAAGCCCCACCCGACGAGCCCGCCCAACGGGCGGTGCGAGGAGCGTGGGGCGGTCCGAGGAGCGCAGGACATCCTTGAGCGCCGCGGTGAGCGGGCCAATGGGGACGAGGGCGTTCTGGGTCGAATGGAAAGGAGAGCCAGGGAGAGGAGAGGGGGGGGGGGGTTCTCCCCCTCGATCGGGTGATCGAGGGGGAGAGGGGGGATCAGAACACCTGACCGAAGACGTCGTAGTAGGAGCGCATCATGTTGATGTAGATGACGTCCTGCTCGATGTTGCGCTGGTGGGTGGCGGCCTCTTCGAGGCGCAGGCCGGAGCGAGCGGCCTGGTAGAGGGCGACGTTCTGGGCGCAGCGCTGGACGATGCGGACGGCCGCCGACAGGTTGGCCGAGGAGCGGTTGCGGACCGCGCCGTAGGTGTGGCCGAGGGTCGGGTCGGTGCAGGTGATGAGTTCGAAGCCATCGCCGGGATCGAAGGCCTCGCCGTTGCCGAGGCGGAAGATGTTGTTGTTCTCGGCGAAGGTGAGCTGGTAGTTGGAGCTGAAGAAGGCCATGCCGTAGAGCTCGGGATAGACCCTCATGCTCCAGGAGTGGTAGGGCTGGATGATCCTGCCCGACTCCATCCCCTGGGGGATGTTGTTGCTGTTGACCGTGCGGCCCGTCTTGGGATCGACGCGGGTGTTGCCGAAGGAGACGGGGCTCAGCGGCCGCGACACGACCTCGCCGTCGACCAGGACGGAGCCGAAGTCGGCGGGGGTCTCCAGCCAGATGGACCCGAAGAGGTTGTTGAGCTGGTTGTCGAAGACCAGGTAGTAGGGCAGCGAGTAGGCGATGGAGTCCGTCTGGACGTCGACGCCGCGGACGGTGGCCCGTGAGCTGGTCAGCGCCAGGATGGCGGCGAGGTAGTCGTAGAAGTGACCGGCCTCGGTGGGGTAGTAGTAGTAGGTGTAGCCCGAGTTGTAGTCGTAGCGGTTGAAGGGGTAGCGACCCTGACCCATGGCGATCTCGACGTCAGGGGCGTTGCTGCACTTCTCCTGGGTCGAGGTCGTCTGGCCGTTCTCCTCGAACTCGTCGCTGTTCGCGTCGAAGCAGTGCACGAGGACGCCCTTGCTGTCCACGACGTGCTCGCCGTAGTTCGGCGTCATCAGGACCTCGGCGATGAGGTTGAGGCCGGCGTTGGAGGCCAGCCACCGGTAGGTCGACTGGATGCCGTCGTAGTCCCCGCCGAAGAAGAGCTGCTGGTAGATGTTGGTCAGGTAGGAGAAGTAGCGGCTCAGGGTCCGGCCAACCTTGCTGTAGGGCGACCACTCGAGGCTGTCGCGGGCAAAGTTCGTGAACCAGTAGTAGTCCTTGTACGAGTTGATGACGTAGTTGGTCTGCTCCATGGGATCGGCGCCGTGATCCCAGCGGTGGCAGGAGGAGTCGACGCCAACCCAGTCGTCGGTGCAGAACATGAAGGGCACCTCGACGGGGCGCTGGGCGTCGCCAGCCTCGCGGGCCGCGCGGACCTCGTCGAACTTGACCAGCTCTCGCTTGCTGATGTTGCCCACGTCGCCCCACATGTTGGCGATCGTGGTGTAGTTGTAGCCTTCAAGCAGGTGGGTGTAGGCCAGCGACTCGCGGAAGTCGAACTCGCGGATCAGGTCGGCGACGATCACGTTGCCGTCCTCGCCGCGCTCGGCGGCGGCGAAGGCGTCCTCGCTCCAGGTCTCGACGTACCCCTTGTCGGTGATCTCCTCGTTCTGCTCGTTGAACTTGCCGTCGAAGCCGCCCGAGTAGGCGTAGATGATGGCCGCCTCGTCGTACTTGCCGATGCCGTGGAGGTCGGTGTTGAAGCGCAGGCCGTAGTCCATGATCGAGCTGTAGCCGTACTCAGGTTGGCCGCCGGTGAGCTGATCGACGACGTTCCCGTTGGCGTCCACGACACGCCCGAGGCGCTGGTTCTCGGTCAGCGCGCTGACCTCATACAGATCGTTGACGAACTCGATCTCGCGCAGGTTCTCCTTGCGAAGCTTCCAGAAGTTGTCGAAGTAGTTCAGCGAGTCGTAGGAGCCCTGGAAGTTGTGACGCAGGCCGACGGTGTGGCCGATCTCGTGCTCCATGACGCCCTTGTAGATCAGGCCGCGGATCTTCTGGTACATGTACTCGTCCCGCTCGGCGGGGTCGAGCGTCTTGGCCTCCTCGGCCAGGCTGATGGCCAGACCCGCCACCACGTCGTCCACGAAGCTCGCCAGCATGATGTTGTTCTTGGCGAAGTGCTGGATCCTGGCCTCTTCGAGCTTCTGGACCTTCTCGGCCGTCATCCAGTTCGCGGGCCGAATCTCCTCCAGGACATCCGCAGGGACCTCACCGGCGTTCTGGTAGCGGTTGCCGGTCAGGTCGCGGACCATCTGATCGTCGAGCAAGCCCAGATCGAAGCTGTTCTCCTTCATCCGGTTGAGCTGGCGATCCTCGAAGCCGTAATCAAAGGGGAGGGGGTTGGCGATGGTGTGCTCGATCTTCGCCATCGTCTCGGCCGGGATCATCTCGCGGATGTCCGTCGGGACGGGGATCCTGGCCAGCTCCGGGGAGACGGCCGAGCGCGGGTCGATGCCCGGCTTGAGGCGGTTGAGGATGTCAGCCTTGACGTCCGAGCCGCTCGTGATCTCGTTGAGATGGGCCTGGCACTCCGGGCTCTCCTCGCCGCTCTCCTCGCAGGTCACCAGGAGCTTGATGACGTCCAGGCTGCTGGCCGCGTAGGTGTCGACGCTCGCGCCGTACACATAGGCCGTGCCCGAGATGATCTCGCCCGTCTCAGGATCGGCCGCCGAGGGGCCGTAGCCCAGCGGGCCGCTCAGCTGCGGCTGGTGAACCCAGTAGATGTGGTTGTAGCGCACGTCGCCGACGTTGACCACCTTGCCAGCCTCGCCGCACGACGCGTCGTCGTTGAGCTGCACGGGGTTGTGGCACACGACGTACATGGCGCCGAACTCCGCCGTGAAGGCCTCGGGGGTCATCCCCTTGGCCGCCGCAGCCGCCCGCGTAAAGGCCCGGTCCCACTCCTTGCCGATGTTCTCGTTGTACGACCACAGCTCCGAGGGCATCTCCTGGTTGATGTAGTAGACGACCGGCTTCGGCGTACGCTCCGTCAGCGGGATGCGCGAGCCGTCGGCCTTGTAGGCCGTCTCCCAGATGTTGTGGCGGTTCGGCAGGAAGATCTGACCGCTGCGACGCAGACCCCGCTTGCGATCGTAGGTCACCCGCTCGGTGCGGAAGTAACCGAACTTGTACATGTCGACGTTGTCGTACTCGACGACCTCGTAGACCTGCTGCTTGGGCGCCTTGACGTAGCTCGTCACGATCTCGACCTGCGTAGGGCCGCAATCCGCCGAGGCGTAGTAGTAGCACGCGTAGGAGGGCACGATGATCGCCTTGGAGGTGAACTCGAAGTAGTTCATCTCCCCGGTCGCCGGATCAAACTCCTGGCGGAAGGTCTGCGCCAGCGGATCCTCGTCCCCATAGTAGTACTGGTACTGGATCGTGTTGTCCGTGTCGAAGAGCGAGATGTTCGACAGCATGTTCGACGACCAGTCGACCCGCATGAAGTCCCGCTCATTCCAGAAGCGATCCGAGCCGTTCTCCGTGATGACGTTCGTCTGCTCGCCCGTGGCCGAGTTGTACGAGCGCTGCACGTCGAAGTGGCTCTGAATCCGATAGGCCACCACCGGCGACCCCTTGAAGACCCCGGGGTTGTGGCCCTCGCCGAGACCCTCGGCCACCTGCGTGTCGTTGACGCCCTGCGTGTTGGCCTCGGGCTCCGCGCCGGGCACCAGCTCGTAGGAGCGATAACCGATCAGCGCACCCTCCGTGATCTCGAAGTTCATCTTCTCCAGGCCCGTGCTCAAGCCCGTAAAGAAGAACGCGTTGGTGTGCGGCACGTCCGTGACCGTCTGCCGCATGTACCAGGTGCCCTCGAAGTCTGATTTGCTCAGCTTGTTCGGGCTGGTCCTGTCAATGTCGCCCACCTGCTGCGCGCAACCGACGAGCGCCGCAAGGCTCCCCGCCAGCAGCGCGCCGGTGACCGCATGACGTGTCAAGCTCTTCATCTGCATTTACTGATGCCTCCTCGTGTGGCTCTCGTGGCCTATCAAATCCAAGCTCTGAAGCTCTTTGCTCAAGAACGTTCATCTCCTAACACTGGGTCGGGCTCTTTTACAAGCTCCATGCCAGATCATCTCGCGCACATCAACCCGCCGGGCGCGCACCCCCGATTTCTCGCCCTGACCTGTAAGCACCCCCGCCCACAGGCGTTTGACACCCCAGACGGCACGACCCGGCGAGATCGGACCCCCCCCCCGACGCCCCAACCACGCACGGAGCAACGCGATGCGCGTTAACAATCGAACGGTCACTGCGCTCCTCCTCCTGACCACCTCGATCGGCCTCGGCGCCTGCACCGGCGGCGCCTTCAAATCCCCCGCCCTCGACATGGCCCCCTCCAGGCTCGAAGGCGCCCGCCTCGAGACCTCGGGCGGCCTCGGCGGCAGCGGCGTCGTCCGCTCCGGCGCCCACGACGCCGGCTACTTCCGCCACCTCGTCGACAAGGGCATCCTGCCCACGCCCGACGAGATCACCGTCGAAGGCGTCTTCGCCGAACACAACACCCACCTGCCCTCCCCCCACGCGGACCGCGCCATCACCCTCCACCCCCTCCTCGGCGTCTCCATCGACCCCATCGACCACGCGCCCGCCGCCATCCTCCAGCTCGGCATGAACTCGCACATCGACTTCTCGGGCCTCCCGCGCCTGCCCGTCAACCTCGCCGTCGTCCTGGACAAGTCGGGCTCCATGAACGACGACCAGAAGATGACCTACGTCAAGGAGGGCCTCAAGCTCATGCTCGACTCCCTCGGACCCCAGGACACCCTCTCCATCGTCGCCTACGACAGCCGCGCCCACCTCATCATGCCGCCCACGCCCGTCAGGCAACCCCGCCTCATCGCCGCCATCATCGACTCCATCTACCCCAGCGGCGCCACCAACATCCACGACGGCCTCCTGCTCGGCTACCAGCAGCTCCTTGAGCGCTACGACGACCGCGCCGTCAACCGCCTCATGCTCCTGTCCGACGGCGTCCCCACCACCGGCCCCACCGAGATCGAGTCCATCGTCGCCGCCTCCGACGCCTTCGACCGCTACAACATCGGCGTCTCCACCATCGGCGTCGGCACCGACTTCAACCACGAACTCATGCTCCAGCTCGCACGACAGGGCGGCGGCAACTTCTACTTCCTCCAGGACGCCCAGCGCATCACCACCGTCTTTCGCGACGAGCTCGAGACCACCCTGACCCCCGTGGCCGAAGACCTCACCCTCACCCTGGAGTTCGACCCGCAGGTCCGCATGATCGCCGCCCACGGCCTCCCGCTCGCCCTCAACCGCCAGGGCGACCCCGAGATCCACATCCCCACCCTCTACCTCTCGCGCCGCAACGGCGTCATGCTCGTCGAACTCGACCTCGGCGACCTGCTCGACTACGAGGGCCCCGCGCACCTCGGCGACGCCGTCCTCGAATACACCTTCACCGACACCGGCCGCCGCGAGCGACACCGCTACCCCATCCACATGCCCGAGGCCTCCTCCACCCTCCACGGACACCGCGTCTTCTTCGAACACGCCGCCGTCCGCAAGAACTTCGACCTCCTCATGACCGTCTTCGGCCTCCAGGACGCCTGCCAGGCCTGGCAGGACAACGACCCCCACGCCGCCCGCGCCATCCTCCAGCACCTCGAAGCGCACCTCGCCGCCGAAGCCCACGACCTCGAAGACGCCGGCCTCCACAAGGAGCTCGCCACCGTCCGCAGGCTCCGATCCGCCGCAGGCCGCTGACCCGATCACCCAAAAACATTTTCAAATCAAAGGCTTGAATCAAGAGCAACGCATCAGGAGGAGCGCGCCGCCACCAGCACCAGCCACACCCGCGCGCCCACCTCGCTGAGCGCCCGCGTCGCCTCGATGGCCGTCGCGCCCGTCGTCAGCACGTCGTCGATCAGCACCACGCGGGCGCCCCCGACGCGCCGTTGATCGGCGACGAAGGCCCCCTGGAGGTTGCCCAGCCGCTCGGCCCTGGACAGCGACCGCTGGGGCGCCGCGCCCTCATCCCCTGGCCTGAGCAGCCCGTCGACCTCGCAGCGCCAGCCCGACCGTCGGGCGACCTCCCCGGCCAGCAGCGCCGCCGGGTTGTAGCCTCGCAGGCGCACCCTCGACGCGCTCGACGGCACGGGCACCACGACAGGCGATCGCGGCGCCGTCGTGGGCGGATCGCCGCCGACGATCCACCCGCTCATCAGCGCGCCGAGCCCCTCGGCCGCGCCTCGGTCGCCGTCGAACTTGAGCCTGCGGATCGCGGCCTGGACCGGCCCCTCGTAGGCGAAGGGGGCGCGGGCGCACCCCCAGGCCGGGGAGGCCGCCGCGCACTCGGGGCAGGTCAGGGCCCAGGCGCTCGACGGCGTGTCCAGGAAGGGGGTCAGCGGCAGCGCGCAGGATGCGCAGCGCGGCCTCTCGATGTGCACCAGCGCGGCCAGGCAGGCGAGGCAGAACCAGCGGGCGTCCTCGGTGTCGGGGCCGTCGGGCGAGCCGAGCGAGCGATCCAGGGCGGGTTGGAAGGGCATGTGGCCGAGGCAGCCGAGGCAGCGCGGGGGGAAGAGGCTGCCGAGCAGGACCCGGCCGGCCGCGCGGATGTCGTCGCGACTGGCCATGGCTCACTTGTGGTAGGGCTCGCCCCGCAGGATGGTCATCGCCCGGTAGAGCTGCTCGACGAGCACCACGCGGGCCAGCTCGTGCGGCAGGGTCATCTTCGAGAGCGCCAGCACCTTGTCGGCCCGCTGGCGCACGCGCTCGTCGAGGCCGAGGGCGCCGCCGATGACGAAGCTGAGGTCGTCGCGGCCGTAGACCATCTGCGACTCGATGAAGGCCGCCAGCGCCTCGCTGCTCTCCTGGCGGCCCCTCTCGTCCATGACCACGACGGTGCCGCTGGCCGGAAGCGCCCCCAGGAGGCTGTCGGCCTCGGCGGCCACGCCGCGCTCGGGGTTGTGCCGCTCGGTCTTGCGCGCCTCGCGCACCTCGACCTCCTCGACGCCGATGACGTGCTTGAGGCGGCCGAGGTAGACATCGGCGGCGCTGCGGTAGTGGGGCTCTCGCAGCTTGCCCACGGCGATGATCCGGACGCGCATGGGCGGGTCAGCCGCCGAAGCCTTCAGCGTCGCGCTCGGTGGTCAGGCCCTCGGGGATCTGGATGGGGAGCCGGGGGGCGTCCATCCAGAGCCGCTCGAGGCTGTACTTCTCGCGCTCGTTGATGTGGAAGATGTGGACGACGATGTCGCCGTAGTCCATCAGCACCCACAGGCCCTGCTGGGCGCCCTCGACCCCGCGGGCCCGGTAGCCCAGCTCGCGCAGATCCCCGCCGATGCCGTCCGCGATCGCCTGCACCTGCCTGTCCGAGCGGCCCGTGCACAGGACGAAGTAATCGCAATAGCTGACCATCTTGCGGACGTCGATGATCTCCAGATCGAGGGCCTTCCTGTCCCAGGCCGCCTCGGCGATCTCGCGCGCCATGTTCTCGATCGTGGTGTCCATGGTCGCCTTGTCGGCGCCCTCGGGCGAGCCCGCCTTGTCCTTCTCTGCCATGCTCCCTCGTCGGGGCCTCAGCCCCTGATCTGGCCATCTCCGCGGATGACAAACTTGGTCGTGGTCAATTCCCTGAGCCCCATCGGGCCAAAGGCATGGAGCTTCGTCGTCGAGATGCCGATCTCGGCACCGAGGCCGAGCTGGCCGCCGTCGGCGAAGCGCGTCGAGGCGTTGACCAGCACTACGGAGCTGTTGACCCGGCTCAAGAAGGCCTCGGCCTGCCCCACCGACTCCGTCACGATCGCCTCGGTGTGGTCCGAGCCGTAGGTCTGGATGTGACCTATCGCCGCGTCCAGATCATCGACGACGGCCACGGCCACGTCGAGGCTCAGGTACTCGGCGAAGAAATCCTCCTCGGTCGCCGGCACGCAGAGCGCCGGATCAAAGAGGCCGCGACCCTTTAGCGCGGCCAGGGCGCGCTCGTCAAGGTGCAGCCTGACGCCGTGGCCCATGAGCCCCTCGGCCACGGCCGGCAGCAGATCCTCGGCGCGCGACCGGTGGACAAGCACCGTCTCGATCGCGTTGCACACGCTCGGGCGCTGGACCTTGCCGTTGATCACGATGGAGACGGCCTTGTCCGCGTCCGCCGTCGCGTCGAGGTAGACGTGGCAGACCCCCTTGTAATGCTTGATCACCGGGATCCGGGAGTGCGCCGACACGAAGCGCACCAGGCCCTCGCCGCCCCTCGGGATGATCAGGTCGACGCTCTCCTCCTGGCTCAAGAGCGCCAGGATGCTCTCGCGGTCGGCGCTGTCGATGAACTGCAGCACGGCCGGGTCGATCCCGCCGGCCGCCAGCCCGGCGCGCAGCGCCTCGACCACCGCCCGGTTGCTCCGCAGGGCGTCGCTGCCGCCCTTGAGCACCACCGCATTGCCGGCCTTGAGGCACAGCGCCGCCGCGTCCGAGGTCACGTTCGGGCGCGCCTCGTAGATGATCCCGACGACGCCCAGCGGGATCCGCCGCCTGGAGACGCGCAGCCCGTTGGGCCGCAGCCACGACTCGTCCTCCCGCCCGATGGGATCGTCCGCCGCGGCGACCTCCCGCACCGCGCCGGCCATCGCCTCAAGCCGCCCCTCGTCCAGCAGGAGCCTGTCCACGAAGGCCGCGCCAAGATCGCCGCGCTCGACCGCGGCCCGCGCCTCCTCGACGTCGGCCGCGTTCGCGTCGAGGATCGCGGCGGCGCGCGCCTGCAGCGCGTCCGCCATCCTCATCAGCGCGCCCGACTTGGTCGTCGACGACGCCGACGCGATCAAGGGCGCCGCTCGGCGCGCCGCCCGCGCCTGGGCTTCGATCGTCATTGCGCTCTGGGGTTGATGAGTCGCCTCTTCTCTTGGGGTCACATTGCCTCTCTCAATCTACCGATCCGCCCTGATCCCTGTCAATCCGCGCCCGCGAGGCGCCCTGGTTACGGCGTCCCTGCGGCGCCTCGAAGCTCGTGGTCCAGCGCCGCCTTCATCTTCCAGAAGGGCACGGCGCCGCGCACGAGGCGGCCGTTGATGAAGAGGGTCGGGGTGCCCTTGACGTCCAGATCCTTGGCCAGCGCCACGTCGGCCTGGATGACGGCGTCGGGGCGGCCGCTGGCCACGCAGTCGGTCAGCTCCTTGACGTTGAGCGAGAGCGCCCGCGCGTGCTCTTCGGCGTGCTCGGGGCCGAGCGCGCGCTGGTTCTCGAAGAGGCGGTCGTGCATCGGCCAGAACTGGCCCTGCTCCTCGGCGCAGATCGCCACCTTGGCGGCCTGGCAGGCGTGCTGGTGGAAGGGCTTGCTCAGGCGCTTGTTGCAGGCCATGTCGAGGGGGTTGTGGTGGAAGACGACCCGGACCTTGCCCTTGTAGAGCGGATCCTCAATGATCTTCATGAGATCGGGAGCGACGCGCGAGCAGAAGGGGCACTCGAAGTCGGAGAACTCCGCGATCGTCACGAGGGCCTTGTCCCCCTCGGCGCCCTTGGCGTGGCCCGTGCCGTGGAGGCGCTTGATCTGGGCCGGGGTCAGGCTCGGGGTGCGGGAGAACTCTTCGAGGACCCACGCCTCGGCCTCGGCCAGGTGCTCGGCGTCGGTCTTCTTCAAGCCCTGCCCGAGCTGATGGACCAGCGCGGTGCCGGCGACGACGGCGACGATCATGGTGACGACGAAGCCGAAGGCCACCGGCGAGGGCGCCACGCGCCCGATGTTCCCGAAGAGCTCCTTGAGGGCGGCGCCGTAGGGCTGGCCGACCAGCGCGCGGGCCAGCAGCAGGCCGAGGATGTTGACCAGGTACAGGCTCGTGCAGGCCCAGCAGAAGGACTGCAGGATGAAGGCCGACACCCCGCCGAGGAAGAGCGAGTAGAGCACCGCGCCGCCGTAGAGGGCCAGCAGGATGTGGGGCGCGAACTTGTCGCCGCTCTTGCGAAAGAGCAGCAGGATAAGCAGCGTCCCGAGGTAGAAGCCCAGGCCGATCAAGGCGATGGGAATGCCGCCGACCTCGGAGAACTGGCTCCCGGCGGCCACATTGCAGTTGATCCTGCTCGACAGGTTGCAAAGCCCCTCGACCTTCTCGCCGGCGAAGGTCACGACGGCGTGGACGTAGGTGAGGTAGATCGACAGCCCCACCCCGGCCAGGGACGCAACCACGAACGCGAGCCACGCCCCACCTGGCCGAGGCGACGATGGAGCCTGCCTGTCGCTGCCCATGAATCCTCCACATCGATCACGAGGGGATCGGCGGGCAAAAGCGCGCCTCCCATCGATCATTTCCCTTGTTCGGCCGCTGGTCCTTGGCGTACCCTCAGAGCCTCATTGGGCGGCGCACCAACCCATACACAGACCCACGCTCATTACAAGACAAGGCCCGTCGTGACCACTCTGACTTCAACAAACGGGAAGGCCCAGCAGCGCTACCTCGCCGTCGCGGGCAACATCGGCGTGGGCAAGTCTTCGCTCGTGGAGTTCCTCTGCCACAGGTACGATCTCAAGCCCTACTTCGAACCCAACGACGAGAACCCCTACCTGGAGGACTTCTACGCCGACATGGGTCGATATGCCTTCCACAGCCAGATCTATTTCCTCGGGGCCAAGCACAAGCTCCACCGCGAGCTCAACCACAGCCCCGTGGACGTGATCCAGGACCGCACGATCTGGGAAGACGCCGAGATCTTCGCCGAGCACCTCCACCGCAGCAACATCATGGACCCGCGCGACTACAAGACCTACCGCGCGCTCTACGAGTCCATCCGCGACACCCTCCGGCCGCCGGACCTGATGATCTACCTCAAGTGCTCGATGCGCACCACCCGAAGGCGCATCAAGGAGCGCGGCCGGCCCGCCGAGCAGAGCATCCCCCTGTCCTACCTCAAGAAACTGCAGGTGCTCTACGACGCCTGGATCGACGGCTACGACCTCTCCCCCGTCGTCACCCTGAACACCGGCAAGCTCGACTACATCACCGACATGGTCGACTGCCACGAGGTCATGTCCGCCGTCGACCGGCACTTTGGCCGCCGACAGCGCCTCTACCCCCTGCGCCCCGCCGCGCAAGCCCAGAGCCCCCCCGCCGCCATCTTGACGACGACGGGCTGATCGCTTGCCCTTGAACATGTCCGGAGCTGCCCATGAGCGAGGCTCAGGCCCCCTCGATCTCCAACCGCGCCGTCTGGATCGACAGGGCCATCGTCCTGGCCGTCGCCTCCGCGCTCCTCCTCCCCATGCTGGGCAGCTTCGGCCTCTGGGACCCCTGGGAGACGCACTACGGCGAGGTCGGACGGCAGATCGTCGAGCGCCACGACTGGATCTCGACCTGGTGGGGAGGCCACTGGAAGAACGCCCAGGGCGCCCAGGAGGGCACCTTCTTCTTCTCCAAGCCCATCCTCCTGATGTGGCTGATGGCCCTCGGCCTTGAGCTCTTCGGCTTCACGGAGCTGGCCATCCGGCTCGGCGTCGCGCTGATCGCCGTCGTCGCCGTCGTCATGGGCTACTCGATGGGCGAGCGGATCTACTCGCGCCGCGTCGGCTTCCTGATGGCGCTCACCCTGCTGACCTCCCCCTTCTTCGCCATGCTCTCCCGACAGGCCCAGACCGACATGCCCTTCGTCGGCAACATGACCATCGGCCTGTGCTTCTTCATGATGGCCCTCTTTGGCCGCGACCGCGAGGCCACCGCCTCCCGGCCCGCCCTGTGGGGCACCTTCGCCATGATCCTGCTGGCCGTCGTCCCCCAGCTCGTCATCGTCTGGACCGGGCTCGGCCGCTGGCAGGGCGATCAACTCGGGCCGCTGCGCGCCTTCTTCTCCTGGGGCCCCGTCCACGCCATCCTCTACGGCGCCATCCTGACCGCCGTGATCCTGACCGCCGCCCGGGGCGGCCGCTGCTCCAACCGACAGATCCACCTCTTCGGCTTCTACCTCTTCATCGGCCTCGCCTCGCTCTCCAAGGGCTTGCTCGGGCTCGCCCTGCCCGGCGCCTTCATCTTCCTCTTCCTCCTGCTGACCGGCCAGTGGCGACGGCTGGCCGAGATGGAGCTCGCGCGCGGCGCCGGCGTCTTCATCGCCGCCTCCTTCCCCTGGTACGTCGCCATGCTCGTGCGCCACGGCGACGCCTACTTCCAGCGCTTCTTCATCCACGACCACTTCAAGCGCCTCGCCACCGGCGTCCACCAGATCGACTCGGGCTCCTTCGAGCATTACATCCGATGGGCCGGCTTCGGGCTCTGGCCCTGGGGCGCCTTCCTGCCCGCCGCCATGATCCGCCTCTTGATGGGCAAGGGCCTCGGCGCCCGCGACGACCGACAACAGGCCACCCTCCTGCTCGTCATCTGGCTCGTCTTCACCTTCACCCTCTTCACCCTGTCGAGCACCAAGTTCCACCACTACATCTTCCCCGCCATCCCCGCGGCCTGCTTCCTCATCGCCCTCCTCCTCGACGACCTCCTGGCGACCTCGACCCGGCGGCACTTCTCCTGGGCCCTGGCCTCCCTGAGCGCCGCCCTCGTCATCTTCGTCGGCTGGGATCTGATCGCAGAACCCCAGCACCTCAAGAACCTCTTCACCTACAAATACGACCGGAACTGGTTCGACCCCTGGAACCAGGACCTCCAGCTCAAGCAGGCCCTCATCGTCGCGCTGGCCTCCACCGGCGCCGCCCTGGCCATCTCCTCTCGACCCCTGATGCGCCGCGCCGCCGTCGCCCTCCTCGGCGCCAGCGCCGTCCTGATGACCGCCTTCTGCCTCTTCGACTACATGCCCACCCTGTCGAGCACCTGGAGCCAGAAGGGCGTCTGGGACAGCTACTACGCCCGTTGCCAGCCCATCGATGGCCCCCCAGGACACGACCCCATGAAGCGCTACTGCGCCGAACAAGCCCTGAGCTACAAGCTCAACTGGCGCGGAGAAACCTACTACACCCAGAACGAGGTCATCCCCATCCGTGAGGACCATGAGTTCGACCACTTCCTCGCCCAGAACAAGGACAAGGGCTTCTACGCCATCATGGAGTTCTCACGCTACAACGGTGAATTCCAACGGAAGCTGCCGGCCGCCTTCAAGGGCAAGGCCTGCGTGATCGACACCGGAAACATCAAGTTCGCCCTGGCCGAGATCCCCTGCAAGCGCAAGGAGGGCACCCGCGATCCCTACCAGGACGACTCCGAGCCCGAGAGCTACAAGGAGTGATCCTCGAACACTTCGGGCACGCAGCCCTCGGCCTCACCGCCCGTCTGCTGCCCGTCGCCGGCCACCGGATCCTCTTTGATCCTTATGAGCCCGGCGGCTTTGGCGGCCTGATGGGCTACCCGCCCATCGACTTCGACCCCGACGACCTGCTCATCACCCACGATCACCTCGACCATTGCCACGCCGCCCCCTTCGGTCGCGCTCGCGTCTTCTTTCCTCAACGAGATCAAGGGGATGCAGAGATCGTCCGCGCGCTGTCGATCCGCTCCCTCAAGGTCGATCACGACGCCTGGCTCGGTCGCCTCCGCGGCGGGAGCAGCTGGATGCTGCGCGTCATCGTGGACGGGCTGAGCGTCGTCCACACCGGCGACATCGGCGCGCTGCCCGAACCCGACGCGCTCGACGCGCTCAACGAGGGCGAGCCGGTCGACGTCCTGCTGCTGGCCTGCGGTGGCTACTACACGATCGGCCCCGCCGAGGCCCACGAGCTGGCGCTCCGCCTCCAGGCCCGGCTCATCGTCCCCATCCACTTCGGGACCGGGCGCTGCGCCTTGCCCCACCTCGCGCCCGTGGACGACTTCCTGGCGCGCGGGGGGCGCGCCGCGATCCGCCGCGAGGGCGCCTTCGAGCTGCTCAAGGGCGAGATGCCGCCTGCGGGGACTGTCCTGGTGTTTGAAGATCAGCCCTCGGGGGCGTAGGCGAGGTCGAAGGTGAGGGCAGTGCGCTGCCTGGCGCCCGTGTTGTCCTTGCTCTGGTGATCGACCTCGAGGTGGACCTCGCGAGGGTGGCCGGCGTCCAGATCAAAGAGGGCGTGGCCCTTGCCCGTGGCCGAGCCGAGGCGCTCAAGGGGGCTGCCCTTGTCGTCGCTCATCCTGCTGGTGGTCTCCAGGCTGATCTGGATCTCGATTCGGGCGAGTCGCCCGGAGCCGACCCCCTTCGGGTCGACTTTGACGAGCTTGAAGGTGCGCGAGAGCTTCGTCTCCACGATCCGATCGTCGACCTCGTATCGCTCGGTCCGGGTGTCCTGCCAGGTGGCGCCGATGGCCGCCTCGCCGCCCTCGGGCAGGACGGGCAGAGAGCGCAGGAAGGCGTCCTGGAGCAAGCGGAAGGTCCGGTCGATCTGACGGTTGGCCGAGGGCATGAGGGTCCTGGTGACCGAGCCTGTCGGCTTGAGCGTCGCGCTGGAGCGCAGGACGCCGAGTTGAGACAGATCGACGCCCGTGATCGGCTTGCCTTGCGCGGTGAACTCGCCGCTCAGATCCGAGAAGCGGAGGCCGACGACGAGGTCGCCCTCGGGCGTCGTCTTCTCCAGAGCGCAGGACACCCTGGCGTTGATCCTGGCGCCGGTCTGCCTTGAGCCGGCGCCAAGATCCACCTCGACGCGCTGGTTCATCGTCAAGGCGTAATGGATCGGGGTCTTGTCAAATTGGTAGAGGAGGCCCCCGCCCTCGGCGCTGGCGTTGGCCGCACCCAGGAGAGAGGCGACGAGAACAAGGCCGACGGAGAGGATCTGAGGGGTTGTCATCAAGGGGGGCTTCAGGGTCAACGCAAAACGAAGGGGAAGGTGATGGTCAGGGGGCTGCCATCAAAGGCCGGGAAGTTCAGGCCGCGGACGACGCGGGCGATGCACCCGCCGACGGGGGAGCCTGCGAAGGCCCCGGTGACCTGAGCGCCGCCGACGCTGCCGTTGGGCTGGATGGTGAACTTGACGGTCACCGTTCCGGTCTGCTGCTCGGCCTGGCTGGAGTTGCAGGAGTTGACGCTGCCGTAGGCGCCGCGGATGACGCGCTGGACCTCGCTCTTCTCCAGGGCCTTCTTGGCGCCGGTGGGCGGGGGGGTCTTGTCCTCCTTGACGACGGGATCGTCGCCCTTCGGGGGCTTCTTGCCGCCAATCCCGCTGATGATGTCGTCGATGGCATCGCCGCCCCCGCCCTTCGGCGGGGTCTTGACGTCCTCCTTGACGGGCGGCTCCTTGTCCTTGTTCTCGCGCTCCTTGGCGGCCAGCTCGGCGAGGCGCTTCTCGCGCTCCTCGCGCTCCTTCCGGATCTCTTCTGCGGTCTTGGGCACGGCCGGCACCTTGGCCTCGGCGGCGTTCTTGTCGAGCTTGTTGTCGGCGACCGCCTCCTTGTTGTCGCCTTCCGCGGCCTTGTCGGCCTCTTCGCCCTTGTCGGCGACGGCCTCGTCCTTGTCTTCCTCGCCCTTGTCGGCGCCCTCGGCCTCGCCGGCCTCGGGCTTCGCCTCGCCGGCCTCAGGCTTCGCCTCGCCTGGCTCCTCGGCGCCCTTTTGAGGGGTGTTGGCGGCCAGGATGGGGTTCTCGGCCGGGACCTCGACGACCTTGGGATCGGTATCCCGGAAGATGAGCAGCGCCGCGATGGTGCCCACGAGCAGGAGGATGACGAAGACCCCGCCGCCGATGCCCAGGAAGAGCGGCAGGTTGGACTTGCGCGTCCCCATCGGGATCATCGCAGGGACGGCGATGGCGGGTCCGGCGACCCCGGCGCCGAAGGGATCCGCGGCGGGGCTGGAGTGCCCGGCGGCCCCGCGCCCGGAGGCGACGGCCACGCTGGAGGACTGAAGCGACATGATGTCGATCAGGCCGCTGGCCTCGGTATTCTTGGGCTCCTCGCTCTCGTTGGAGGTGGTCGAGGCCAGGCTGTTGAGGCTGAAGAGGACCGAGTCCTCATTGCGCGAGGCGACCATGTGGCCATTGCGGCGAGAGACGCCGTTGGAGGGCTTGGCCGAGGTCGGCACGGGCTCCTTGCTCAAGGCAGAGTCGAGGCTCGCCGGGGCGAGGCTGCCCATGCCGGAGATGGAGGGCACGGGATCCTCGGCGAAGCTGGGGCTGTCGCCGAGCTCCATCATGCCTCCCCCGAAGCCAGCCACCGCCGCGCCGCCAAAGCCGCCTCCGCCCAGCGCCACGCCGCCCGACAAGGAGGCGATGGGCGCGGGATCCGGGGCGGAATAGGGGGCGGGATCCGGGGCGCGCACGGGCGCAGGCGCAGCGGCGGCTCTGGGGACAGGAGCGGGCTCTGCGGGGGGAGGGTTGAAGGTGAAGTTGCTGACCACGCGCGTGGCCCCGCCGTCGTCGAAGCCGTCGACCGAGATGGCGTCCGTCGCCTGCATCAGGGCGGACTCAGCCGGCGCAGCCTTGACGAGGTGGCTGAGGCCCTCGGCGGCCGAGAGCGGCAACCAGTCCGCGAAGCCCTCGCGCCACGCGTAGGTCTCCGGGGTCACCTCGCCAAGAGCGATGAAGCCGCCGATGTCCTGAGGCGTAAAGGGGCCATCCTGCTGCCCATTACGGACGATGAACCACACGGCATCGGCACCGCCGCCGCCAGCGTCCACGCTCCCGGCCCCGTCCTCTCCGTCCCCTCGGACGATGATCACATGGCTGCAGCTCTTGCAGCGGATCTTGAAGACCTTGCCCCGGACCTTATCGTCGCTGATGGAGTACTTGGTCCCGCAGCTGTCGCAGACGATCCTCATGATGAAAGCTCTCAGTGGGCCGCGAGGGAGCAAGACGCCCCTTCTCACTGGCTGTCTCTCTGGCGAGCGCCGCCGCACACCTCAACGTCCACGCGCCTCGATCGAGGCCGTGGACACCAAACCGGCCCGACGTCAGCGCTTGAGGACGTCGGACTTGGCCGTCTCCTCGATCTTGGGCAGGAAGCTCTTCTTGAGGCTCAACAGGCGATCGAACTTCGCCTTCTCGATCGCGCCGTAGACGAAGCCCTCGGGCTTCTTGAACTCGCCGTCGATGAGCATGTCGTCGAAGTCGTAGAACTTCGTCTTGACGTCCTCATCCTGCGCGAAGGCCGACGTCGACACCAACCCGAACCCCAACAAGACCACCAGGAACAAAAACACGCGCTTCATGACAACCCCTCTGATGACTCCTGCCCAACCAAGATCACCGAAGCGATCAAGGCGTCCCTCACCTTCATCAACCTTCTCCCCGATGGCGTTGATTCCAGAAAGGGAGAGCCGATGAGGCGCTGGTGGGAACGCCCACCCAGGAAAACTGGATCTAAGAAGGTGGATTGGCAGGCCAGAAAGCCCGAACAAAACACCCTGTCGAATATACCACCTCCTCCCTGACACCGCAACCGGCCACCGACGCCCTCCCACGGCCACCGATCGCCCCTGCCGAGCCTCGAAGACGAGCGCTGGGACACCCGGCCCGCCGAACGGCGCGGTGTCGAAGGCGCAAGATCGGCCCGATGGAGAGCGGCGCGGTGGGTCATGCGAAGGGGGGCGAGGGAGAGGGGATCCCGGAGAGGCGCGCAAGGAGGCCGCGCTCATCGGGCCTCGTGCTGCGCCCTCACTCAGGGGCGATCTCTCCGCCCTCGGGGGCTTCACCACCGGGAGGGGGCTCCTCGCCCTCAGGGGCGATCTCTTCGCCCTCAGGGGCGATCTCCTCGCCTTCGGGGGCGATCTCTCCGCCCTCGGGGGCGATCTCCTCGCCCTCGGGCGGGATCTCCTCCCCATCGGGACCCTTCTCGCCTCCTTCGACGGGCGTGTCGCGCTTGAGGGAGCCCATGTTCTTGAGGGCGCCGCAGTAGGCGGCCGTCACGGGATCGCCCTCCTTGGGTTTGGCAAGCTCGACGAACTTCTCGCAGTGGGTCACGGCCGAGACGAAGTCCTCCTTGCGCTCAAAGATGCGCTGGAGTTGGAGGTGGGAGGAGGCGTGGTTGACGTCGCAGGCGGCCAGGTAGTCCTTGTAGCCGGCCAGGGAGTCGTCGCGATCGCCCTTGGCGTAGTTGCTGGCGGCCAGCCCCAGCTTGGCGACGCAGTTCTCGGGCGCGGCGGCGAGCACCGCGCTGAACTGCGCCTTGGCGCCGTCGTAGTTGAGGTAGCGCAGGTAGATGGACCCGACGTTGAGCCTGGACTCGACGTGCGTCGGGGAGAGCTTGGCGGCGGCCGTGAAGTTGTAGACCGCCAGCGCCATCTGATCCATCTTGAGGTAGATCATGCCGAGGTTGTTGAAGATGTCCGCCGACAGATCCTGGTCGAGGTTCGCGTTGCTGACCTTGTCGCTGAGCACGAGGATGGCGGGCTCGGCGCTGAGTTCCTCGTCGGTCTTGATGGCGCCGATCGCCACGCGGGCGGCCTTCTTGAAGACGTAGACCGCCATCGAGCGGTTGTTCTCGGCCGTGTAGATCTGGGCCAGCGTGTTGAGCGCCGTCAGGTTCTCGTTCTCCGAGCGCAAGACCTTGGTGACGTACTCTGTGGCCTCCTTGTACTTGCCCGCCTTGGAGTTGGCCGTGCCGAGCGCGTTGAGCACCGCGAGGTTCTCGGGATCGAGCCGGTGGGCCTCCTCGAAGTTCTTCAGGGCCGCCTCGGAGTCGCCCTTGAGCGACTGGGTCCGCCCGACGGCCAGCATGATGCTGACCGAGTGGGTGTTGAGGCGATCAAGCTGCTGGGCCTTGACGTAGGCCTCCAGCGCCTTGTCGAGCTGGCCGTTGCTCTCGTAGACGAAGCCGAGGTTGAACTGCGCCTCCAGGAAGTCCGGCGAGATCGCCAGCGCCTTCTCCAGCTTCTCCTTGGCCACGGCCAGATCCGGGACGCCCTTGGAGAGGGCCGCCTCGGCCTCTTCGAAAAGGTCGAGGGCCTCGCGCTTGGTGCCAAGCAGCAGGACGAGCTCGTCCTTCATCGCCTCCTTGACCGCCTCGTCGGTCCCGTCGCCCTTGTCCTTGACGCCCGAGCCCGTGCAGGCCGAGCCGAGCAGCGCGAAGGCCGCTATCATCGAGTACGCCGCCACGCGGGCGCACGGCTTGTTGAGCTTCTTGAACATCTCGCGCTCCATGACCCCGATCAATTGTTGGCCTTGCTGGCCTTGCTGTCCTCGGCCCTCTTCTTGACGTCTTCCATCGTCAGCGTGTCGCTCTTGAGGAAGACCTCCGAGGGGTGGTCCATCTCCACACCATCCTGCTTGGTCAGCGGGTAGGCCTCCGCCTCCAGACGGCTCATCTCCAGAGCGCTCTTGGCGCTCCAGTCGTTGTAGGCGTTGAGCTCAAGGGCCAGGCTCAGCGCGCGCTGGAAGGCCTTGAGCGCCTTCTCCTGGAGCGGGAAGGAGAACTCGTCGATCTGACCCCGGTAAGCGTCCACGTACTCCTCGGGCAGGTCCTCGGGGATGGGGTAGTTGTAGAGGGCGTCCGAGAACTCCTTGTACATCTGGCCGATGCGGTAGGCGCCCGCGGCCGTCCACAGCGGGGTGCGCAGGTCGATGATCTCGAAGTAGAGCGTCTCGGCCTGGTTGAGCAGCTCCGCCTTGGTCGTCAGCTCCTTCTCCAGCTTGTTCAGGTCATTGAGCGGCGCGGCCTTGTAGTCCTCGAAGAGGTACTCGGCGATCTGGAAGCGCGCCTCGGCGGCGTCGTCCTTCGTGGCCTTCTTCTTGGCCTCGTCCTCGATCTTCTCCCACGTCGTATAAGCCTTGATGAACTGCTCGGTGGCGTCCTTGCGCGCCTTCTTCGAGCCCGAATCCTTGATGATCAGCCCCATGCGCACGTAGGCCTGGACCAGCTTGTCCTTGTCGTCCTTGTACTTGCGTGTGTAGTTGTTGTAGGCCTCGGCCGCCTTCTTGGAGTTGCCGGCCTTCTCGTAGAGCTCGGCGATGTGGAAGGTCAGCGTCGGGGCCAGATCCTTCTCGTTGGGGTAGAGCTTCAAGAACTTCTCGTAGGTCTTGATCGCCGTGTCCCACTGCTCCAACGCCTCGCGGATGACGCCGGCGTTGTAGATCGCGTCCTTGGACCTGTCGAAGTTCTCGCGCCAGTCCTTGTTGTCGCCGAGCCGCTCGAAGAACTCCGCCGCGCGCTCGAAGTTCAGGCGCGCCTCCATGATCGCCCCCATGACGAAGAGGGCCTCGGGGGCGCGATCGTGCTTCGGGTAGCGCTTGATCAGCTCCTCATAGTACTGGATGGCCAGCTTGACCTGGTCGCCCCGCTCGTAGATCGCCGCGGCGTTGAAGAGCGCCCCGGGCGCCAGATCCGAGTCCGGCCACTCCTTGGCCAGCCTCAAGAGCTCCTCGGCGGCCTGGTCGAACTTCTTCTCCGTCTGCAGATCGCCGGCCTTCATGTTGACCGCGTAGGCGATGGCCGACTGGAGCTTGTCCTGGGGCGTGACGTCGAAGATCTTGTTGTCGAGCAGGTAGCGGCCCCAGCGCTCGATCTCGGCCCAGTTCCTCAGCTCGTTGTGGCACTCCAGCAGGCTGTTGCCCGCGTAGGAGGCGTAGCGGTGCTGGGGGGCGAAGTTGATGATGTGCTCGTAGCGCGACACCGACTTGTCGTACTGCCCATGCGCCCTGTAGATCTCCGCGGCGACGAACATGACCGTCGGCGTGTTCTCCTCCTTCGGGTAGACTTCGGCCCACTTGTCGCTCACGTCCACGAAGGGGATCTCGTACTTGAAGAGCTCGCTGCGCTCCTTCTTGACGGCCTCCTTGAGATCCTCGTCCTTCCTGGCCGCGACAGCCTCCATCCGCACCTCCTTCTGCTCGGACTTGCCCGCCAGGATCGTCAACACGCTCTCGGGGTGCTCCTTGAGCACGAGGGCCTCGTAGGACTTGATCAGCGCGAACTGGCAGTGCTTGGCGTGCTCACCCGTGGGCTTCTGGGCGATGACCTCCTGGTACTGGTTGGCGGCCTTCTCGTAGTCCTTGATCTCGTCAAAGAGGATCTCGGCGTAGTAGAAGCGCGTGTCGTAGGCCGCCTCCGAGTCGGGGAACTTCTCCAGAAAGAGCGCGTAGTCCTTGGCGGCCTGCTCGTAGAGCTTCGGGTCGCCGGTCTTCTGCGCCTTCTGGTGGTACTCGGTGGCCAGCTGGGCCAGGTAGCCCTCGGCCAGCATCCGGGCGTTGGAGGCCGCCTTCTTGTCCGAGCCGTTCGTCCCCCACCAGCGCGCCTTCTGATCGAAGTAGCCGATCATCTGCCGCACCGAGGACTCCCAGTCCTCGCGGGCGCCGATCTTCTTCTTGGCGTCGATCATCGCCTCCCAGTAGTCCGGCGCCTTCGGATCGACGGGATCGTCGGCGAGCAGGTACTCGAAGATCTCGATCCGGGGCTCGTTCTTGCCGTCGTTGTCGTAGAGGCTGGCCATCTGCCGCAGCTTCTTGTGCGCGTAGGGCTTGTCCCTCTTCTTGATGAAGTAGTCCCTGGCCTCCTTCCAGCCCCCCTCGATCTCCACCCAGGAGACCACGAGATCGTTGAGCGCCTGACCGGAGAAGGCCAGCTGCTGCTGCTTCGGATCGCCCTCGACCGTCTCGATGACCGCCTTGAAGGTGTTGACCGCCTCGCGGAACTCCTTCTGGTTGTAGAGCACCCAGGCCAGCTTGTAGCGCGCGTAGTTGCCCAGCGGCGAGCCTTTGAAGCGCAGCACCTCCTCATAGGAGAGCTTGGCCGGCGTCAGCAGGTTCTGGTCGAACCAGAACTCCGCGATCGACAGGTGGCTGTCGGGCAGGTACTTCGACTGCGGGTAGTTCTTGACCAGCCGGGTCAAGAAGCTGATCCCCTCCTTCTTCTTCTCGGCCTTCATCAGCCCGTCGCCGAGCCGGTAGATGACCTCGTCGAGCCGCCCGTACTCCGGGAACTCCTGGAGCACCTGCTTGTAGACGTTGAGCGCCAGGGTGTAATCGGCCACCGGCTCATTGCACGAGCCCTCGGCCAGCGTGCCCTGGTCGACGGCCTCCAGGCACTTGATCCACTCGGCCTTGACCAGCAGGTTGTCGTAGGCCAGCACCTCGTAGAGCAGCTCCGCCTTCTGGAAGAGCATGTCCGCCTTGCGCTCGTGGGTCGGCTTGACGGCGAGGATCTGGTCGATCTTGCTGATCTGCTTCTGGTTCAGCGCGCGGATCTGCTCCTGGAGCCGCTTGACCTCGGCCGGATCGCGCACTGGGCCCTCGAAGTCGTCGCGGCTGGCCGAGGGCCCCGAGGGCAGATCCTTCTTGTCCCCCGAGGGCTTCTCGTCCTTCTGGAGGGTCTTGGGCTTGTCGGGGATGTCCGTCTTCTTGGCGTCATCCCCGGCGGCGGCCGCCGCCGGGTCGCCCTGGGACAGCGCCAGGGTCGGCGTCAGGAGCGACAGCAGGAGCGCAGCGGCGCCGATCCGCGCGCGGCGGCGCCACAAGGCGAGGCCTGAGGTTCGGTGTGTGGGCTTCATTGTTCAATACACTCTGCGTTCAGGAAGCTGCGGTAGTTGCCGATCTCGTCCACCCAGTACTCGCCCTCGAAGGGCCAGAACTGCCAGTCATCGGCCACGACGAAGAGGGTCGTCCCCTCGATGGCCGAGGGGGGCACGTAGTCGGGGTTGACCAGCTTGCGCTTGACCTCATCGGCCTGCGCCGCGTCGATCTCGAACTCGATCTCGTTGGACTTGACGCTCCACTCGATCAGCTCCTGATCGATCTGCGTCAGCGCCTGCTGCACCTTGATCCCGGCGTCCAGCAGCTGCGTCTTGCGCGCCGTCTGCACGCGCTCGAGCACCTCGGCCCCGAAGTCCCCGAGCCCGGCCAGGTTGGCCTCCAGCTTGGACTGCTCGAGCGTCAGGTTCTTGATGATCCGGTGGCTGTTGAAGAAGTCCACGTTGTTGACGATCCCCTGGGTGAAGATCATCGGCAGGCCCGACGACTCCGCCGTCCCCTTCGTCTCGTAGATCCGGGCCACCGCGCCGTAGAAGTCCTCCGGGTTGGACGTCGCCGCCAGGAAGCTCTGAAGCCTCGGCTGCTGATCCAAAAAGCGCGCCTTGAAGGCCACCAGCGACTCCTTGGCCGTCGGGAACTTGCACAGGTTCAGGTAGACCGTCGCCTCCAGGATGTACAGATCCGGGTAGTACCACTGCTCGTAGTAGGGCGAGTGCAGCGAGTGGAAGGCCCCCACGGCCCGGTTGTAATCGTTCTTGAGGAAGAAGGTCCACGCCGACTCGAAGAGCGCGGTTGAGCGCCTCGGCGAAAGGCGCGCGATCTTCTCATAATAATAGAGCGCGCCGTCGTAGTTCGTCGCCTCGTAGGCCACCCGCGCCAGCGCCAGGAAGGCCAGCTCCCGGATCTCGGGGTCCGTCTCCTTGACGCGCTCCGCCGTCAAGATCGCGTTCTGGAAGCTCTCGACCGCCGAGCGGTACTTCTTGACCTCCGGATCGATCTGCGCCACCCCCGTCAGGTACAAGGCCGCGGCCTTGTTCGGCGAGTCCGCCGTCACCTTCTCCAGGTACTTGAAGGCCAGCTCCGGCTGGTTGTAGTCGTAGAAGAACTTGCCCAGGTAGTAGTGGAAGTCGTCCTGAAACTCCACCGGCAGGTTCTCGACGAAGAACTTCGTCAGGTTCTGAAGCTGCGGCGGCTCGTAGCCGTTCTCCAGCGTCAAGGTCCGCAACATGTAGAAGGCCTCGACGAAGCGCGGGCTCTCGGGCCCCTTCATCAGCACCTCCAGCGTCGGCCCCTGCGCCCCCGAGTAGACCCCCTCGTTGAAGAGCGCCCTGGCCAGGCCAAACTTCGCCTGATAATACTCGTTGCTCTCCGGGTCCGGCCCCAGCGACAGGAACTCCAGGTAGACCTTGGCCGCCTGCATGTTCTTGCCGTCGCGCAGGCTCCGCTCCGCCTCGCTCAGCTTGGCGACCAGGCGGTTGAGCTCGGCCTCCTTGACCTTGCGCGCCTCATCCTCCTGCCGCAGCTTCTCGGCCTCGGCCCTGATCCGCGCGTCCTCCTCGGCCTTGCGCCGCGCCGCCTCCGCCGCCATCTCGCCCGGATCCTGCTCGGCCGGATCCACCTCGCCGTCCGGCAAGGCCGGATCCCCCGACCCCCCGCCGCCGTTGCTCTTGACCAGCACGTGGCCGTTGTCCGTCAAGAACTTCAGCAAGGCCTCGCCGGCCCCCAGCGACTTGAGCCTGGCGACGTCCTCCGCCGTCAGGTTCAGCGGCCCGCTGCCCTGCACCAGCGTCTGGATGATGGCGTCGTCGACCTTCTGCTCCTTCATCTTGAGCAGATCGTCCTTGTTGAGCGCCATCGCGACGCTCCCCACGAACACCACCAACGCAATCACCAACAAGCCCAGGAGCCTGCGCGCCGCAGGCCGACTCTTGATTCGGGGATGTCTGTCCATCATGAAAATTCACGCTCCAGGTGGCGCCGCCTACGCGCGGCGCTCGCCCGACGACTGAGGATCCGTTGAACGCATGAAGCTGACGACCCGACAGGTCTCAGCCGCCCGTGAAGAAGGAGACCCCAAGGGTCAGCTCACTGGGCGTGGCCACGCCGCCGTTCACCTTCTGGAAGATGAACTGCCTGTAGTCTACGCGCAGCGTCACCGTATCGGTCAGGAAAAACCGGAAGCCCGCCCCCAGCGTCCCCTCGATCTCAAACTTCGACTCCGGCTCACCGATTCCGTTGACCGGCGGCGACTCCACCTGAAGCGCGCCGAAGCCCGCCATCAGGTTGATGTCGAAGTGGCTCAGCTTCCTCTGCAAGAGCGCCAGCTTCCCATAGAAGGGGCTCCACACCACGCCCGCGCCCGCCCGGAACTGCTGGATGTCCAGCAGGTCCACGTTCGCCCGGATGTTGCGCTGATTCTTGAGGAATGTCGTCAGCTCGCTCTCGAACTGAAGCCCCGACCCCACGTAGGAGGCCGCGATCTCCAACCCGATCGACTCCAGGAAGTAATAGTTGAAGCGCCCGCCCACCGGCAGGTAGGTCAGGAAGGGATCGTTGGGGATCACGCCCGCGAAGAGCGAGAACTCCATCCGGCCGTCCTTGGCGAAGAGCCGCTTCTGAACGACCGACACGTCCCTCTTGCCACCCCAGTAGAGATCCAGGTCCTTCTCGACCGAGCCCAGGCCCAGCTCCTCGCCGTCCGTCGGCAAGGGCGCCCCCTCCTCTCCCTCGGGGCCGCCCTCAAGTTCGCCGCCCTCCTGCGCGCCCGCCGAGAGCGCCCACCCCATCAACACCAGAAAAAGGACCAGCGTCAGCTTGTTCTTGCCCAGCATCTGTCCTGCTCTCCTCTCGCCTTGAACGACCACAATCCATTCGCCCGCCGCAGGTCCCCTCAAGCGGAGCCCCCTCGGCGGCCAGTCATCTTACACACACGATCTCTCAACGGCCCGAGTCCCCTCCGCCGTCGTCGCCATCGCCACCACCGGGCTGGCCGCCCCGCGCCGCGTCCAGCCCCTTGCGCTTGAAGACCACCGGACGGGAGTCGTCCGTCTCGATCTTGCCCAGCGAGGTCTGGATCCCGAAGGGCGACATGAAAAAACTCTCGGTGCGGTTGTCGAGGTTGACCGAGACGTTGGCGCCGAAGCGGTACGCCCCGTTGTTCGTCACGCTGTCGAGCGCCTCGATGGCCATGTCCACCTTCCAGGTGCCGCCGACGAGGTCCGTCAACAGGTCGAAGTAGAAGTTGAGCCCGAAGGGATCGGTCACGTACACGTACTGGCCGCCCGTCGCGCAGGCCAGCTGCGAGAACTCCGCCAGGGGCCCCGTCCGCCCTTGCGCGTCGCGCAGCGCGGGCACGGCGTTGGCCGGGTCCGCCGCCATCGTCTCGAGGCCGTCGGGCCCGACGCCCCGATCCAGGTGGATGATGAAGACCTTGGTCCCGGCGGCCTGCGCCACCGCCACCGCCTCGTCCAGGTTGGCCTGCCAGCGCTCACGGCCAAGCTGCCGCTCGGCCTCGTCGGCCCCCGGCGTGATCGTCACCGAGTCGTCCGGCCCGTCCGTGAAGAGCACGATCGACGTGTCGCGAAGATCGCTGAGGGTCTGGCAGTTCGGGTTGTCGTTGCAAAGATCGATCATGTTCTGCGACACGACCGTGACGGCCTGGAAGACGTTCGAGCGGCCAAAGTCGCTGTCCGAGCTCAAGCGATCGAGCGAGGTCCGGGCCACGTCGAAGTTGCCGACGTAGGGGTTGACCGGCGACACGTCGATCCGACCCGTCAGCGGCTTGACGCCCAGCTCCGACTCCCCCCGGAAGGACCACACCGAGATGCCCGTGTTCTGCCGGTAGCTCTTGGAGTTGAGGTTGAGCAGGAAGGCCTTGCCCGAGGCGATCCGGAAGAGATCGGGGTCCGTGGCCCGGTTGAGCTTCACCGTACGGTCGTCCTCGACGACCCCGCGGCCGAAGAGCGAGCCCGAGTTGTCCATCACCAGCGCGATCGCCCGCGGCGCCTCGTTGACCCCCTGGGCCGGCGGGCTGACGAAGGCCATCGAGCCGTTGGCCACCTGCAGCGTCGTCTCGCGGGTGCAGAACTTGCGCTCCGTGCCGCCGGGGCCGCCGCGGTCGCCCTCGATGGGCAGACACTCGAAGCCGCTCTGGCACTGGTTGCGCGTCGTGCAGAAGTCGCCGATGTCGCTCAGCGCGCAGTACATCGCCCCCTCCGGCGAGGCCACGCAGCTGCCCGAGGGGCAGTCGGCGTCGGCCGCGCAGGTCGATCGGCACAGGCTGACCTTCTCCGTCCCCAAAAAGCCGTCCAGCGCGTCGATCTCCGATCGGTAGGGCTGGCACTGATCCATCCCCGCCGTCAGGCAGGCGTCGGCGGGGCTGTCCTCGCTCGTCTTGAGGCAGAAGCCGTCGAAACACTCCAGGCCCACGTCGCAGCCGGCGCCGTCCGCGCACTGCTGGGCGCACAACAGCAGCCCCTTGGGGCTGACCGAGTAGAGGCGGCCCTGCTCCAGAGAGACGTTGTTCGAATTGAAGCTGGCCGCCTCGACCGTCACGGTCGAGAGTTGATCGCCGGGCCGGATGACGTTGTTCTCCTGATCGAGCAGGACGAAGCGCAGCTCCGCCCGCGAGTCGTCGTCCAGGCAGGCGTTGACGTTCGTCACGCCGCTGGCCGCCACCCGATCGTACTTGCGGATGTCGAAGCTGATCTCCGCCACCGTGTCGCACCCCAGCGCGCACACCCCCAGCGTCAACATCAGCCCGCACGCGAGCGTCGGGTTCACAAGCGATCTCGTTCTCATTGTTCGGTTCATGGCGACCATCACATCGACCTTGTGTCCATCCCTTCCCGCGGCCAGGGCGCGCGCCCCCCGTGGCTCTACGACGCGGCAGGGGATCCTGGTGAAGAACTGGCGAAAGAAGAAGATGGACACGTGATCGTGGACCGTGTTGGGGAAGGGCGCGGGGAGTTCAAGGAGGCCCTGTAGCCCCGCGCGATTTGCTGGCGCATGGTTCTATCCCACTCGGAGGGCCTTTGCAACCGACTTGCCCGATCGCGAGCGCGGTGCCTTGAGCGCCCCGGCGACGACCTTTCGGCGCGCAGGCTCACGACAGCTCGAAGGTCGAGGTGAACGGAGGGCCACCCTGCGTTCGCCAGTTCGACGCCCGCCCCAACGGGGCGGTGCGAGGAGCGTGGGGCGTTCGTCGTGCGTGGGGGTGATCGTCGAGCGTGGGGCGTTCGTGGGGCATGGGAGCGACCGTAGGGCGTTGGGGCGCTCGTGGGGCGTGGAGCGTGGGGCGCTCGTCGTGCGTGGGGCGATCGTCGAGCCTGGGGCGAGCGTCGCTTGCCGATCCGAACGAGCGCGTCTATTGTCCCGAGCCCGGCGCCGCCCTGCCCTCCTTCCTCTGGGTCGGCGATCGCGCCCACCGACCGCTGGAGCCTCCCATGACGAAGAAGAAGAAGCCCGACGCCATCGCCCCGCTCGGCCCTGCCGACCTCGAAGGGCTCCACTCGCTCTCGCCCAGGGCGCGCATGGAGGCCCTGCTGGAGCGCCCCGACGCGCGCAAGGCGGTGCGCAGCGTCGAGCCCGTGGCCCTCTACCACCTCGTGCGCGAGGTGGGCCTTGAGGACGCCGTCGAGCTGGTCATGGCGGCCAGCCCCCGACAGGTCCAGGCCTTCATCGATCTGGACTGCTGGCGCAAGGACGCCTTCCAGGGGCCGCCCCTGGTCGAGTGGCTGGAGGTGCTCTTCCAGTCCTCCGACAAGCGCTTCACGCGCTTGATGGACAAGCTCGACTTCGAGCCGCTGGCGCTGCTGCTGCGCGATCACGCCCAGGTCTTCACGGTCGACGAGGACGGCGAGCTGCCCGAGGAGCTGGTCGTCATGGACAGCTCCCACGAGACCTACGACGGGGTCTACTTGATCGTCTACGACGACGACGAGGACACCACGCGCGCGCTGCGCCAGCTCCTGATCAAGCTCTATGAGGTCAACATGAAGCTGGCCTGGATGCTCCTGGAGACCGTCCGGTGGGAGCTGCGCGCCCCACTGGAGGAGCGGGCGTGGCAGGATCGCGTGCGCCGGCTTGAGCGCGTCGGCTTCATCGAGGTGAGCGAGGCGATGGCCATCTACGCGACCCGCGAGCCGGCCTCGCTGCGCCGCCACCTCCATGAGCCCGCGGCGGCGGCGGCCGCCGCCGCTGTCCCCTTCGGGGGGCTGATGCTGCTGCCGGACGCCGTCCGCGACCCCCTGGAGCGCGACACCCTCCTGGCCCGCGCGCTGGCCCTGCTCAAGGCGCAGGCCGCCGGCGAGCCGGGGGGCGCGACCCCGGCGGGGGGGGCGTCGGGCGAGGTCGTCGCGGAGGGGCCCGTGGTCGATCTCGGGGGGCTCTCGTTTGCGTTTGTGACCTTGATCAACAAGGCGATCTCGACCGAGGGGGTCGAGCTGCGGGACATGGAGGCCACCCGGACGATCATCGAGCGTGTCTTCGGGGCGATCAACATCGCTCTGGAGTTCATCGCGGAGCGCCAGCTTGGGCCTGCGGCGAGGCTGCTGGCCAGCGCGCACCCGCAGGAGCTCTTCCAGGCGGGGTACACGCTGACGGTGCGGCTGGCGCAGCAGGCCCGGCGGCTGTCGGACAAGGAGGGGCAGGCGCCGATGTTGAGCCTGACGGGGGAGCTGGCCCACAGCCTGTTGAGCCACGGCGAGCGCTCGCTCATCGAGGGGCTCGGCAAGCCGCGCCCCCTCTACCACGATCCGAGCCGGGACTACCTCGTCCCCTTCGAATCGCTCGATCAGGTCGAGCGCGCCGCGTCGCGGCTGGCCCGGCTGGCCTTCAAGGTCACGGCGCTCTTTGGCCTGGCCGGCGTGGATCGCGGCGAGCTGGCCCGGATGGCCTTCGAAGAGGGGACGCTGCCCCCGGTCGAGTCGATCACCCTGGCGACCTGCCTGCGCACCTTCGTGGCGCTGCGCGCCCTGGGCGCCCCGGAGCGCCTCAGGCCGCTGAGCGTCGAAGAGCTCGCCGCCCTGATCGAGGGTCCGCTGCGCGCCTCGACGGCCTCCGGCGTCGATCTCTCGCAGGATCCCTTGACCCGCGGGGCGCTGGCCGCGCTGAGCCACGAGGCCATCGAGGAAGAGGGCCGCGCCTTGATAAAAACCCTCACCCGAGAGCTGGCGGCCAGCCTGATCGACGCCTTCGCCGCGATCAGCCCCAGGGCACTGCGCGAGGGCTCGATCCCCCCCGAGATCCTCGGCGACACGCTGCTGCTTCGCGCTCGCCCGACAGCTCCCTGAGCCGCCCCCGGCCAGAGGCCATGTCAGCGCGGCGAGCCCAACAGCGACCATCGGAGAGCCTGACAGCGACCATCGGCGCGTCGACGCGAGCGCGACAGGGCGAGCGTGACAAGAATTCTTGTCGCGCTTGTGCAACCCTTGCGACTGACGATATTTGGCACCGCCCGACGCGCTCGCTCCCCTCACAGACGCCCTCGCGCTCCGTCGCCGCCTTTCGCCGCAGACCACCTTGTCCCACATCACCCCTGTGATCTGGCGGGGGTGACGAAAATGGGCCGCATCAAGGCCACCCCCTCTGACAATTTTTGACACTCTCGACGAAGCGTGCCCTTGTCGATGGCCTTGAATTGAGCGTCGCCGCCCTCTACCACGCGATCGCGCCACATCCATCATATGATGCAGAAACTTGGTCCGCGTGTTGCTTGAGGGGAGGGAAGCAGAAATGCAGCACAATTCAAGGTCCCACTACCTCTCCCCTCGGCACGAGGGTCTCCGCCCATCTGGGCGAGGACCAGCGCGCTCAGCCCCGACCTCTGCCTCTCGCGAGGGTGGCGGGGGGAGGGCGCGGCGGGGAGGAGCGCTCGCGGGGTGGATCAGGGTCCGTCGAAGGGCACAAGCGCGGTCTCGCCGCGCGGCACCACGGAGACGCCGGCCTCGGTGACCACAACTTCGAAGACCGCCCAGTGGGTGTCCGTCGCGGGCAACTCCAGAGTGGCCAGGAACTCGTTCGTGCCCGGCGTACCGCCGCCGTCGACGTAAAGGGTCACCAGGGCGAGGGTCGGCGAGAGCGCGCCGTAGACGTGGACCTGCACGAGGTAGGTGTCGAGGGCCGGCAGCGAGATGTTGGTGATCTCGGGGCCGAGGCCGTCGAAGTCGTCCCGATCCAGGCGTGGGTCGTCGAGGGATGATCCGGCGACGCCCCAGTCGGGGTTCCGGTTGAGCCAGTGGCAGTCGCCCTCGCCGCCGAACTCGGCCCCCGAGCGCAGCAGGTGGAGATCGAGGTCGGCCTCATCGCTGTCCCAGAGCAGGCGGAGGTGGACTTTGGGCAGCGGGGCGCCGCCGGGCGTCGGCACCCCGAGCCCGCGGGCGCTGGATCGCGCGAAGTCTGCCCGGTTGTTGTTCGTGTCCCTCCCCGCCTCGTCCCGCGCGAGCGACTGGCCAGCGGGCGCCCCCGTGGCGCTGTCGCCCTCGCCAGCGAAGACGTCGCCGACGCCGAAGTTGCCGTAGCCGATCGCGTCGATGACGCGCTCCATGGACGTGCCGGGGTTCCAGACCAGGCGCAGCGAGTCCGGGCCGTTCTGGAGATCGAGGTCGTCGACGAGGAAGGCGGCGATGTCGCGCAGCGTCTGGGATCCGGCGCGCTCGGCGATGAGGAAGACGCCGTTGAAGGGGATGAGGGCGTTGGGCAGGTCGATGGCGTGGGTGATCTGCCCGCCATTGCCGTTGACGGCCTCCAGGCGCAGCCCGCCGAGCGGCGTCAGCGAGGGCCCGGTCAGCTCGACGAAGAGAGTCCGGCCCGTGTCCGAGCCGACCTCGTCGTAGAGCAGCTCGCTGATCACGATCTGCGGCGGCGGGCAGGCCTCGTCGACGAGGCCGTCGCAGTCGTTGTCCAGCCCGTCGCAGTTCAAGCCGCTCTCCTCGGCTGCGAAGCGCGGCCCGTACTGATCCGCGCCGCAGACCGGGAAGGCGCCGTTGTTGCACCCCACCTGCGCCCCGGCGCACACCCCGAGCTGCCGGGCGCAGGGCCTCTCCAGCCCCTCGTCCTTGGCGCCGTCGCAGTCGTTGTCGGCGCCGTCGCAGACCTCGGCGGCCGCGGCGATCTCGCCCTCGCAGCTCCCGAAGGCACCCTCGACGCAGCGCTGCGCGCCCTGCTCGCAGGCCCCCACGTCCGAGCCGCAGACCTGGATGTCCTGGGGCAGGCAGTCGCACTGCTCGTCGATGAGGCCGTCGCAGTCGTTGTCCCGGCCGTCGCAGGCCACCTCCACGGAGCCGTCGTAGTCCGGCCCGTACTGGGCGTCACCGCAGGGCAGCCAGCCTTGCCGGCCGCCGCAGGCCTGAGCGGCGCCGGCGCACACCCCCTGCCCCAACGCGCAGGCGGGCGCCTCAAGCGCCTCGTCGGTCTGGCCGTCGCAGTCGTTGTCGAAGCCGTCGCACACCTCCACCTCCGGCACCACCTCGCCCTGACACGATCCCCAGCGCCCCTGCGCGCAGGTCTGGGCGCCGGCCTCGCAGGCCCCCACGTCCGAGCCGCAGCGCTGGATCTCGCCGTCGACGCAGTCGCAGCCCTCGTCGGTCTGGCCGTCGCAGTCGTTGTCGCGGCGATCGCAGGTGGCCTCTTCGACCTGCCACGCCGGCCCGTACTCGTCCTGATCGCAGGCCCCGAAGCCGGCCACGCCCTGGCAGGTCTTGAGCGCGCCGGCGCACACCCCCTGGGTGAGCAGGCAGGAGGGCGCGGCGATCTCCTCGTCGATCTGCCCGTCGCAGTCGTTGTCGAGGCCGTCGCACACCTCGTCGGCGGGGGTCGTCTGTCCCACGCAGGCCCCGAAGCGGCCCCCGACGCAGCGCTGAGTGCCTCGGCGGCACTGGCCCACATTGCTGCCGCAAGGCTGGCTCTGGCCGTCGACGCAGTCGCAGCCCTCGTCGGTCTGGCCGTCGCAGTCGTTGTCGAGGCCCTCGCAGACCGTGGGATCGGCCTGCGGGCTCTCGGGCGAGCGGTAGCGATCGCCGTAGGACTCCTCGCCGGCGCAGTCGAGCCAGCCCAGATCCCCGCCGCAGATCGCGCGGGCGCCCTGGCAAACCCCCTGTTGGAGCTCGCAGGGAGGGGGCGCGAGGTCCTCGTCGGTCTGGCCGTCGCAGTCGTTGTCCAGCCCGTCGCACACCTCCTCGGCGGCCTCGACCGCGCCTCGGCAGTCGCCGAAGCGGCCTCGCTGGCAGGTCTGGGTGCCTCGGGCGCAAGCCCCCACGTCCGAGCCGCAGGGCAGCAGCGCGCCGTCGAGGCAAGCGCAGCCCTCGTCGGTCTGTCCGTCGCAGTCGTTGTCAAGGCCGTCGCAGGCGGTGGAGACGAGCGCCGGGTCCTCGTCCGAGGCCCAGGCGGGGCCGTACTCGTCCTCGGCGCAGCGGCTCCAGCCCTCAAGGCCGAGGCAGCGCCGCTGGCTGCCGGCGCACACGCCGATCTGCGCGGCGCAGGGGGGCGGCGCGAGGTCTTCGTCGAAGTCTCCATCGCAGTCGTTGTCCAGGCCGTCGCAGATCTCCGCGCTGGGCTCGGTGGCCTCCTCGCATGGCCCCCAGCGGCCCTCCACGCAGCGCTGGAGGCCGCGCTCGCACTCGCCCTCGGCCAGGCCGCACAGGATCACGTCGTCGCCCTGGCAGGGGCAGCCCTCGTCGGTCTGGCCGTCGCAGTCGTTGTCCAGCCCGTCACAGTGGGCCTGGGTGGTCGCGCCGTCCTCGACCTCGGCGAAGGTCAGCGGGTAATCGTCCGGGCCGCAGGGGACGAAGCCCAGCTCGCCCTTGCAGGTCTGGACGGCGCCAGCGCAGACGCCCAGGTTGAGGCGACAGGCGGGCGCGGCCACCTGGTTGTCGGTGGCGCCGTCGCAGTCGTTGTCGATCCCGTCGCACAGCTCCGGCTGGCCGGGGGCGCGCCGAGGATCGCCGTCGTCGCAGTCGAGGAGGTCGCCAGGGCAGCCGGGGCCGAAAGAGGCGCCGTCCTCGTCCGCGTCGGCGCAGATCGGCGGCTCATCGACGGGCTCGGGGTCGGGCGCGGGATCGGGCGCGGGCTCCGGGTTGGGCTCGGGCTCCTGATCGATGACCTCGACGTCGTCGGGGGTCTCGCCGCGGGCGCAGCCGGCGGCGATCGCCAGCAGGAGAGAGAGCCCGAGGGCTCCTCGGAGGGGGATCTTGTCGATCGCGCGCCAACTCAACATCTCGATTCTCGCGCAAGGAGAGCGCCAGCCGCGACGCCAGGGCCTGGATATCACCGCGCGCCCTCGTCTTCAAGCGAGGCCAGCGGCGCCCTCGGCGGCGGGCTTCAGAGAGATCGTCGCGGAGCCTCGCGGATCGAAGTTCGCCCCCGCGCGCCGCGACCCAGGCCGAAGAGCGCAAGCCAGGGAGGGGGGAGACAAGGGCGTCGGGCGCCTTGTCCAGCGATCAGGGCGACGATCTCTGGCCGAATCAGGGAGGAGGCGCGCGAGAAGGCGATGGCGCCGTCGGGCGAGGTGATGCCTGGCCTCAAGTGATGGCGCCGCTGGATGGGAGGGCCTGCGTCGGTCGGCGCCTCCATGGGCGGGTCAGTGCTCGGTCAAGATGATCAGCGTTTTCCAGAGCGTCGAGCCCGAGGGCTGCTCCATGGGGAAGGCGCCGATCCCGACGCGCGTCACGCGGGACTTCGAGATCACCTCGGGGAGCTTGACGTCGTCGGGATCCAGGACGGTGTGTGTCTGGAGGTAGAAGGATCGGTAGTCGTAGCGGCGCTCCTTGAGCGACAGCTTGATCATCTCCGAGATCTTCGAGGTGGGCTGGCCGCCCTGCGAGGGGTCGACGAGCCGTGAGTGCAGCGCGGCGATCTGCTGGAGGTCATCATCCAGGCGCAAGTCGGGGAGGTTCATGGCCTCGCGCTTGCGCTTCATGGTCTTGAGGAGCTGGTTCTGGAACTGGCGACCGGAGACCTTGCGCTGGGGCGCGGCGAAGTTCTGGGTCAGGATCATGTTGCGCCGGCCGTACTCGTCGACTTCGAAGACGACGCCGACGCCGACGTGGGTGTAGTGGGCGGCGAGGATGTTCTCGCGGTGGCCCAGCGAGAGCATCAGGCCCTGCTCGGCGTCGTAGACGGAGGTGTTGCGGCTGATGTTCTCGCCCATGGAGCGGGCCGGGAAGCGAGCGGCGGCGAAGCGATCCTCCAGCGCGCCGCGTCGCGGCGAGATGTGGGCGAAGAACTTGTTCTGGCTCATGTCCCGGCTGTGACCTCGGGCGATGTCGGCCAGCGGCGCGCTCCAGGCGAGCGGCTGGAGCCCGAAGCGGCGGCGGTCGGCGTTGAGCAGCGTGTGCATCAGCGCCTCCGCGTCGCGCTCGGTCTTGACCATCGACTCGTCGGGAGGGGGCTCAAGGCGCACCGAATCGGGAGGATCGACGCCTACATAGACGGGAAAGAGGGCCATGACCTGCGGCCCCAGGGGGCCCGTGGCCAGCAGCTCCACCCAGTGCTCGCCGATCACCCGGCCGACCTGGGCGCTGGCCGCGAAGCCCCCCTCGGCCTCCTCGATGTCCAGCTCGACGACCTCCCCGCCCGGCTCCAGAAGCAGCACGCGGGGCTCCTTGAGGCCGTCGATGAGCCGGCCCTCGATCTTCAGGCGCTCGCCGGGCGAGAGGCCGCGCGCGATGGGCTTGAAGATCGCGCCGCGCTCGGCCAGGAAGATCGCGTAACCCCACCGGTAGGGCGAGCCCGAGCGCGCCCGCCCCACGCCAACGTGGGTGGCCTGCCCCGTCTTCTGGGCCAGCACCTCGGCGAGGTGGGCCATGAAGTCGCCTTCGTCGTCCTGGCTGGAGAAGAAGAGGTGGCTGGCCGCCCACCCGTCCGTGCAGCCGGCCCGGTGCAGGGCGGCGGGCTGAAGCTCCTTGGGCAGGGTGAGCTCGCCGTCGTCCCCCGGCGCAACGTGGCGGACGAACTCGGTGGCCGCCAGCGCCAGGCAGGGATCGACCTGGAGGCGAGAGCTGGGCGGCAGCGCCTCCTTGATGCGCCGATCGAAGGGCGTCAAGGAGCGATCGATCCCGTAATCGCGGGACGCCGGCATGACGAAGCGCACCTCCCTGGCCTCGACCAGCGGCCCCTTGATCGCGTCCACCGGCACCTCGACCTCACCCTCACAGCCCGACGTACACCCCGCGCCCAGCAGCGCGAGCGTCGCGAGCGCCGCCCATGCCCGCTCTGTCCCCGTCGCCATCGCATCCCCCTGCTGCTGCCTCGGGTCCGAGGACCCTTGAGTCCAAGGACCCGTGTCCGGCGACCCACGGGGCCGGAGACCCACGGGGCCGGAGACCCTTGGGGCCGAGACCCTTGGGGCCGAGGGCCCACGAGCCGACCGAGCCTGGCGCGCTTCTCATCCCCTGAAGGCCGTGCTAGGCTCTCCAATGCTCGCCGACAGCGCGGCCGCGCCGCCCGTTGAGCGGCCGGCCAGGATCGGAGCCCCATGAGATACTAACAGACCTGGGAGCAGGATCGCGATGTGGTTTGAGACGGACGACGAGGACGTGGGCTTCCCCAAGAGCCGCTGTGCGACCTGCGAGAGAGAGGTCGTGGTCTACCGCACCCTGGACGACGCGGGTCAGATCGCCTGCCGGTGCCTGGACTGCAACGGCCCGATGCCTGATCCCGAGGGCGCCTGGAGCCGGGATGAGCTGATCGAGGCGGGCTACAAGATCGAGGGTCAAGGATCCAACGCCCAGAAGGGCAGCTGCGGCAACTGCGGGGTCTAGAGCCCCTCGCCCTGGAGGCAGCCATGCGCTTTGAGGTCTTCATCCCCGCCGCCAGCCCGCGCGGGCTCGACGTCTCGATGGACGTCAAGGCTCGAAACTGGCTCGCGGCCCTCAAGCTGGGCCTGGAGCGCTGCGGCGAGGATCCCGACGCCCTCCGTCGCACGCTCTGCGACATCCAGAGCGACGCCTCCGTCCACGTCTCCGATGCCGCCTCTCGGCGCGTCTTCAGGATCAAGCCGCTGGCTGAAGGCGAGCGCGTCGCCTCCCCCCCGGAGCCTGTGTCGAGGACCCTCCTGGCCGACAGCAGCCCCCACACCATGCTGCTCCACCACGTCGGCAACGACCCCGTCGACCCGCCCGCTCCCGCCCTCCCCTCGGAGGCCCCCGTGCCCGACTTGACCGACGTGGCCGCCTCGGCGGACGCGACGATCCCCGCGCCCCTCCCCGCCCCCGAGGCCCCCGACACCCTCAAGTTCGACCCCATCCAGGTCCCCGAGCCCGATGAGGCCCCCGCTGACCATGACTGGGTCATCCCCGAGGTCTTCCACGAGGCCAGCGAAGCCTCGGTCGACGTCCCCCCCGAGGAAGACAGCCCTCCCCCCGACGCGGCCGACGAATCGCAAGATCCTGAACCCCATTACAAAGATACAGAGCGCACGCTGGCGCCCGTCGCCAGCGCCAGGGCAGAGGTGGACTTCGTCGATCTCGACGACGACCCGCCGGCTGACGCGCCCTCGGCGACCGGCGAGGCGTCGATCTCGTCGGCGCCAGCGCCGGCCAGGGGCGTCGAGGAGACGACCCGTGAGGATCGGCGAGGTGGTGAGGATGAGGCGGCGGGCGCCGACGAGATCGACGCGCTCTTCTCGGACGAGCGGCGCGCCAGGACGATGATGATGCAGGTCGTGGACGCCGAGGTCCTCAAGGAGCGCGGCGCCAGCGTCCTCAGCGCCGGCGAGCGCCCCCCCACGCCGCTCAAGGCCCGCCCGCAAGCCCGCATCTCGACGGCCGCCCGGATGAAGGCGCTGCCCTCTGGCGCGCTGCGCCCCGACGGCCCCATCAGCGTCGACACGATCGGGCACCGCAAGGTCAGCCAGGAGCACGATCCGCAGCTCGAGCAGATGCTGGCCACGCACCGAAAGCAGTCCAGCTCAACGCTCAAGGTCGTCACCGCCGCCCACCTGAAGGTCGTCACGGCCGCCCACCGGAAGGTCACCAGCGCCAACAACCTCAAGGCCGTCAGCGAGACGGCCCTGGAGGACATCTTCCTGGAGATCCCCGACCTCTTCGAGACCGGCAAGACGCTGGAGGAGGGCACGGACTTCGTCATGAACCTGGCGACGAACGCCATCGCCTCCGAAAGCGCCTCGATCATCTACGCCACCCCCGATGGCCGGGAGCTCTACTTCGCCACGGCCCGAGGCCCAGGCGCAAGCTCCATCGCGGGCACCCGGATGCCCATCGAGAAGGGGATCGCGGGCTTCTGCACCCGCCACGGGGTCACCCTCATGGTGGACAACGCCCGCGAGGAGCCGCGCTTCTACGCCGAGCTGACCGACGAACTCGACCTGACCGTCACCAGCTTGATGTGCGTCCCCATCCAGCACAACGGGCGCGTCTACGGCTGCATCCAGCTCCTCAACCACGAGGAAGGCCGCACCTTCTCCCACGCCCAGCTCGACGCCCTGGGCTACATCGGCTTCCAGCTCGGCAAGTTCATCTACGCCAGCCTCTGATCGACGGGCGGGATCGCCAGGCGCGGCCTTCGACGAGCGCAGGATCCCGGGCGTCGCTCAGGGGCAGATCGCGGGGAGGTTGACGCCGAGCTGGTCGGGGGTGATGGGGGGGGAGAGGACGGGATCGACGTCGGAGCCCTCGATCCCGATCCGGATCGTCAGAGGCGCGCCGCTCTGAAGGCGGGCGCAGTCGAGCCAGCGGACCTGGAGGGCGGGGACGCGCTCAGGATCGAAGGTCGGGATCGCGCCCAGCGAGGTCGAGCCGGGGAGGATGCGGGCGGGCGGGGCGCAGGCGGCGCCGCTGGCGTCACAGACCTCGAAGGTGGCCTTGAGCAGATCGCCCTCGGGATCGGAGACGCCGAAGACGGTCGCGACGCCCCCCTCGGAGGCCAGCGAGGGGCCGACGAAGGCGACGTGGCCGGGGAGGTTGGAGACCTCCACCCCGTCGTCGCAGGCGAGCGTCGAGAGCGACGCAAGCGCCACCAGCGCCGTGATCAAGAGGGTCTTCTGGGGGCTTCTCATGGGCATCTCCGGCTGCGCCGCGTCGAGGGCGCGCTGGCGGCGCGGCCTTGTTGAGCCTGGCGCCCAGCGCGCCGCGCGGCGCCTCACTTTCTACGCGCCTCGGCCACCTGGGTCAAACACGCCGCCGCCTCGCCGTGGACCGGCCCGCAGGAGGCCAGCACGTCCCCCTTGTGGATGTCGTAGGGGCCGCCCTCGATGTCCGTCACGCGCCCTCCGGCCTCGTCGATGAGGACGAGGCCGGCGGCCACGTCCCAGGGCTTGATACGCAGCTCCCAGTAGAGATCGTAGCGCCCCGCCGCGACGTAGGCCAGATCCAGCCCCGCCGAGCCCATCCGCCGGATCCCCTGCACGCGGCGGATCATCACCCCGAGGTAGTCGACGTTGTTGTTGTCGCTGGTGCGCCTGTCGTAGGGGAAGCCGGTGGCCGCAAGCGCCTCGTTCAGGCGCCGACAGCCCGACACCTGCATCCTGCGCCCGTTGAGCCAGGCCCCGCCGCCCTTGCGCGCCGCGAAGAGCTCGTCGCGCATCGGATCGTAGATCACGCCGATCTGGAGCTGATCCTCGACCTGGAGCGCCACGCAGATGGCGAAGTGCGGGGTCCGGTGGCTGAAGTTGGTCGTGCCGTCGATCGGATCGATGATCCACGTGCAGGGGCTGGCCGAGTTCGAGCGCCCGCCCTCCTCGGCCAGGAAGCCGTGATCGGGGAAGGCCGCCCGGATCGTCTCGATGATGATCGCCTCGCAGTCCAGGTCGGTCTGGGTGACCAGATCGACCTCGCCCTTGTGCACGATCTCCTGGGCCTGGGCGAAGCGCGCCCGCGCGAGCACCCCGGCCCGGCGCGCGGCCTCGATGGCGACCTCAAGCTCGCGGCGCCCCCCGTGGGCCAGGCGCGGCGTCGGGACACCCGAGACTTCAGGCACCTCGGGCCACAGGCGCCACCCGGGCGCGGGCGGACAGGCGCGGGCGACCTCGGTGTGGAGGCGGACGCGAAGCCCGCGTACTTCTTCGCGATCCCTGCTTGGGTGGACGCGATTGGTCAACAGGGCGACGGACAGCCGACGGCTGCGATCGACCCAGAGCGAGGTGCCGGTGAAGCCGAGGTGGCCGACGGTCGCGCCGACCGGGTCGGCGGTCATCAGGGGGCCAGCCGAGGTCGCGTCGCCCGAGGGCGTGTCGAGCCCGCCGAGGTGTGAGCCGAGGCGACGCCCGGCGGCATCGAAGCCCGCGGCCCTCGTCGACATGGCCCAGCGGACCGCCGAGGGGGAGATCGGCCAGCCGGCCAGCGCCCCGCCCTCAGCCGCCAGCAGCGCCTGTCCGAAGCGCGCCACGTCCTGCGCCGCGCCAAAGAGCCCGGCGTGGCCGGCCACGCCGCCGAGCGCAAAGGCGTTCTCGTCGTGGACCTGCCCGGAGACGCACGCGAGGCCGGGGGCGGCCTCGGTCGGCTCGGTGGCCGCGACCCCGTCGAGGATCCGCGCGCCGTCGAGCAGGCGCACGAAGCGACATGAGCGCATCCCCAGCGGCGCGAAGATGAGCGCCTCGGCCAGCGCGTCCAGCGGCCCGCCGAGCGCCCGCTCCAGCAGGAGGCCGAGCAGCATGTAGCCCAGATCGCTGTAGCAGGACACCTGCCCCGGAGCGGCCTCCAGGCTCGATTCGAAGAGCAGCCCGCGCGCCTGGGTCGCGATGGCGGCGGGGTCGCCGTCCGGACAAAGCGCCCGTGCCTCGCGGTGGAGGGCGCGCCACGCGGGCAGCCCGGAGGTGTGGTTGAGCAGCTGGCCGACGGTCACGCCGGCGGCCCGGCCCGGCGCCCACTCGGCGAGCCAGCGCGCCGCGGGGGCCTCGGGGGTCAGGATCCCCTGACCGAGCGCGTGCCAGACGAGGGGCGCGGTGACAAGGGCCTTGGTCAAGCTGGCCAGATCGTAGAGGGTCTCGGCGGTGACGGGCGCGGGGGGCGCGTCGGGGGGCGCGTGATCGGGCAAGGCCGTGCGGCCGACGCAGACGGTCTCGACGAGGCGCCCGTCGAGGGAGAGGGCGGCCTGGGCGCCGGGTGTGACGCCGTCGGCGACGGCCTGGGCGAGGATCGCTTCGAGGGCGGCCCTATCCATGGACTACTCCTTGAGGGTGGCGGGCTGGACCTCAAGGCGGGCGGACCCGTCGAGGCAGCGCAGGGTGGCGCGGGTGCCAAAGGGCAGCGGGCGGTTCATCGCGCCGTGGCCGACGGGCAGGCCGAGGGCGACGGGCACGCCGAGATCGTCGGTGAGCTGTCGGAGCCTCTCCAGGGTCACGGCCTCGAAGCGGTCGGCGGCGACGTAGGCGTCGGCGACGGGCTCGAGATCCCCGATGACGAGGCCTGCCAGGGCGCTCAGGGCGCCGCGCAGCGCCAGCCCGGTCAGCATCCTGTCGACGCGGTAGGCGGCCTCGCCGACCTCCTCGATGAAGAGGATCGCGCCGTCGAGGGCGGGGAAGAAGGGGGAGCCGACCAGGCTGGCGATCAGGGAGAGGTTGCCGCCGATCAGGGGCCCGGTGGCCTCTCCGTCGGACAGGGCGCGCAGGCCATCCACCGCCACGAGGTCATCCTGGCCGCGCAGGGCGCGCAGGGTGGCGTCGAAGGAGCCTGCCGGGTCGGGAGGATCGGCGTGCTGCCCGAGGGTGGAGAGCAGGGGCCCGTGGATGGAGGCTATCCCTGCGCAGCGGTTCAAGAAACCGTGCAGGGCGGTGACGTCGGAGAAGCCGAGCAGGGGCTTGGGGTGGCGCGCGAAGAGGTCGGGGTCGAGCAGGGGGAGCAGGCGCATGGCGCCGTAGCCGCCGCGGGCGCAGACGACGCCGTCGACGGCGGGATCAAGGAAGGCGTCGGTGAGGGCGCGGGCGCGGGCGTGGTCGTCGCCGGCGAGGTAGGGCGCGGCGGGATCGCGCAGGGAGACGGAGGGCGAGAGGGAGAGGGTGAAGCCGGCGGCTTCGAGGAGCGCGCGGGGCCGGTCGAGGCGCGCGGGATCGACGACCCCGCAAGGGGCGACGACGCGCAGGTGGCCGCCGTGGGGGACGGGCGGGACGGGGCGGGCGTATGGGGCCGCAGGGCGGATCAATCGGCGCCGAGCTCGAGGGGGTCGCCGCCGATGGGGGGGAGGCCGTCGGCTTCGCGCTTGAGCTGCTCCTGCCGGGCGCGATCCGCGTAGTCCTCGATGACGATGGACTGGGTCTCGTTGGTGTCCAGATCCATGGCCGAGACGGAGAGCATCCCGCTGGCGTCGATGCGGAAGCTGACCTCGATCTGGGGCTCCCGACGCAGCGCCTCTCGGATGTTGGTCAGGACGAACTCGCCCAGGTTGGTGTTCTCCGAGGCCACGCGGCTCTCGCCCTGGAAGACCTTGATACGGACCTGCTCCTGGTAGTCGGTGGAGGTGGTGAAGATCTTGCTGATCCGGTGGGGGACCTTGGTGTTGCGGCCGATGATGGGGGCGAAGAGGTTGCCGAGCGACTCGATGCCGAGGGTCAGCGGGGTGACGTCGATGAGCAGGACGTCGCTGGTGGCGTCGTTGAGGGTGTGGGCCTTGATGGCGGCGCCGAAGGCGACGACCTCGTCGGTGTTGAGGTCGTCGTTGGGCTCCTTGCCGAAGAACTTGGCGACCCGCTCGCGGACCATGGGCATGCGGGTCTGGCCGCCGACGAGGATTACGTCGTCGATGTCGGGGATGTCGACCCGCGCGTCGGCGAAGGTCTTGGTGCAGATGCGCAGCGTCTGCTCGACCAGGTCGACGCACATCTCCTCAAGCTGCGCGCGGGTCAGGCGCTGGTAGACGTGGGCGTTGAAGTCCACGTTGGGCGCGATCCGGGGCAGGTTGACGACCGTCTCGCTGGCCTCGGACAGGTCGATCTTGGCCTTCTCGGCCGCGTCCAGGACGCGCTGCATGGCCATCTTGTCGCGCCGCAGGTCGATGCCGCTCTCCTTCTGGAACTGGGACACGATGTAATCGACGATCCGGCGGTTGACGTCGTCGCCGCCGAGGTAGCTGTCGCCGCCCGTGGCGATGACCTCGAAGACATTGCCGTCGATGTCCAGGATCGAGATGTCGAAGGTCCCGCCGCCGAAGTCGTAGACCGCCACCGTCGAGCGCAGATCCTGGCCGTAGCCATAGGCCAGCGCCGCCGCGGTGGGCTCGTTGATCAAGCGCAGCACCTCCAGGCCGGCGTTCTCCGCCGCCAGCAGCGTCTCCTTGCGCTGACGATCGTTGAAGTGCGCCGGGACCGTGATCACCGCCTCCTTGAGCGGGATCTGGAGGTAGGCCTCGGCCAGCCCCTTGACCTTGAGCAGGATCTGGGTCGAGACCTCGTGCGGGTAGATCTTCAGATCCTTGAGCAGGCAGACCGGCCGGCCCTCGGCGTCGCTCTCGACCGGGTAGGTCAGGTGCTTCTTCGCCTTCTGCAGATCCGGGTCGCCGAAGGGCTGCCCCATGAGCCGCTTGGCCGAATACAAGGTCCCGTAGGGGTTCGTGATCTGCTGCGCCTTGGCGAAGTGGCCCACGACCACCTCGCCTCGGTTGTTGAGCGTCATGACCGAGGGCGTCACCCGACGGCCGCGCTCGTCCGTGACCACCTTGACGTCGTCGCCCTCGACGAAGGCCACGCAGGTGTTCGATGTCCCCAGATCAATACCCAGCACGGGCCTGTCTTCTGTCACCTCACCCCTCCTTGCTCGACAGCTCCTTGAGCATCCGACGAGCCTCCTCGTGGTGCGGGTTGTACCTCAAGGCCAGCTTGATCCTGGCCGCCGCCCCCGCACCATCCCCCCGCTGCCGCTCCTTGACCGCCTCAGCATACAGCGAATCGGCCATCTTGACCATCTTCGGGTTGACGTCCGAATACTTCTGGCGTCGGCGCAGCGCGATCTTCTGATCCGCGCTGCCCCCGGCCTCAGAGCCGCTCAGGTTCCCGATCTCCGCGTCGTAGGCGATGCGCCGCTTGGGCGTGATCAGCACCTCATAGGCCACCGTGATCCGCTGGTAGACCCCCTCCAGAGCACCAAAGGCCTCGCGCTCCAGCCGCCTGAAGTAGTTGTCCGGGTGGAACTGCCGCATCAAGGCCGAGTACGAGGACCGGATCGCCCGCTTGTCCGCGTTCCTCGCAACCCCAAGCACCTCATAGTGGCCGCCGCCCCGCGTCCGCGCCTCGAAGGCCCCGGCCTCCTTGAGGATTCGCCGCGACAGCGCCGCGTCAGGCTCCAGCGCGCCGTCCATGTCCACGCTCGCGCGGACCACCACCACCACCTCTCCGCTCGCCGCCGCTGCACGCCCGCCACCGGCCACGGCCAGCGGCGCCGAGCCTCCACCGCCCGAGGGCTGCGTCGGCGTCGAGCCGACACCCCTCGCCGCCTGAGCCGGCGTCGAGCCGACCCCTCGCGCCGCCTGAGCTGGCGTCGAGCCGACCCCCCGCGCCGCCTGCGCCAGGGCCGCGCCCCCCTCGACCACCCCCAGCGCCTCCCTCGCGTCCTGCCAGCGACCCTCCAGGTAGGCCTCGCCCCCCTTGATCTCCCGCTCCCCCATCCGCACCGAGAAGCCCAGCCCCGGCATCCGCCCCGGCGGACAGTGGGCCGCCTCCAGCACGAAGACCACCTCGGCGTCGATCTCAAGCGAGAAGGGCGCCTCGGCCACGCCGAAGGCCAGCACCACCTTGGCGAAGGGCTCAAGGCGCTCTGGCGTCGGGATGAAGAAGCGCCCTGCCTTCAACTCCGAGGACCAGGTCGCGCGAAGCGCCTCCAACGTCGGGAAGTTGAGCTTGAAGCGCGTCTTTGTCGAGGTGCCTTTCTGCGTCAAGGACATCACCCAGCGGACCCTTTGAGGACCCCGTACCTGTTCCCCTGCAATGCTGCCGTTCGAGACAAGCTGAACAATTTTTACAGCACAAAGGCCAACCAGGGCAAGCGAGCCTGGACCCACGGAGAGCCCAGCGCCACTCCATGGCCGCTCGACGCGCTCTGGGGCCGCCATCAAGGCGCCGGACCGCAATCCAGCTCCGCGCGGACGAGCAGCCGCCCGCCCTCCGGCCTGAGGACCACCCCACCGCAGCGGATCGTGTCCAGGACGAGGGCGCCGTTGGCCCTCAGCCGATCCACGACCTCCGGGACCGGGTGCCCGAAGCGGTTGCCTGCCCCGGCCTGGATCACGGCCACGGGCGCGCGGGCTCGGCGCAAGAACTCCAATGAAGACGATGTCTTGCTGCCATGATGAGCCACCTTGAGCGCGTGCACCGGCCTGACACGGGGCAAGGCGAGGCGCTCACCCTCTGCCTCGATGTCGCCCGTCAGGAGCACCCTGAGGCCCTCCACCTCCACCTCCATGACCACGCTGCGATCATTGCGAGAGGCCCCGCCGCCGCGATCCAGGCGCCGAAAGACCATCGCCCCGACCTGCGCCCGCGCCGGCGGCTCCATGACGCGGGCCCCCACGAGCCGGGCCGCCTCCAGCACCTCGGCCTCCAGCGCATTGCGCCCGTCCGGCGCGCTCCACCAGATCCAGCGCGGCCTGAAGCGCCGCACGACCGACGCCACGCCCCCGATGTGATCCAGATCCGCGTGCGAGATCACCACCCCGTCCAGGCGCCTCACCCCCAGCCGCAAGAGCCCCGGCCTGACGACCTCCTCGCCTGCATCCTGGCCCTCCAGGCCGCGCCCCCCGGCGTCCACGAGCACCGCCGCGCCGCGACCATCCCGCAGCAGGATCGAGTCCCCCTGACCCACCGGCAGGAACCTCACCTCCGGCCCCGAGGGCCCGCCCCACAGCCCCACCGCCAGCACCCCGGCCGACAGGCACGCCAGCGCCGCCCTCCCCTTGCCTCGGGCCGCCAGGGCTCCGGCCACGATCAGCACCGCGACGAGCGCCGGCCCAGGCCACAAGCCCACCTCGATCCCCGACATCGGCATCTCCACCGCCATCGCCTCGATCCCCCACATCCCCGCCCAGCACACCCAAAGGAGGCCCTCGGCGACGCCCTCCAGCCCAGGGATCGCCGAGAACACCAGCGCGCCCAGGCCGCTGATCAAGCTCAACATCATCAAGGGAATGGCCGGGACGTTGAGCCCCACCCCCAGCAAGGGAAGCCGCCCGAAGTGCCACATCAACCACGGCGCACACGCCGCGCTGCACACCACGGACGCCTTCGCGGTCCCCACCGCCCACCCCAGCGCGCCGCTCGCCTCCCGCTCCTCTCCCTCGAAGATCGCCCCGAGGCCGGCCAGCGCCGAGACCGAGAGCTGAAACCCCGGATCAAAGAGCGCGTGGGTCGTGTCCCCGAGCAAGATCACCGCCGCCGCCACCGCGATCCCCGTGGACATCGCCCCACGGCGATCCAACGCCGACGCCACCCGCCACCCGACCAGCATCACGAAGGATCTCTGCGCCGACACGGGCCACCCCACCAGCGCCGCGAAGACCCCCACCACCGCCAACCCCCCCGCGCTCGACGCCCACCGCGCCCGCCGCCCACCGAGCCTGTCGACCGCAGCGATCACCAGCCCGCCCAGTAAGCTCAAGTGCAACCCCGAGATCGCCAGCAGGTGGCTCAACCCCGCCTCGTCGATGGGCGCTCGGCGCTCGGGCGAGATGAACCCCTTCGTCCCGGTCAGGATCGCCAGCACGAGCGCCGCGCGCTCCTGGCCGAGCGCCCCCTCGATCCACGCCTCGCGCCCCTGCCGCCAGCGGTCCAGCGCGCCCCGCGCCGTCGCCGATCCTTCAAGCCGCACCACGGGCTCCTCGGCGGACAGCCCGCCGGCCAGCCGCAGCCGCGCAGACCAGCGCCACATATCGGGCAGCCAGCGCGCCTCCCGCTCCCTCGGCCGCCACGCGCGACCCCCCGCCCACACCCTGTCGCCGCCCACCACGGGCGCCCCCTCGGCCGCGCTCAACAGGAGGCGCGCGCTGCAGGGCCTCCCATCACATTGATCAGCCCGCACCACCGCCGACCACCCGCCGCCCAGCCTGGCGCGCGACCCCTCCTCCACCACGCCCTCCAGCTCCGACCACGCCTCCGCGTCGCGGCCCCAGCCCGCAGGCGCCCCCAGCGCGGGATCTGCGGCGCTCAGGTGAGCGCCGAGCCCCAGCGCCACTCCGCACGCCCCCAGGATCACCCAGGGCGACCGCCTCGACGATCGCAACCCCCACCACCACGAGGCCCCCACGAAGGCCGCCGCGACCACCCAGGGCCAGAGCGGCGCAGACACCGACCCCGACCCGCGCAGCGCGTCCCCCAGGACCACGCCGAGCGCCACCCCCGCCACCAGCGCCGGCCACAACCACTGCATCTCTCTCGCCCTCCCGCGCCCGCAAGCGAAAGGCGGACCTCGACGCGAAGCCGCCGCCCGGAGCCCTGCTGGCTCCCCGAAGGTCTCGCCGCTCCCGCGACGAGGCCCAGAGCGGGGCGAGTTGTCGGTCAGGCGAGTCGCCTTGTTGCCTGTCGGGTCGTGAAGGGGTCGATGGGCTCAGTCGGCGTCGAAGAAGGTGGCGCCGGACATGTAGAACTGATCGTAGCGCTTGAAGGTGATCGCCCCGAAGGTGTTGACGGCGATGCCGACGATCACCAGCGCCTTGAAGAGCGTCGAGAGGGGGCGGCGGCCGACGGCCAGCAGCAGCACGAGGTAGGGGGTGAAATCGAGGCTGAAGCGGTAGCCGAACTGCTCGTAGCCCGTGTTCTGGTACAGGAGCGCCGGCACGCCCACGGCCGCGACCGTCACCCACAAGAGGCGCCACCAGAAGCGATCCGCGTCGCTCTGGCGAGCCTCGGGCGTGAAGAGGTAGACCCAGGCCGGCGTGGTCAACAGCAGGCTCATGCCGTGGCGGCTGACCACGACGAAGGGCGCGTCGGGCTGGATGCGCGGCAGCAAGGTCAAGGCCGCCGAGAGGTTCTTGCTCAGGAAGTGGATGTTGAAGAGGCCGTACTTGCGGATGCGCAGGATCTGGCCCCCTGCCAGGTAGCTGTGACCAAACTCAAGAAAGTCATTAAACCGCACATGGTTGTAGAACAGCAGCGCCACCCCGATGGCCAGACAGGGCGCGCAGAACCACGCCATCGACCGGGCCGCCTCGCCCCAGCCCTCACGGCGCCATCGGCCGTCGGGGAAGAGGACGAAGGCGAAGAAGAAGAGCGCGCTGAAGAGCAGCGGCGTCCGGGTGGAGAAGGCGACGGCGAGGCAGATGCCAGCGAGCAGGGGGTGGCGGGCGTCGATGGCGGCCATCACGTAGAGCAGCGTGAAGGTGACCCCGACGATCAGCGCCGTGAACCACACCTGGCCCAGCACCGAGCACCACAGGTGCGCCGTCCCCGCCCCGAAGAGCGCCGTCAGCCACAGGTTGTCCGACAAGCTCCGCCCCGTCCGGCCGCCCTCGGACATCCGGCGCAGCAGCATGAACATCAGCGCCACGTTGAGGGCGGCGAAGAAGAGGGTGAAGCTGACGTCGTCGACCCCGTAGCCCCAGATCGCCGCCAGCGGCATGATCAGCACCGCAGGCGCGGGGGGAAAGGAGACGAAGGTGTCCCGGCCCTTCTGCCCCGGGTCGATCTCGCGGGCGTCGATGACCATCACCGCGCCGTCGAGGGTCTGGAAGCGCCGCGTGGCGCGGTCGAGCCAGATGCCCTCGATGCGCTGGCCGCTTCGCAGCACCATCCAATCGGTCGAGGCCCAGTCGTTGCCGTGCGGCGCGGGCCGCTGGAGCCTGACCGAGCCTTCGAGGAAGGCGTTGGCCAGGTAGGTGAAGTGGGGATCGGTGGAGGGCTTGCCGACCCGATCCCAGGCCAGCGCGCTCATCACGACGAGGCTTATGGCGAAGATCAGCGCCGGCAGCGCGGCCCGCTTCAAGAAAGGGCCGCCGGCCGAGGGCTCCAGGGTGCCTGTCCGGGGCGGCGCGCTCATCGCGGCCCGCGCTCCCGGCGGATCTGGACGCCGACCCACTCGGGCTCGCCGGGGACCCCTGCGGCGTACTTGCGCAGCGTCAGCTCCACGGCCACGACCAGCGCGGCGCGCTCGAAGATCAGCGACGCCATCGACTCGGCCAGGGACTCGATCAGGTGGTGGCTCGGGCCGTGGCCGACGGAGAGGATCGCGTCGGCCACGGTGCGGTAATCGACCGTGTCGCCCAGCGCGTCCGAGCTGCCCGCGCGCCGCGTGTCCAGCGCGACGGCCACGTCGACCCGGAAGCGGTTCCCTTCGATCCGCTCGACCTCGTAGACCCCGTGTCGGCCCTTGAACTCAAGGCCGTGGACCAGGAGGCGATCTGTGCTCTTGTCGCGCGTCATCTCCACCGGCTCCCTCTGCGACGGCGTCTGGGGAGCGCAACCTAGACGATGCGCGCCGCTCTTTGCAACGGCTTTGGGCGCGCCCTCGGGACGAAGGACGTCGGAGCCCACCTGGGGAGGGCGCGCTCCGCCTCGACCGGACGAGCTCCTACTCAAACTCGATACGGTGGCCGTGAAGCCGCATCGCCGCGTCGTACTCCTCGAAGAGCGTCCGCCCATCGGCGCCCCTGGGCAGATCGATCCCGAGCACCTGGGCGGTCAGCAGGCCCGCCAGCGCCGCGGCCCGATCGCGGGCGTTGTAGCGGCTGACCGAGCGCAGGTTGCTCAGGCTGTCGCGCACCTGATGGATCAGGCGATCCTCCAGCCTCCTTGGGATCCCGGCCATGCCGAAGATCTCGGGCAAGGCGTCGAGGTGCTCGCGCCAACGAGGGTCAAAGCCTGGATCGGCGGCCTCCTGGCTGTCCTGGAGGCGCTGGGACGCCGAGGCGCGGTAGGCGTCGACGACGTCGCGGATCTGCGCCACGTCGAAGGGCTTGGCGATGAAGGTGATCGACCGCTCCCGCGTCGCTCGCTCCAGCCGCTTGTCCGTCTCGCCGGTGACCAGCGCGACCTTCATGTGGGGGTTGTTGCGCCTCAGGAACTCCCCGAGCACCAGCCCCTCCATCCCCGGCAGGTTGTGGTCCAGGAAGGCCACCTGGAAGGTGTGCCAGGGCAGCTGCTCCAGGCCATCCTCGGCCGAGGGCACCGCGATGACCACGTGGCCGTCCAGATACAGGATCTGCGACAGCAGCCGCCGCATGTCCTCGTCGTCGTCGATCACGAGGATCGTGAGCTCTTCACCTTCAGCCATGCACACCTCCGGTCTGTCCAGCCGCTCCCCGAGCGCCCAGGCCCGCGCTGGCCGCTCAGGGGGCCTTGTTGGGATCCGGAGGCGGCTCGCCCTGCGGAGCAACCCCCTCGAGCGGATCTACGGCGGGCCTATTGGGATCAGCCAGCAGATCATTCTCAAATGATTTCGGCCGCTTATCGCACAATGGCACCTCAAAGCGGCCCACCGCCCAGCCCTTGTTCCCCTTGCCCTTGCACAAGAGCAGGCGACCGGCGACGGTCCCGGCCTGCTCGTCGATCTCCTCGATGATCAGATCGCCGCTGTCCTCGGTCGTGAAGGCGTTGACCGTCATCGGCATGTCCTTCTCGGTCGTGTAGACGTAGTTCCAATACCAGAAGGCCTTGCTCGCCTCGTCCTCGGCCAGATCGGGGAAGCGGTACTTCTTCTTCTCCAGGCTGCCCAGCCGGATCGCCATCCTGGGGCCGGTGGGCAGATCGCCGCTCTTCAAGAAAGGCGAGCAGTGGTCGAGCTCGTCGGTGTCCAGGCTCAAGATCACCTGATCCGCCCGGATCTCCAGCCTCCCGGACTTGATCATCATCGGGAGGTCGAGCGCCTGGGCCTGATCTCTGGCAAAGACGCCCCGCACCGGCACGGGCGGGATGAGCTCGGGATCCAGCGGCGAGTCGCACTCCTGCAAGGGGTCAAAGTCCGGCGGCGGCTGGATCACCCCATCGACCACCTCCTTGTCCATCGCCGCGGACCCGCCGCCCTCGATCCTCGAAGGGGCCTGGGCGGGGCCTGCGCCCGCTGCGGGCGATCCAGGCGCCTGTCCCGGCGCCTTGCCTGGGGCGGGGCCGCTGTCACACGCCCACAGCGACGACAGGCACGCGCTCAACACGACAACTCTCACGACCATCTCCCCCCCTCCAGCGGCGGCGCAGAGAACCTGTCGGGCGTCACTCGACCAACGACGAGGGGCCACGGCAATGTTCCACGGCCCACCCTCGCCGGGTGGCCTCCTCGCGGAGCGCCTCAGAGGGGTTGATCGCCAGCGTCAACCCCGTGGCCATCAACATCATCTCCAGATCGGTCATGGCATTGCCCGAGGCCAGAGTGGGCCGAACCCCCACGCGAGCCTCGATCAGGGCCGCCTTGCCCGGCCCGCAAGGGACCGGCTCGATGAGCCTGTCGGTCAGCACGCCGCCCTCGACCACGACGTCGACGCCGAGCGAGCGCGCGGCGGGGATGCCCAGCCGCACGCCCCCCGCCGCGACGATCCAGCGCGGCGAGGCCGACACGATCCAGACCTGCCAGCCCGCCCCGTGCAGCCTGTCGACGAGCGCCGCCTGAGCCTTGAAGATCCTCGCCTCGAAGTGCGCCGCGAAGTAGTCCGCGCACCACCGGTTCAAGGTCTCCTCCTCGATGCCCGCCATGATCGGCCCGATGGAGCCGTAGCCGACGGCCTTGTCTCGCTCGCACAGCGCCACGTAGTCGGCAAAGATGTCCCGGCTGTAGTCCACGCCGAGCAGCCGCCTGCCCTCGATGAGCCACTCGAAGAAGGACTCCCCGATGTCGTCGGCCCACAAGGTCCCGTCGGCGTCAAAGACCGCCACGGACCCAGGCGGCGACGCCGCGATGAGCGCGTCCAGGCGCGCGTTCGTCGAGGCGGAGAAGTCGTCGGCGTGTTCAGTCATGGCGATACGCTGGAGGTGGCTCGCATCCGTGGCTATACTCCCGCCGCACCGGCGAGGCGCCCGACGCGGGCAGGGTGTCCTCGGACTGTCCCACGAAACTCTGTTGAGCTTCAAGCGAATCTTTCCAGCCCTCGCGCGTCAACATCCCTGCGGAGCGCGCCGCCGCGCGCCTCTCACCTTGCTGACACGCGCCGACGACGAGAAGGACGAGAACCACCATGATGAACAAGCCCATCAACAACACTCTGGCCGCCCTCGCGCTCGCTGGCGCCGCCCTCGGACTCGGCGGCTGCCTCGGCGGCGGCGGCGGCGGCGGCTTTGACTGCGAGGCCCAGACCGAGGCCTTCGACGAGACCTCCGCCGAGCAGGGGCTCCTCCAGGCCGAGGTGCCCGCAGAAGGCCCCTTCCCGATGGCCATGGTGCTGTCCACCAGCGCGGTCAACAAGCTCCTGGCCACCGTCCTTGATCAAGACCTCCCCGCCGTGCGCGAGGAGGTCGACATCTTCAGCGTCACCTTCCAGCCCCAGCTCCCCACCATCGAGATCGCCAGCGTCGCCCAGTGCCCCGGGTGCGTCATCACCTCCCTGGCCTTTGACATCCAGGTCGACACCGGCGTCCTGGGCGAGATCAGCGGCGGCGGCAACGCCCGGCTCGCCCTGCCCGTTGGCCTGGCTCCGATCAGCAACGTCAAGACAGGCCTGGTGGCCTCCATGGACGAGGCCTCCTTCCTCGACCTGGAGTTGACCATCGGCGACCTGAGCACCCAAGACGTCCAGCTGGTCGAGGACGTGATCAAGAACATCGCCACCGATTACGTCCGCGAGCGCTTCGGCGCCGTCGAGGTCGTCCGCTTCGACTCCTGGAAGCTCGGAGACGACGAGATGCTGCTGGCCGCCCGCGGCCCCATGATCTTCCCCGAGCAAGGCACCATCGTCGTCGGCCTCCACAGCAACCTGCTGCTGCCGGCCAGCACCACCATCGAGGAGCAGGCCGCGCTGCCCGAGGGCTCCGAGCTCGGCCTGCAGATCCACCCCGAGCTGCTGCTGACCGCCATGCAGCGCATGCTCAACACCGGCGCCATCCCCCGCGAGTACGACGCCTCCGGCAACACCGACCGCCGCGGCGATCACCAGGTCACCCTCGACGCCATGAGCAGCAGCGACAGCGACAAGCTCAACACCTCCTTCACCATCTGGCGCACCGGCGGCGGCCTGTGCGGCTTCGCCCAGGTCTCCAGCGACATGTCCCTGAGCCTCGACGCCGAGGGCGTCACCCTCGAAGCCGACAACTTCCAGATCACCGACGGCGAGGGCATCGGGATGCTGCTGTCGGACGCGGCCAACAGCTGGCTGGGCGGGGACTTCCTCCAGAGCCTGACCGAGAACATGGCGCTGGCCATCAACTACCGCGAGTTCGGCGTCGAAGAGGAAGGCGAGGTCCAGCCCAAGGCCAACGGGCTCAAGATCGACGGCCGAGGCCTGAGCGTCTTTCTGAACCTCGACTGACCCCCCCCATTGAATTCGACGCCGTTTTCGGGAAGAACAGACCGGCGCCCTGCGGCGCCCAACCCCCGACCCCGGCGAGCCATGCTGACCCTGCCCTCCTTCGAAATGATCACCCCCGAGTCTCTGGACGAAGCCATAGGGCTGCTGGCCGAGCACGCCGGCCGAGCGCGCGTCATCGCCGGCGGCACCGACCTGCTCGTCAACATGAAGCACCGCGTCTCCGAGCCCGAGGTGCTCATCAACCTGCAGCGGGTCCCCGGCCTCAACGGCGTCTGCCTGGAGCTCGACGGCGGCCTCTCCGTCGGCGCCATGACCCCGCTGGCCCACATCCGCGACTCCGAGGCCGTCCGGGGGCACAGCCCCGCGCTGGCCCAGGCCGCCGGCCTCGTCGCCTCCCCCCAGATCCAGAACATGGGCACCCTGGGCGGCAACCTCTGCCTCGACACCCGCTGCGTCTACATCAACCAGACCTACTTCTGGCGACAGGCCCTCGGCTTCTGCCTCAAGAAGGACGGCGACCTGTGCCACGTCATCAAGGGCGGCCAGCGCTGCGTCGCCGCCCAGTCCTCCGACACCGTCCCGCCCCTGATGATCCTCATGGCCGAGGTCGAGATCGTCGGCCCCGACGGCCTCCGCCGCGCCCCCGTCGAGTCCCTCTACAAGAAGGACGGCGCGAGCCACCTCACCCTGGCGCCCGACGAGATCGTCACCCGCGTCTTCATCCCCCGCCCCGCCGCCGGCCTGCGCACCACCTACCAGAAGTACCGCGTCCGGCAGGCCATCGACTTCCCCGTCCTGAGCCTCGCCTTTGGCATCGTCGTCGACGATCAGGATCGCTGCACGCAGGTCCGCGCGGCCGCCACGTGCATGGGCAGCTTCCCCAGGCGGATCAACAAGATAGAGCACCTTGGCGGCGACGTACCCCTGTCCGACGACGCCATCGACGCCATCGCCGATCAGTGCCAGCGCCAGATCAACCCCCTGGACAACATCACCATCGACGCCGCGTGGCGCAAAACCATGATCCCCACCCTCACCCGGCGCGCCCTCGTCCAGCTGCGAGGCTTTTGAGGGCCTCGAAGGGCTTCGACGCTCCGTCAGGGGGTTCGTCCCCTGGAGATCGCGCAGAGGGCCTCGCGGCTGGAGAGGGTCAGTCTTCGGCTTCGGCGTCGGCGGCGTCGGCGGCGTCGTTGCCCTGGCCGAGGAGGAAGTCGTTGACGGTGTTCTCGTCGGCCTCGGGGGCGAAGTCGGTGGGGGCGGTGCCGGCGAGGAAGGACTCCTTGCGGCGGGGCTTGTGGTCGTCGGAGGCCAGGAGGCCGTTGCGGGGGTCGATGTTGGCGTCGACGATGCCGATGGCGGGTTTTTCGAAGTCGAGGGCGGGGAGCTTCCTGTGGGCGAAGAGCATGTAGTCGAGCCAGACGGGGGCTGCGGTGCCGCCGCCGCTGGCGCCCTTGCCCAGGGAGGTGTTGTCGTCGTTGCCGACCCAGACGCCGGCGACCTTGTGGGGGGTGAAGCCCATGAACCAGACGTCGCGGTTCTTGTTGGTGGTGCCGGTCTTTCCGGCGGCGGGGCGCTTGAGCTGCTTGCCGATGCGCGAGGCGGTGCCTTCGGTCAGGACGGAGGTCATCATGTCGGTCAGGAGCCAGGAGACGTCGTGGGGGATGGTCTGCTCGCGCTCGGGCCTGGCCTGGTAGATAGGCTGGCCGTAGGCGTCGAGGATGGAGACGATGAAGATGGGGGGCGCTCTGCGGCCCTTGTCAGCCAGGGTGGCGAAGGCGGAGGTGGTCTCCAGGACGGTCAACTCAGAGGAGCCGAGGCCCATGGTGAGGTTGTCGACGATGGGGCTCTCGATGCCGAGGTCGCGGGCGAAGGCGGTGGCCTTGGGGACGGTGAGTTTTTGGAGGATGCGGACGGCGACGACGTTGCGGGACAGGGCCAGGGCCTTGCGCATGGTCAGGGGGCCCTTGAAGCTGTTGTCGGCGTTCTTGGGGCTCCAGGACTGGCCGGTGTCCATGACGAAGGGGGTGGGGGCGTCGTCCCAGATGGTGGCGGGCGTGGAGATGCGCTCGCGCAGGGCGGCGCCGTAGACGATGGGCTTGAAGGAGGAGCCGGTCTGGCGGCGGGCCTGTGTGGCGCGGTTGAAGGAGGAGGCGTCGAAGTCGAAGCCGCCGACGAGGGCCTCGACGTGGCGGGTCTGGACGTCGATGGCGACGATGGCGCCCTGTGCGCCGGGGGCGAAGCCGAAGGTGACGTTGGTGGCGTCGGGAGGGAGGTCCTTGTCGGACATGACGCGGAGGACGTCGCCGGGGGAGAAGAGCCTGGGCAGGGGCTTGCCTTCGGGGTTGACGCGGCTGGCGGGGTTCAGCGCGACGGTGCCGGTGGTGTCGCCGACGGCGACCTTGACGGCGGTGGCGGTGACCCCGGTGACGACGGCCTCGTAGGCGACCTGGGCCTTGAGGCCTCGCCGTGAGCGCGGGCGGCTGTCCTGGCGGTGTTTTTCGATGAGGGAGGGGTTCTTGAGGCGGCGCAGGGGTCGGTAGTGGCCCGTGCGGACGTCGAGGTTGACGAGGCCCTTGCGCAGGGCCTCCTCGGCGCGCTTCTGGTGGGGGACGGAGAGCGCGGTGTGGACGTGCAGGCCCATGGCGGCGACCTCCTGACCGGGGTAGAGGTCGGCCAGGAGGCGCTGGACGTGGGCGGTGTAGAAGGGGGCGGAGTCGAGGTGGGGGTCGCGCTCCGCCGATCGAGACAGGACCAGGGGGGCGTCCATGGCGGCGCGCGCCTGGGCCTCGGAGACGAAGCCCTTCTGCCACATCTGCTCCAGGACGTAGCGGCGGCGGTCGACGGCTCTCTGGGGGTGCTTGAAGGGGCTCAGGCGCTCGGGGGACTGGACGACGCCGGCGAGCAAGGCGGCCTCTTCGAGGTTGAGGTCCTCCGAGGGCTTGCCGAAGAAGAAGCGGGCGGCCTCCTCGACGCCGTAGTTGCCGTGGCCGAAGTAGATCTGGTTGAGGTAGATGGTGTGGATGTCGCGCTTGTCGAGGCCCTCGTCGAGGCGGCGGGCCAGGAGGATCTCCTGGACCTTGCGCTTCATGGTGCGCTCGGGGGTCAGGATGAGGTTCTTGACGACCTGCTGGGTGATGGTGCTGGCGCCGTGGAGCTTGTCGTAGCGCAGGGCGGTGTAGAGGGCGCGGACCATGCCGATGTAGTCGAGGCCGGCGTGTCGGTAGAAGTCGGCGTCCTCGGCGGCGAGGATGGCGTCGCGCATGAAGGGCGAGATGTGGTCGAAGTCCACGAGGGTGCGGCGGCCGTCGGGGGCGACGAGCTCTTCGATCAGGTCGCCCTGGCTGCTGTAGATGCGGGTGATCTGCTTGGGCTTGTAGTCGTCGGCCTTGAAGATGGGGGGGAGGTCCTGGCTGAAGTGGTGGAAGAGGCCGGCGGCGCCGACCGCGCCGCCCAGAAAGACGAGCAATGTCAAGGTGATGAGCAGCTTGATCGCGCGCCAGAGGCGAGAGGGTGGCGGGGTCTGAGGGGGAGCGGTGGCCTTCTTGCGCGGCTTTCGTGAGGGTGCGGCGGCGCCGTCCGTGGTGTCTTGTGTGTTGTTGTCCTGCTTGCGGCCTGCCATGGCGCCCTCTCCTTGAGGCGGCGCTGAACCTGGGGGCGCCGCGTGGGCGGCAGAGTAGGCCAGCGATCGCGCCTTGTCGAGCGGAACAAGCGGCTCGTCCGTGACATGCCGGTCGGCGCTGTGCTACCCTCCGGCCGGGCTAGAAATGACAAACACTGATGAGCCACGGGATATCCATGACGGATTATGGCAAGAATCCGGCCTTGAGCACGGTCTTCGTCGACAGGCGGGCGACGGCGAGGCACCTGAGGAAGGCGAGGCTGCTCGTGAGCGAGGGGCCGGACCGGGGCAAGGAGATCTCGATAGGGAAGCTGAAGATCTACGCCGGGCGCTCGGCGGTCAACGACCTGGCGCTGGAAGACAAGGCCATCTCCGGGACGCACTTCGAGATCAGCGCCGACGAGAAGGGCTACCTGCTGCGCGACCTGGGCTCGACCAACGGCGTGACCTACGAGGGGCTGCGGATCAAGGAGGTCTTCCTCAAGCCCGGCTGCGCCTTCAAGGCCGGCAACTCCACCTTCATCTTCCAGCCCTCCGAGGACACGGTCGAGCTGCCCCTGAGCGATCAGGACCGCTTCGGGGAGCTGCTGGGGCGCTCAGTGGGGATGAGGGCGGTCTTCGCCACGCTGGAGAAGGTGTCGCCCTCGGATCTGACCGTCTTGATCGAGGGCGACACGGGCACGGGCAAGGAGCGCGTCGCCCACGCCATCCACGAGCACTCCCGGCGCAAGAACGGCAACTTCGTCGTCCTGGACTGCTCGGCGATCCCGCGCGATCTGATGGAGTCGACCGTCTTCGGCCACGAGCAGGGCGCCTTCACCTGCGCGGTGGCCCAGCACAAGGGCGCCTTCGAGCAGGCCAACGGCGGCACGATCTTCATGGACGAGATCGGCGAGCTGCCCGTGGACCTTCAGCCCAAGCTGCTGCGGGTGCTGGAGAACCGCGAGCTCAAGCGCGTCGGCGGCGACAAGACCATCCGCGTCGACGTCCGGGTCGTGGCCGCCACCAACCGCGACCTGCGCAAGATGGTCGCCGAGGGCGCCTTCCGCGAGGACCTCTACTTCCGCCTCTCCGTCATCCAGCTCACCCTGCCCTCGCTGCGCGAGCGGCCCGACGACATCGCGCTGCTGACCCACCACTTCCTGGACCTCTTCGCCCGGCAGAACCCCGGCGGCAGGCGCCTCCAGCTCGCCCCCGACGCTCTGGAGGTCCTCACCCGGCACGCCTGGCCCGGCAATGTCCGCGAGCTCAAGAACGTCTGCGAGCGCGCCTTCAACCTCGCCGACGGCGCGCTCATCACCCGCAAGGACCTCCACCTGACCAGCTCCCTGGTCCCCCTGCCCGCCCCCGCGCGGTCGGGCGGCGACGCCGCGGGTGACGACAGCGCCAGCATCGCCGTCGACCTGACGGAGTCCTACAAGGACGCCAAGCAGCGCATCCTGGACCAGTTCGAGCGCGAGTACATGGCCCGGCTGATCGACGCCCACGAGGGCAACATCTCCCAGGCCGCCCGCACCGCCGGCCTGACCCGCTACCACCTGCGCGAGCTGCTCAAGAAGCACGACCTGGTCGGCTCGCGCTGATCGCCGCCGGGGACCTCAAACCGCTGATTTCATTCAAATTTTCAACCGACTCGGCGCAGCGGCGAGGTCAGCTCCAGACCGGCTCCTGGCTGCGGGCGAAGCCCATCAGCCACGCCGCCCGGATCCTCAAGGTCATGTCAAAGCCGTAGAAGTAGGTGTCCAGCGCCTCGATCACGTGCCCCATCAGGCTGTCCCGGGCCGTCTTGTCGGGGCAGATGGCCATCCACCCCGACATGTAGAGCGCCTCGACCATCGGGTGGTGCAGGAAGGCCTCCCCGCTGTCAAAGGAGACCGACAGATCGACGGGGTGGACCTCCACGTCGCGGATCCCCGCCGCCGCCAGATCCACCCGGAGCGTTTCCTCGTCGAGCAGGCCGTCGATCGTCTCGTCGAGCCTGGGTTCGAAGTGGGTCATGTCCAGGGCCACGAGCGCCTCCCGGAACAGATCGTAGAAGGCCTGGAGCGAGCCCGCCATGGGCACCAGGAGGCCCACCGCGCCGCCCTCCTGGGTCACCCGCGCGAGCTGTCCGGCCGAGCGATGCAGGTCGTCCTTGGTCACCACCCCCGCCCCGCAGAGGCTGGCCCCGAAGACGCCCGGCTGGTAGGGCAGCTGGTGGGTCTGGCGCGCCTCCCACCAGATCTGCTCCGACCCGCCCGGCTTGACCCGCGCCACGTCGAGCATCTCCCGGCTTGGGTCCAGCGCCACGCAGCGCACCCCCGAGGCCAGCCGCTCGCTGAGCAGGATCGGGATGTGCCCCGTGCGGCACTCGGCCACCAGCACCGACCCCTCGGTCGGCAGCGGCATCGCGTCGATCAACGAGGGCGCCAGGATCGCCTCCCAGCTGGACACCACCGACTTCTCCCAGAGCCGCGCGAAGCGCTCCAGATCCGCGTGCTCCCGCGGCCTGCGTATCACCTTGGGCTGTCGCCCCGCCTTGCTCATCCTTCCTCGCCGCCCCCTTCGAAGGTGTGCTCATAGCCCGCCAGCGACGCCGCAATCTGCAGCCCGCCCGCCCCCACGACCTCGACCCCGCGCTCCGACCTCACCCGACCGACCGAGACGAGCTCGATCCCTTCGCCCGCCGCCGCCGCCGCGATCGCCTCGAAGCGCCCGGCCGCCGCGATCACCACCAGCGCGTAATCGTCCCCGCCGGCCAGCACCCAGCGCGAGCCCTCCGCGCCGAGCTCGACCGCGCAGGCCCGCAGCGCCGCAGGCGAGGGCAGCGCCTCGAACTCGACGCGCGCGCCGAGCCCCGCGGGCCGCAGCAGGTGCCCGAGATCCTGGGCGAAGCCGTCGCTGACGTCGATCATCGCCCTGACGCCCTCCTGGCGCCCGAGCCACGCCCCTGCCCTCACCTGGGCCCAGGGCCGCCTGTGCGCCTCGACCAGCTCCGCCCAGCGCCCCACGCCCTCCAGGCCGCGCTGAAGCACCTCCAGCCCCGCCGCGGCCGCGCCCAGCGCGCCGACCACCGCCACGACGTCCCCCGCCTGCGCCCCGCGCCGCGTCACGGGGCCGCGCGGCCCCGTGCGCCCGAACAAGGTCAGCGACAAGACCGTCGGCCCGGGGCTTCGCGTCGTGTCCCCGCCGATGGGGCCGACCTCCCCGCGGGCCTCGACCATGGCCCGCGCCGCCGCCTCAAGCCCCTCGACGAGCCCATCGACGCAGGCGCCGTCGACCCCCTCCCCGAGCGCGAAGGAGAGCAGGAATGGCCCTGACGTGCCGCCCATCGCCGCGATATCGCTCAGGTTTCGCGCCAGCAGCTTCCAGCCCACGTCGGCCGCCGAGGACCACCCCCAGCGGAAGTGGACCCCCTCGACCATCGTGTCCAGCGCCACCAGGTCAAAGGCCCCGCGCTCCAACACCGCCGCGTCGTCCCCGATCCCGAGGCGGACGCCGGCCATCGACCCCGTCCTCGCCTTGATCCGACCGATGATGTCGAACTCCCTCATGTTGACCGCCCGGATCGATGCGCGCCGAACTCGCTCCGGCCGAGGCGATGGTGCCACCTCTGCCCGGCCAGGACAACCCCGCTACAGGAAGATCCACGCCGCCAGCGCCGCCACCAGCAGGCACATCACGACGGCCAGGGCGTAGAGCCCCATCCGGATCTGGCGGGCGCCCTCGGTGTACTGATCGCGGCTGCTGGCCCCGTGGGCGCTGACGAACTCGGCGTGCATCCGCTCCACCAGCCTGGACAGGGCGTCGGCGGCCGCCTCGCCCTGCTCGGACCCCGCGTGATCCTGGGCGTGGAAGCGGAAGCGCCGCGAGGCCCTGTCGAGCAGGCCCAGCTCCGAGGCGAGGCGGATGAAGGACTCCCGCTCCCCCGCGTCGAGCAGCCCTCCCCCTGGCCTCGACAGCGCCTCCCAGCGCGCGTCGAGCAGCTCGGCGTCGGCCTCCTTGCCCTCCGGCGGGCGGTCGAAGATCCCCTGAAGATCCGATCGGCTCAGATCCACGCCGCACTGGCGACAGCTCCCCGCCGATCCCTGGCGATACCCGCACTTCGGACAGCGGACATCCCCCTGACCAGGGTCGATCCGCACCCCCCGCGCCTTGAGGACCTCCACGGGATCGAGCGCCCCATCGGGCAAGTGCGCCCCTGCCGCCGCGCCCTCCGCCCCACTCAACACGGAGGCGATGAGGCGCCGTGGGTCGGCCCGCTCGACGCCCGCGGCGGGTGGGGCGACGGGCGAGGCCGTGGCGCCGAGGATCGAAGCGTGGCCGCAGCTGGCACAGACCAGCTCGACGCCCGCCGCCGCAGGCTTGATCTGCGCCGCCTCACCGAGGTGACCACATGACTCGCACTCAAAACGCATCACATCCCCGACAGGACGTCCATGATCGAGACATTGAAGGGCCGGGGGGTGAAGGTCAACACCAGGAGCGCCAGGGCCCCGAAGCCTGCCCACCGGTCGACCCCCTTGAGCGCGACTCGCCCCTCGACCACGGGCGGGTGCTTCGGCCCCATGAAGAACAGGAACAGGGCCAGCACCAGCCAGCCCTGAAAGACCAGCAGGCCCAGCACCACCAGCGCCCCGTAGAGCCCCCAGGCGACCTTGTTGAAGCGCTCCCCGAAGAGGGTGTAGGCGATGTGACCCCCGTCGAGCTGGCCCAGCGGCACGAGGTTGAAGGAGGTCACGAACATCCCCACCCAGCCGGCGTAGGCCATCGGGTGCAAAAAGACGTCCTGCCCTTGCGGGATGACGCCGAAGAAGGCCCGCACCAGGCCCATCATCAGCAGCGAGTCGCCCAGCTGCGCCCCGGCCAGCTCCTCGGGCAGCGGCTGGACCTCGCTGAGCGCCAGCCCGATCATCAAGAGCGGCAAGGCCAGCACGAAGCCGGCGTAAGGCCCGCCCGCCCCGATCCGGAAGAGCTGCGAGGCCGTCACGGGCCGCTCCATCCGCATCTTGATGAAGGCCCCGAAGGTCCCGAAGGGCGGAAAGCCCGGCAGGAAGAAGGGCGGCGTCACGTCCACGCCGTAGCGCCGCGCGGTGATGTAATGGCCCAGCTCATGGGCCAGGAGGATCGCCATGATCGACAGCGAGTAGGCCAGCCCCTGGCTCCAGACGGCGGGATCGGCCCACCAGCCGGGCGCGTCGAGGCGATCGCCCGCGAAGGTGACCCCGAAGGCCGTCGTCGTCCCCAGCGTCGCCAGCAGCAGCAGGCCGTGGAGCCACCATCGAGGCGCACCCGTCGGCCCCCCCTCCACCTCGCCCTCCCGTGAGTCGACCTGTTCGGACTCCATCCCACCTCCTGCGTCGACCCCGGCGCTCGCTCAGAACGACGGGGCCACCTCACCGTTTGCGTTGACGACCCAGATCTCAAAGGCGTGGATGGGCGAGCGGTCGGCCGCGAAGCGCTGCTTGCCGGTCAGGCCCTCGTAGTCCTTCATCTGGACGAGGCCCGCCGCGGCGGCGCGCCGCGCCTGCTGCCCCGAGAGCCCCGCGGCCCGCGCCTCGCGCGCTCGATCTGCGAGAATACCATACAGATCAACAACCTGCGCGTCGATGTCGACGGGCTCCCGGCCGAAGGACTCGGCGTAGATCCGGGCGAAGGCGGCCGCCTGATCGTCGGCGTGGCTCAGGGCAAAGAGCTCGGGGTAGAGCGCGCCGCTGACGAGGCCCTCGGAGTCGGCCAGCCTGGGGCCGTGCATGTGTGCGGTCCCGAGGAGCTGGACGGTGATGCCGTCGTCGAGCCCGGGGAGGGGGACGTCGTTGAAGCGAAGGAAGCGGCAGGCCAGGGCGATGGAGTCGTCGTAGTCGGGGACGAAGATCGCGTCGAAGTCGACTCTGGAGACCTGGCCCCATTGCCGGATGGTGCTGGTGGGGGGTCTGGCCAGCGAGCGGCCGGCGAGCTTGGGCGCGCGCCTGGAGACGAGCGCCTCGACGGCCTTCTGGAGGTTCGTCTCGCCGGCCGCGTAGCTGCTCATGGCCATGACGCGGCCGCCGCCGCCTCTGGCCTGTTCGAAGAAGGCCATCGCGGCGCTCTGGCCCAGCTCGTCGTCGGGGTAGAGGATGGCGAAGCGCTCGATCTTCATCTCGTTGACGGCGACGGTGGCCATCAGCCGGGCCTGCTCCTGGACCGAGGGTCGGCCGCGGAAGACCAGATCGCCGATGGCCTCGATGCCCTCCTGGTTGCTCAGGCTGATGATGGGCAGGCCGAGCTGCTGGGCGCGGACCGCGGCGGCCCTGGCCTCTTCCCAGCCGACGGGGCCGAGCAGGGCCACCACGTCGAGGTCGAGGGCGAGCCGCTCCACCTCGCGGCGGGCGCCCTCGGCGGTGCCGCCAGTGTCCGCGACCGTGAAGTCGACGTCCTTGACGACCGAGCGCGTCAGCGACACCGCGTCGAGGATGGCCCCGCCGAGGCGCTTGTGCTTGCCAGACAGGGGCAGCAGCACCCCGATCTTGAGCGGCCCGGGGGCCTGAGAGAGGGCCGGGGTCGGCCACAGCGAGGCCGCCAGCGCCAGGGCGGCCAGCGCCGCGAAGCACGCGGCGCGCGGGGCGATGAGGCGGCGAGGCGCTGGGGCGGAGGGGCGCATCAGCTGAAGAACTTCTTCATGCGGTCGAGGAAGCCCTGGCGCTCGGGCTGGACCTCCTCGCCGCCGAGCTGGGCGAACTCGCGCAGGATCTCCTCCTGTCGCTCGGTGAGGTTGGTCGGGGTCTCGACGGTGACGGTGACGAGCTGATCGCCGTGGGGTCGGCTGTCGACGCTGGGGAAGCCCTTCTTGCGCAGGCGGAAGACCTTGCCGGACTGTGTCCCGGCGGGGATCTTCATGCGGACCTTGCCGAAGAGGGTGGGGACGTCGATCTCGGTGCCGAGGGCGGCCTGCGGGAAGGAGATGGGGACGGCGCAGGCGACGTCCTGCTCGCGGCGCTCGAAGAAGGGGTGCGAGGCGAGCGCGACGACGACGTAGAGGTCGCCGGGCGGGCCGCCCTTGAAGCCGGGCTCGCCCTTGCCGGTCCAGCGCAGGCGCTGGCCGTCGGAGACGCCGGCGGGGACCTCGACCTCAAGCTCCTCGTGGGTGGTGATCCGGCCTGCGCCCTCGCAGCGGCGGCAGGGTGATTCGATCACCTCGCCGGCGCCCCCGCAGCGGCCGCAGGTCCTGGCGAGGCTGAAAAACCCTTGCTGGACGCGGACTTGCCCGGTCCCGTTGCAGCCCTGGCAGGTCGCGGGGCGGGTCCCGGGTTTGGCGCCGGAGCCTTCGCAGACGGAGCAGCCCTCGATCCTGGGGGCCTGGATGGTCTTCTTGATGCCGGAGGCGGCCTCTTCGAGGGTCAACTCCAGGACGTATTTGAGGTCGACGCCGCGGCGGGCGGCGCCGGCTCTGCGGCGTGCGCCGAAGAGGTCGTTGAGGATGTCGACGAAGATGTCGTTGGCGCCGCCGAAGGGGACGCCGCCGGAGAAGGGGTTGCCGCCGGCGAAGGGGTTGCCGCCGCCGCCGCCGAAGGGGTTGGCGCCGACGGTGCCGAAGCGGTCGAACTGGGCGCGTTTTTCGGGGTCGCCGAGGACGGAGTAGGCCTCGCTGATCTCCTTGAACTTCTCCTCGGCCACCTTGTCGCCGTCGTTCTGGTCGGGGTGGTACTGGAGGGCGAGGCGGCGGTAGGCTTTCTTGATGTCCTGCGGCGAGGCGTCTTTTTCGACCCCGAGGACCTGATAGAAGTCGGCGCTCATGGGTTCACCGTGGCGTCAGGGGAGGAGGAGCGGCGGCGGTGGCGTGAAGGCCGCGCGTCGGGCGTGGGTCTGGAAGCAGGCGCGGCGAGCGGGTGGCCGGGCCGTGGAGATCGGGGGTCGGTCGGGGGCGCGCCCTACTCCGAGTCGGTGGCGTAGGCCATCTCGGAGTACATGGCTTCGGCGATCTTGTGGGCGGACTGCTCAAGGCGCGTGATGATCTGTTCGAGCTCGGTGGGGTCATTGCTCTCGATCCCGTCCCGGCAAGAGTGGATGTCACGGATGAGGACCTCGCGCTCGGCGGGGTTGAGGTATTCGGAGTACTCGCGCAGGGAGCGCTCGGAGGTGTAGATGAGCCCGGCGGCCTTGTTGCGCAGCTCGGCGATCTCGCGGCGGAGCGCGTCGGCCTCACCGAAGGCGCTGGCCTCGCCGACCATGCGGTTGATCTCAGCTTCAGAGAGGCCGCCGGTGGCGGCCACGCGGATGGCCTGCTCCTTGCCACTGCCGAGATCCTTGGCGGAGACGCTCAAGATGCCGTTGGCGTCGACGTTGAAGGTGACCTCGATCTGGGGCACCCCGCGCGGCGCGGGGGGAATCCCGATGAGGTCAAAGCGCGACAGGCTGTGGTTGTCCGCGGCCATGTTGCGCTCGCCCTGGAGCACATGGATGGTCACGAGGGGCTGGTTGTCCACTGCGGTCGAGAAGACCTCGGCGTGGGAGCAGGGGATGGTGGTGTTCTTGTCGATCAGGGCGGTGAAGATGCCGCCCATGGTCTCGACGCCGAGAGAGAGGGGCAGGACGTCGAGCAGCAGGACGTCGGTCAGCTCGCCGCCCATGACGCCGCCCTGGATGGCGGCGCCCATGGCGACGATCTCGTCGGGGTTCAGGCCCGTGTGGGGCTCTCGGCGGAAGAACTCCATGACGAGCTGCTGGACCAGGGGCATGCGGGTCATGCCGCCGACCATGACGATGTCGTCGATGTCGTCGATGCCCAGCCCGGCGTCCTTGAGGGCCTGGGCGCAGGGATCCAGGGAGCGCTCGACGAGGTCGAGGACCAAGTCTTCGAGCTCCCCGCGGGTCAGCGTCACCTCCAGGTGCTTCGGGCCGCCCTGATCGCTGGCGATGAAGGGCAGGCTGATCTCGGTCTCGAACTGGGTGCTCAGCTCGTGCTTGGCGCGCTCGGCGGCCTCCTTGAGGCGCTGCAGGGACATGGGGTCGCGGCGCAGGTCGATCTTGTGCTCCTTATGGAAGTCGTCGGCCAGCCGGGCGATGATCCGGCTGTCGAAGTCCTCGCCGCCGAGGAATGTGTCGCCGTGGGTGGCCAGGACTCGGAAGAC